>CAYHAR010000016.1:1695-32426 GCA_964354595.1 uncultured Anaerolineae bacterium | reverse complement strand
GCGATCAACGCGCATTACCAAGTATACCATACCTGCAGAGTCAACGCATAACTTGCCGCGTCACCACGAACGCCGGCAGCGCCGTCCACGCGATGAGCAGCATGCTTTGGCCTGCGAGACGAGGATCAAGGCGAGGCCCGCGCCAAAGCGAAACACGATGACGAGCGCCACGACCAGCCAGCCGCCCGCGCCTGCGGCCATCGCGCTGGGCCCCAGGCCGACCATCAGCGCCAGGACGACGAGAATGGGACAAGCGGCAAAAAGCCAAGAGATGATGCCAGTCATGTTCAACGCAGAGGCGCGCCACCCCCTAGAGGGAGATTCTCTCACGAGTTACTTGGCTTGCAGTGCATTCAACTGCTCGTCTATTTTCTTGTTCAACTCGGGGCCGTGGCTTTGCTCCAACGCCCGCTTGAAATCGAGGATGGCCTTGAGGTTGTCTTTTTTCTTAAAGTAGGCCAGCCCCCGGTTGTAATAGGCTTCGGCTTGATCGGGCTGGAGCTGGATGGCCTGGTCAAAATCGGCCAGGGCGCGGTCAACGTCGCCCTTATTGGTATAAGCAATGCCGCGATTGACGTAGGCATTGGCGAGGTTGGGCTTGAGCTTGAGAGCTTGGTCATAGTCGGCTATCGCGCCGTCAAAATCAACCTTGTCCGCGTAAGCGTTTCCCCGGTTAAAGTAGGACTCGGCGTCGTTGGGCTTGAGCTGGATGGCTCGCGTATAGTCGGCAATGGCGAGGTCCAGTTCGCCCTTGCGCCGATGAGCGATCCCGCGCGCCGAGTAGACGAGGGCATTGTTGGGCGTGAGTCGAATCGCTTGATCGAAATCGGCGAGGGCGCGATCCGTGTTGCCCTGATCGGAAAAAGCCCGCCCTCGCAAGTAAAAAGCTTCGGCGCTGGCCGGATTGAGCGGGATAGCCTGATTGTAGTCGGCGATGGCGTGCTCGTAATCGGCTTTGTAGTAGGCGACTCCACGGTTGAGATAGGCGTCCACATAGTCCGGCTGCAATTTGATCGCCTGGTTCCAGTCGGCCATGGCGCGAGAATAGTTGCCCTGGGCGGCGTAAGCCAGACCGCGATTGTCGAATGCTTCGGCCCAGTCCGGCTTGAGCTGAATGGCCTGATTATAGTTGATGATAGCACAACCATAGTCGCCTCTGCTAGCGCACTCTAGCCCGCGCTTGTTGAAGGACTGGGCATCAGGCGCAGAGGTTGGCGCGCTCGTGGGGTTGGGGAGAGCCGGTTGGCAACCTGCGCTCAAGATCAGTGTAGCCAAGATAACCAGGCCAATGTGTTTGTAGCGAGTCATGTTTATTTCCTGTCTCGATCTAGTGTGTGATGCTCACGTTTCCCAAGGTGATGTGATCGTCGCCTCCCGCAATTTGCAGCCGCGCGCCGGTCTCGGCCAGATAACGGCGCGATAGCAGCCAGGCGAGGATTCGGGGCGGGCGTGCGAGTTTCCAGCTGCGTTCAGACATGGATGTTTCCCGCAACGACGGAGGTCAAGAAAGCGGCAAGGCGCGCGTCAATCTCGGTCAAGTCTGAATACGTGGCGACGACGAGCGTGGGCGCAGGATTGCCGGTGATCATTTTGGAGACAGATAGCCCGCGCCGGTAGAGGCACAAGACGGGCAGGCCGCGCTGCAAGCCGTAACCTACCTCATAGCCCACGCCGAGCGAAGGCGTGGACACTTCGGCCACCATCGCGTCGCTCGTTTCGATCCAGGCCACGTCGCGCTCGTACACCTCGCGCGGCGAGAGGGCCGATTCGCGCGAAAGGACGGCCGGGTCGGCCACGTGCGCGGAGGGGACCTCGTGCCCGGCGGCTTGCAGCCGCGCGACAATGTGCTGGTAGACCGGCAGGTTTTCACGCCCGCCCATAATCGCGCCGGCAAAATAGACTCGCATGGGCGGGATTATAGCACAAGTTCCCTGGGGTACTCTAGTCCTGTCGGCGGCTTGCGTAGGGAAATCGTAGGTCTGGCGTTGTGTCAAGCTGCGGCGGTTGTGGTAATCTATGAACGTCAGGGCAGCGGGCGGGTATTTCTTCTTCTTCTCCTCCTTTAAAAGAGAGCCGGGGTTCGGCGTCCCCGGCTCTCCTGATTTAAGCGCCCAAACCAGACCCGTGTCATAGCCACAAAAGCGACGGGCGATTTCGCCAAGAGGAACTGGACGAAATCGCCCGTCGCCGTGTGTGCGTGCCTGTCTAAAACTCGGACGAGATCAAAAAGTAGACGCTCTTGATGTTGCTCGGATCGCTGGTGAACATTTTGCCGTTGGTTCGATTCGCCAGCGTGGTGAGCAGATTCTTGTTGGCGTCGTCGCCATAGGCGATGGTATACAGCCTGACGCTGCCGGGCTGATCACCCGAAGGCAGGCGAGCCAGCAGGTCATTTTCGGTTGGCCCACCGGCCACCTCGTTCTTGCCATCCGAAAGCAGCACGATGGCGTAGAGCCTGTTCTTGCCCGCGGCCAGGTCCGCCTTTTGCTCGGCGGAGGCTCTATCCAGCGCCTGGATCGTGACTTGATGCAGGGCCGTGCCGCCTCCAGCGTATAACCCCTGTAGAGTCTGCCGCAGCCTCTCGCGCACTTCGCCCACCGCCCCCTGAGGCTGCAACTCGGTGATGGCGTTGGAAAAAGTGTAGACGATGACGCGCTCGTCCGGCTCCATCTGGTCGAGGAAGGACACGGCACCCTCGATGGCGGATTTGATCTTGTTGCCTTGCATGCTGCCGGAAATATCCAGCAGGACGATGACGGTGGCTTTCTTTTTGACTTGGTGAAACACGTCCAGGATTTGGCCGACGACGGCTTCGGATGGATATTCCAGGTCGGGCACATTGTCCATGCTGATCGTCGGCACCGCGCCGTGCGCCAGGTCAATCGGCGCTTGAAGCGCCACGCTGAGGTTGGCCGGGCGCAGGCCGAACTCGATGGCCCGGGCTTGCTGTTCCGGGCTGGTCAAGTATTTGCCAAACATCTCGGCGGCCTCGCGCTGCTCGGACGTGACCCAATCGGCGCTGAGGACGCAATAGGGATTTTCGACCCAGAACGTGCCGTCGGATGGATAGATGGTCACGAGCGGGAATTGCAGCTCTTTGGCGTGTTCCAGGTTCCACTTGACGACGTTGACTTCGTAGGTGGTCGCCGCGTGCAGATAATCCGGGCCGCGCTGCGTCATCTTGGCGAGCAGGTCGGTATCTAACCGGCCATAGTGATACACGCGCTGCTCGACGGCGGACACGTTGCTGATCACCGCCTGGCTTTTGACCTGGGCCGGCGTCAGCCCGCGCGTGACGCCCGCCGACGCATACACCTGGACGATCATTGAGAGCAGACCCGAGTTGGATTGATCCGGGTGGCCGTGGCCGAATTTGAGATCGCCCCATTCCGGGTGACCGCGGGCGGCCCAGCCTTTAGGATCGGCGGAAAGCGCGGCCAGGTCGCGCCAACTGATGGGCCTATCGGGCCAGCCCAACGCGCGGGCCATCGGCTCCCACATGGCAATCGCAATCGGCTCGCGCGTGGTGGCCGGGCAATCGGCGGTGACGAGTTTTTTGCCGGTGCGGTCCATCCACGCTTGATTGATCTGCGCCACCCACGGATTGCTGCCCGGGCTCCAGACGGTGGGCTTGGATTTGCCATCGAGGATATCCGTCTTCGAGCTGCCGGACCCGACGTGCTTGACCGTCACGGCGATCACGTGCCCGGCGGCGGTCTTGCGTTTCTCGGCGTTGAATTGCTTGACGACGGCGTCCACCCAATCTTGCTTGGTGTTGGAGGATTCAATCTGGACGACGACAGCACCTGGCGGCGCCGCCGTGGATTGGGTAGCAGTGGAGGTGGGAAGAGTAGAGACAAAGCGCAAAGCCAGCCCTGCGCCGACGATGCACACGGCAATCAGAATGATCACTGCAAAGATAAAGACCGAGCGCCGGCTATCCATGCCGATTCCTCCTTCTGAGCTACACGTCACGCCGCAATCGGGTCCCTGCGAATGCGATTATTGTATCCGTCAATTCCGCATTGCGCAAGCCGGAATGTCCGACATTATCGTAGACCACTCGTAGGGTTTGCGTCCATTGCGTTTTGAGCTTGTGTGATAGAATCACTCTCGCCTGGAAAAGATTGTCTCGGCGCCCTCATCGGTAAGACACTGCGGGGCCTGCGTCGGTTGACCGACGTAGGCCCTGTCCATTAACGACCGCCGGGGCGTGGTATAATCCTTCCCATGAATTCCAGCCATCGTCAGATCGCGCGCGCGGCGGGCATTGTGATGGCGGCGTTTGTCGTCAGCCGCTTGTTCGGCGTGGCGCGTGATATGGTCATCGCTGCGCAACTGGGCACCAGCGACGCCGCCGATGCGTACCTGGCGGCCTTCCGCCTCCCCGATTTGATCTTTGCGCTGATTGCTGGCGGGGCGCTCGCCTCGGCCTTTATTCCCACGTTCGCCAATTACCTGGCGCGCGACGACCGCGAGGGCGCGTGGCGTCTGGCTTCCGGCGTCATCAATTTGCTGTGGGTCACGACCGGCGCGCTGGCCGCGCTCGCGGCTTTGTTCGCGCCCGCGTTGATTCGCGCGCTGGTTCCAGGTTTTGACCCGGAAAAGCAAGCTCTCACCGTGTCGCTCGTGCGCGTGATGCTGATCGGCCCGGTGATCTTTGGCGTCTCGGGGCTGGTGATGGGGATTCTCAACGCGCAGCAAGAGTTCCTGCTGCCGGGGCTGGCGCCTTCGGCGTATAACATCGGCATCATCTTGGGCGCGTGGCTGCTGATCCCCAAAATCGGGCCGATGGGCGCGGCGATTGGCGCGGTGGCCGGGGCGCTGATGCACTTGCTCGTCCAGTTGCCGGGCCTGATGCGCTGCGGGATGCGCTACACGCCCGTGTTTTCACTGCGCGACCCGGGCGTGCGCCAGGTGCTCTGGCTGATGGGGCCGCGCGTGTTCGGGCTGGCCGTGGTGCAGATCAACATCTTGGTCACGGCGAATCTGGCTTCTCGGTTGGGCACGGGCGCAGTGGCGGCGCTGGATTATGCGTGGCGCGTGATGTTGCTGCCGCAAGGCGTGTTCGCGCAATCCATCGCCACAGCCGCGTTCCCCACATTTGCCGAACAAGCCGCGCGCGGCCAAACGGACGCGATGCGCGACGCGCTGGCCGCCACGCTGCGCGCGATTTTATTCGTGGCGATTCCGGCGGCGGCGGGATTGCTCGTTCTGCGCGTGCCGCTCGTCCAGGCGTTGTTTGAGCGCGGCAAGTTCCAGAACGCTTCGACGGAAGCGGTGGCGTTGGCGTTGATGTTTTACGCGCCGGGGCTGGTGGCGCATTCCGGAATCGAAATCGTCACACGCGCGTTTTACGCGCTGCACGATACGCGCACGCCGGTCGCACTCGGCGTGGCGGCGATGATCGCCAACGTCTTGCTCAGTCTCTTGCTCATCGTCCCGATGCAGGCTGCCGGGCTGGCGCTGGCGAACTCGACGGCCGCGTTTGCAGAGATAGCGTTGTTGCTGATCTGGATTCGTCCGCGCGTGGGCGGGCTGGGAGGCGCAAAGACGTGGGCCGCGTTGGGCAAGACAATACTTGCGGCAACTGCAATGGCGGCGGCAGTGTGGATGTTCCTCACGCTGTCGCCTGCGATGAACGCAATCTTGCGCGCAGGAATCGGCGTGGTCGGCGGCGGCGCGATGTACGCCACGGCCTCGCTCCTCCTCGGCGCGGATCAAGCGCGAATGGTGGCGCGAATGTTGTTACGAAAAGCGTAGAGCGTGAAGCGATAAGCGAAACAGGAGGCATGATGAGCATACAACGAATTCAACAACTGATCGAATTGGCCCGCAAACGCGGTGTGGACGGCGTAGCCGTGATGCCGGGCGCGAACATGCTGTATCTCACCGGCCTGTCGTTCCACTTGATGGAGCGCCCGACCGTGATGTTCTTTCCAACGCAAGGCAAGCCGGCCTTTGTGTTGCCGTCGTTCGAGGCGGCCAAGCCCACGTCCGGCCCGGTGGCGATTGATTGGCAGCTCTTTCCCTGGACGGACGAGCAAGGGCCGGAACGCGCGTTCGCAGCGGCGAGCAAGGCGCTGGGGCTTGCCGGCAAGACGCTGGCCGTTGAAGAGTTGGTGATGCGCGTGCGCGAGCTGCGGCTGATAAAAGCCAACGCCCCTGGCGCGCGATTCTCCGATGCAGGGCCACTCGTGTCGAGCTTGCGGATGCGCAAGGACGAAACCGAAATCGCGCAGATGCGAAAAGCTGTCGTCATCACCGAGGCGGCGCTAGAGGCGACGCTGCACAAGGTTCACGCCGGCATGACCGTGCGCGAAATCACCAGCGAGTTGCGGATCGAGATGTTGCGCGGCGGCGCGGAGGCTTTGCCGTTCGAGCCGATTGTGCTTTCTGGCCCCGATACTGCGTCGCCGCACGGCGCGGCAGGTGAGCGGCGTGTGCAATCGGGCGATTTGCTGCTGTTCGATTTTGGCGTAAGCGTGGGCGGCTATGCCAGCGACATTACGCGGACGTTTGCCGTGGGCCAGGTGAGCGACGAGCTGCGGCGCGTGTACGATGTGGTCAAGCGCGCCAACGAGGCAGGTCGCCAAGCCGCGCGGCCCGGCGTCGAAATCCAAGAGGTGGATCGCGCCGCGCGCCAAGTCATCGCCGATGCGGACTATGGTCAATACTTTACGCATCGCACCGGGCACGGGCTGGGGCTGGACACTCACGAGCCGCCCTATGCGTGCGAGGGCGACACGACCCTCTTGGAGCCGGGGATGACATTCACCGTCGAGCCGGGCGTGTATCTGCCGGGCCAGGGCGGCGTCCGCGTCGAAGATGACGTGGTGATCACTCCGGGCGGCAGCGAAAGCCTGACGACGTTTGATCGAGAGTTGAGAGTGATCGAGAGTGGCGCTTCTCATGGGTAAATGTCACCGAAATCAAGAGGCGTTACCGTAGGCAGCCCGCGTGGCTGCCCCGGCGCCAGACCAAGGTAAAGTTGCCCTTTTGCTGGTTCGATGCTATAATCTCGGTCGTTAGGGCGCGTAGCTCAGTCGGTTAGAGCGCATCACTCACATTGATGAGGTCGGAGGTTCGAGCCCTCTCGCGCCCATCCTCCTCTAGCCGCGACCCCGTTCCTGAATGCGTCGCGGCTTTTAACTCCTGGGTGGCAAAAAGCGCAATGGCACGCGGAATATCCAAGACACTGACTCAAGCAGATTGGTTGGTGTGCAACTTGCGTTGGTTGCTGTTGGTCAGCGTCGGCATCGTCGTCTTGCTCAACCCCACTCGCGCTCCCATCAGAGATACCAGCATGTTGCTCACGCTGGGCCTATTGTTGGGCGGAGCAGCCTATAACCTATTGGTGATGGTGCTGCTGGCGTTCCAGGTGCCGGCTCGCCCGCTGCCGTTGCTGACGGTGATCTTGGATGCGGTGCTGACCGCCGGGCTGGTCATCAACTCGGGGGGCGCGAGCAGCCCGTTGCTCTTTTTCGGCTTGTTCCCCATCATCACCGCGGCGCTGCGCTTTGATTGGATCGTCGGCTTTATCACGGCGACCGGCATCGCGCTGGTGTATGCTCTGGCTGCCTATCTGTCGCCGTCCTCGAACGCCGGCCTGACTTATATGTTTCCGGTGTTGCTCAACGCGCTCGTCTTGTTCATCGCGGCGATGCTGACCGGGATGCTGAGTGATCGAATCAAGAGCATTGTGCTCCAGCAGAGCAAGGCCGATGAAGAGATAGAGCTGCGCAAGCTGAATGTCGTTCGCGACCAGGTGCGCGCCATGTTCGAGATGGCGGGGACGCTGGGCGCGACGCTCAGCTACAACCGCATTCTGGATGCGATCCTGGACGTGGCTTCGATGGGATTCCACGAGCTGGGCCCGGCGGCGCGCAAGATGGTGAGCGTTGTGCTGTTGCACGACCGGGGCGGGCTATCGGTGGCGGCCTGTCGTCACTTGACGATCCGCGATCAGCAAAAGATGATTCCGGGCCAGGCCGGCGTGGTGGCCCAGACGCTCAAATCGGCTGACCCGATCTTGTCGAGTGACCCGGTGCGGGACCCGGAGCTGTGCCAGTTCGTGGCCCTGCACCCCTGCAAGTCGGCGCTGTGCGTTCCGCTGCGAGCGGGCTTTGAGACGTATGGCGTCGTGGTCCTCGGCAGCGCAGAACCGGGCGTGTTCACCCATGAGCATATTGAGATGCTGACGGCGGTGTGCAGCCAGGCGACGATTGCGCTGCAGAACGCTCAGCTTTACCAGAGCTTGCAGCAGGAAAAGAACCGCATTGTGGACATTGAGGAGAATGCGCGCAAAAAGCTGGCGCGCGATTTGCACGACGGCCCCACTCAAAGCATCGCCGCGATTGCGATGCGGCTCAACTATATCCGCAAGCTGCTCCAGCACGATCCCTCCAAAGTGGACGGAGAGATCGTCAAGATCGAAGAGCTGGCGCGGCGGACGACAAAGGAAATCCGGCACATGCTCTTTACGCTGCGCCCGCTCGTGCTGGAAACCCAGGGGCTGACCGCTGCGCTGGAGCAGTCTATTCAAAAAGTCAAAGAGACCGATACCACTGTCGCCATTCACCTGGACGCGCAAAAGGTCGAAGACCGGGTGGACATGAACACCCAGGGCGTCGTCTACTATATCATCGAGGAAGCGGTGGGCAACGCGCGCAAGCACTCCAAGTCGCAAAACATCTGGGTTCGGCTGAGACTGGAGCCGGACGCCGTCATCGCCGAAGTGCAAGACGACGGCGAGGGCTTTGACGTGAGGGGCGTCACGTCGGCTTACGAATCGCGCGGCAGCCTGGGGATGGTCAACATGCGTGAGCGCGCGGAGCTGATCAACGGCATCTTGACGATGGATTCCCAGCCCGGCCACGGCACGACGATCACGCTGGCTGTGCCACTCGACAAAAGGGACTAGCCAGGGCGATGGAGTATCGCATCGAGCTGACAGTGTGGACGGCAGGCTCTGTCCTGCTGGCCGCGGCGGGCGCGCAAGTGGCCTGGCGCGCCGAGCGCAAGCCGCAGGGCCGGATCGCTCAATTTCGGGCCTGGCTGACAGGCAATCTGTTTGGCCGGGCGTTTCTGTTCCTGCTCCGATTCTTGTATTACTTCGGGCTGCCCTACGTTGCGGTGCTGCGCCACGCGCTCTCCCTGGTCGTCATCGGTCTGGTGGGCACGCAGACCTCCGATTTGCCGTGGTGGATGCTGGGATGGAATCTGAGCGAGTGGGCCGGGGCGCTGGGTTGGGCGATTGGGCTAGGCGGCCTGGCGGCTGCGGCGTTGGCATGGGGCTGGTGGAATGCTCGCCGCGCGCTGGAGGGCGACTTGCCGTCCGGTGGATTGTTGCCTGCGCCCTCGTTGCTTGTCACCGCGCGCGAAAGCCTCTATGCGGAAATTCACTGGGCGTTTTATCGAGCCGCGCCGCTGCTGTTCATGGCCGACCCGTATTGGGCTACGCTGGCCGGCGCGGCGCTCGTCGTCGTGGAATGGTCGCTCGATCCCTATTGGCGCGCGGGATTGGCGAACGGCTCGCGGCGCGAGGTGCTGTTGACGCAGATGGCCTGGCTGGCGCTCAGCACGGCTATCTTTGCTCTGGCCCGCAACGTCTGGCCGATTATCGTTCTTCATTCGGCGCTGGCCTGGGCCTTGGGGCGATGGGTGGCACTGCTGTCCGCGCAGACCGGCGTCGCGCCGCGCGCCGAATCGCCGCCTCTGCAGCTCCGCAAAGCGCGGAGAATGTAGACCTGACATTCGTCTATGTTAATCGCCTTTCGTGGGGGCGACCCCGGTGGTCGCCCCGCCGCGTCTTTGACGGCCTACGCCGACTCGTGCTATAATCCTTCTCGATGGCCAAACCTCGCAAGCCCCGCAAGTCTGTGGATCAGTTGCGCGCGCAACTGGGCGCGTTCAACGAAGCGACGCTGACGATCACCGCCGAGTTGGCGCTCGACCGTGTCTTGCAGCGCATCGCGCATTTGGCGCGCGAACTGGTCAACGCGCGGTATGCGGCGTTGGGTATCCCGGACGGGAACAATGGGCTGGAACAGTTTTTGACCTCCGGGATGAGCGAAGAAGAGATCGCTCGTATGGGACACCCGCCGGAAGGCAAAGGCCTGCTGGGCGCGTTGCTGCATTCCACCACGCCCATCCGCTTGCCGCGCATCGCTGATGATCCGCGCTCGGCAGGCTTTGGCGAGCATCACCCCGAAATGACCAGTTTCCTGGGCGTACCGATCATCTCCAAAAGCGCGCTGCTGGGTATGCTGTATCTCACCGATAAAATCGGTGCAGACGAGTTTTCCAAAGACGACGAACAACTGATAGTGATGCTGGCCGCCCATGCGGCCATTGCCATCGAGAATGCGCGACTCTACCAGCAAGTGCAGCGATTAGCCGTGCTGGAGGAGCGCGAGCGTATTGGGATGGATTTGCACGACGGCATCATCCAGTCCATTTACGCGATGGGGCTGACGCTCGAGTATTGCAACTTGCTGCTCGACGAAGATCCGCCAGCCGCCAAGACACAGTTGCGCCAGGCCATCTCGGGATTGAACGACGTCATCCGTGACATTCGCAGTTACATTCTCGATTTGCGCCCGCAGCGATTCCAGGGCAAGGACCTGCCCAGCGGCCTGTTCGAGTTGATTCGGGCCTTTCGCGCCAACACGCTCATCCAGGCGGAGTTGGAAGTGGATATGGATGGCGATGTCGCTTTGCTGCAAACGCAGGCGGCTGGACTGTTTCATATCGCGCAAGAGGCGCTGGCCAACATTGCCAAGCACGCGCACGCGCGACAGGTGTCGGTGCGCTTGTCGCGCGACAAGGCGCACGTGACCCTCGCCGTTCGAGACGATGGACGCGGCTTTGATCCGGCGCGCGTCGCCGCTTACGAAGGACACGGCTTGCGCAACATGGATGCGCGCGCGCGTGCGTTGGGCGGCAAGCTTTTGGTCGAAAGCGCGCTGGGCAAAGGAACCATCGTCAAGGCCATTGTGCCGATGGAGCCGATTGGCGGGCGCGGAACCTGATCCACTCTAGTGAACCACACGCTCATTTCCTCGTGTTTACGCCAGCGCAGTTTTTTTATCTCTCCCAGCGACGCGCCGATTGCGACCCCAAGGGCACAGCAGAGGGCCTCTGGGCAGAGTGACACCAGTAACGCTTGATAAGGGACAAATGACACTGGCTGGTGTCCCTTGCCCTTCCTATACTGTCTGTATGTCCACACAGACAGGAAAAGTTGCGTCAACGTTGATGGAGCGGGCGACGCCGGACGCGAGTTGCGCGGCGTCGAAGGTCAAACTGCTGATCATTGACGACCGCGAGACAGTTCGGCAGGCGCTCGAGGCTCGCCTGAGCCATGCGCCTGAAATCGAGCTGGTGGGCAGCGCCGGGTCGAGCGAAGATGGCGTACAAGCTGCGCTCGACTCGTCTCCCGATATCGTCCTGCTGGAAATCAAGATGGCCGATGGCAAGGGGCTGGACACCTGCCGTCGGATTACGCAAACCAATTCGTCGATCGCCGTGATCGTCCTCACGTCTTACGTGGATGAGGACGAACGGCAGGCGGCCTTTCAGTCGGGCGCATCAAGTTATGTGCTCAAGGATATTGATTCGCAGCGGTTGATCCGCGCCATTGAATCGGTTCGCCTGAACCGCGGTCGCGCGTGACAGACTGTCTGAAAAGTAGTTTAGCCCCCCGTGGGCGGCCGGCCCTAGATCACTGGCTTTTCGACTAGTCTCTGGGAGTGCCGTGATACTCGAAAGAAAAAGCCCCGGTCTAAAAGAAACCGGGGCTTTTTGATTTTGCTTCACCAACGGGACATGGGCGGGCGCTTAATAGCGCCGGTCGCCTCGGTCACCGCCCGGGCCGCGTCGCTCCCCTCGACCTCCTCGGCCCATGCCACCGCCACTGGGGCGGTCCGCGCGCGGGCGAGCCTGATCCACTTTGAGCGGGCGGCCACGCAGATCGCGGCCATTGAGCATACTGACGGCTTTTTCAGCGTCGGCCTGGGTCGTCATTTCGACAAAGCCGAACCCTTTGGAGCGTCCCGTGTCGCGATCTGTGATGATGGATGCCGATGCGACTGGGCCGGCCTCGCCAAAGACCTGCCGCAGATCTTCTTCCGTCGCCTCGTACGCAAGATTGCCGACGTATAACTTGGGTTCCATTCCCCTTCGCTTCTCCTGAACTAGAGGGTGCCTTGGCGTTTTTTGCCAGTGCGCCCGGCGAAACCGATACTGATCTGGCGCGTGTGGCGCGGGGGAATCCGTCGCTATGATTCTCCTCTCTCCGCTCGCAGTTGTCGGATGCGGGCGCGACGTCGGCCTTTGCGCTGATCCATTCGGTGCTGCTCGCCTCTGGTGATGAACCATCGTTTGCGCCGCACGTCCTTGAGGGTGCCATTGTTCATCACCTGGCGATTGAATCGGCGCAACAGGCTGTCGAACGATTCGTTTTCGTTAAGCTCAACGGTCACAGGTCTCACCTCACTTGCTAATTCCTGTCGCTCTGCGTACTAGGCGAGGAGCAGGCGACGCGGGGATGTATAATTGACAGCGAAATCTTATCACAGGTGTTGCGCTCTGTCAAACTTGTCCGATCACTCTCGCTTGCGCCTGCGGAACGAAAGCCGCAGCGGCGTGCCGAAAAAGCCATACGCGGCGCGAATCTGGTTTTCCAAATAGCGCTCGTAGGAAAAATGCACCAGCTCGGTGTCGTTGACGTGAAAGACGAACGTCGGCGGGTCGGTGCGCGGCTGCGTGGCATAGTAAATGTTCAGCCGCTTGCCCGCTTTGGTGGGCGGCGCTTGCTTTTCCATCGCCTCGCGGATGATGCGGTTCAGCTCGCCGGTGGGGATGCGGATGAGCCGCTCTTCCTGGACGCGCGCCGCTGTGGGCAGCACGCTATCCACACGCGTGCCCAGCTTGGCGGAAACAAACAGCACCGGCACATAGTCCATGAAATTCAGCGTACTCCTCACGTGCGCGGTGTATTCATTCATCGTCTTGCCGGTCTTGCCCGGCACTGCGTCCCACTTGTTGACGACGACGACGGCGGACTTGATCTCCTCCAGGATGAATCCGGCAATGTGCGCGTCTTGCGCCGTGACGCCATCCATCGCATCAATCAGCAACAGCGCCACATCCGCGCGCTGGATGGCTTTGAGCGCGCGCAGCACGCTGTATTTTTCCACGCCGACCTCGATGTGTCCCCGCCGCCGGATGCCGGCGGTGTCAATCAGCGTGACGGGCAGCGTCTCCCAGACGATGCGTGTGTCGAGCGCGTCGCGCGTGGTGCCGGGGATCGGGCTGACGATGGCGCGCTCTTGTCCGAGAATCGCGTTGAGCAGTGACGACTTGCCGACATTCGGCCGGCCGACGATGGCGATTTTGATGGACTCGTCTTCCGGCTCGGCCTCTTGCGGAGGAAACGCCGCCACGACCGCGTCGAGCAGATCGCCGGTGCCGATTCCGTGCAGCGAGCTGATGGGAAACACTTCGCCCAGGCCCAGCGCGTAAAATTCGACAGCTTCATCGCGGCGTTGGGGCGAGTCAGCCTTGTTGGCGGCGACGAACACCGGCTTGCTGGTGCGACGCAGAATCTCGGCCACTTGTTCGTCGGCGGCGGTGACGCCGCTGGTCGCATCCACGATGAGCACAACTGCGTCGGCGGCCTCGATGGCCATCTCGGCCTGCTCGCGGATTTGCGGGATGAACTCGGCAGAGGCCACAGAGAGCGGCGTGTGCGCCGAAAGCGGCTTGCCGCCGCGGGCGACCCGCTCGGGCAACACCTCGATGCCGCCCGTGTCCACCACGGTAAAGGCGCGACCGTTCCACTCGCTTTCCGCTTCGATGCGGTCGCGTGTGGTGCCGGGCGTGTCGTCCACCACGGCCAGCCGATGTCCGACCAGGCGGTTGAACAGCGTGGATTTGCCGACGTTGGGCCGGCCGACGAGCGCGACGAGTGGCTTGGTCATGTGGACGGTCAAACCTGACAAGGTCGAGGCAGTTGCGCCTAGTTGACCTGTTCCCCCAAATAGTTCTGGAGCCCCATTTGTTGAATCTGCTCGAGCTGGGCCTCGAGCCAATCAATGTGGGCTTCTTCGTCCTTGAGGGTGGACTCGAAAAGCTCACGCGTCCCGTTGTCGCCGATTTCTACGGCCAGGCGAATGCCCTCGTTATACGCCTTGATAGCGCCGTCCTCGGCAGCCCAGTCGTGCTTGTGTTGAGCTTCGACCTCGGCCCCGATCGTGATCTTGGCCAGGTTGCTGACGATGGGCCTGCCTTCCAGAAAGAGGATGCGCCCGATCAGCTTTTCGGCGTGTTTCATCTCGTCAATGGCGCGTTTCTCGGCCGCCTTGTGGAGGCGTTCGTAGCCCCAGTTCGCGCACATTTCGGAATGCACCATGTACTGGTTGATGGCGGCCAGCTCGTCGGAAAGAAGCGCGTTCAACTTTTCAATGATCTTGTCGTTGCCTTTCATGGTCTGTTTCCTCCTCCGTGTCAAGTGATTTTGGTTGTTGCCTATTCTTAAATTCCCCGTTCTCCACGGATGTACGGCGTGCCCAACGCGGCCGGCGCTCCCAATCGCTTGCGGAGCGCTTCGCGGCTGACAGCCACCAGGACGAGAATCGTGAGCGCATAGGGCAGCATCTGCAAAAAGAATCCAAGCTTGGGTGTGTAAAAGAATGGATTGCGAAAGCCAAACAGAAACTCGGGTCCTTGGAGATCGAGGATGAGTCGGCGGATCGCGCCGAACATGTAGCCACCAGCGGCCCCGCGCCACGGATCCCACTGCGCGAAAATCACCAGGCCGATGGCGATCCAGCCCTGGCCCGAAGTAGTCAGCTCGCTGAACCAGCCCGGCGAGACGGCCAGGCTGATCGTGGCGCCGGCCAGCCCGGCCAGCAAGCCGCCGATCAGGACATAGAGGTAGCGCAAGAGATACACGTTGATGCCCAATGCATCGGCGGCAGCGGGATATTCACCCACAGCCCGCAGGTGCAGGCCGGGCCGCGTGCGGTTGATATAGAACCAGGCCGCTGGCGTGAGCACATAGCCCACATACACCAGCACGTGCTGATTGGTGAAAAAGATCGGGCCGATGAGCGGGATTTGAGACAAGAGCGGAACGGTGTAGGATGGCAATAGCGAAACCGTCCCGGCTTTGCTCAATCCCTCGCCCAACACAGTGCTCAGACCGATGCCGACAAAGTTGATGGCCAGCCCGCTCACCACTTGATCGGCTTGAAAGTTGATGGTGACCAGCGCGTGGAGCAGGCTCAACGCTCCGGCGGCGAGCATGGCGTATAGCACGCCGAGCCACGGATCGCCACCCATGACAACGGTCTTGAATGCGGTCATCGCGCCGATCAGCATCATGCCTTCCACGCCCAGGTTCATCACGCCTGACCGTTCAGCCAGGATTTCGCCAATCGCCGCGAACAGCAACACGGTCCCGCTGGCGACCCCTGCCTGCAGAATGATGATCCAGTCAATCATGGTGTATCCTTTGCGTCTATTCGTGTCATTCGCGGATCACCTTTTGACGATGCGGATGTGGTAACGCAACACCACATCGCTGGCGATGACGGTGAACAGGATGATGCCTTGCAACATGCGCGGGACACCGGACGGCTGGATTTCACGACCGGCCAGCAGCAGCCCGCCGAACAGGATCGCCGCAATGATCACGCCAAAGGCGTTCAGCTTGGCCAGCCACGCGATGATGATGCCGGTGAACCCAAAGCCGGGCGAAATCGCCCCTTGCAACCGGTGAACCACCCCCGAGATTTCTGACATGCCCGCCAGCCCGGCTAATCCGCCCGAGAGCATCATTACCAGCACGGTGTTGCGGACGATATTGATGCCGGCATAGCGCGCGGCGCGTGGATTGTCGCCCGTCAGCCGAATCTCGTATCCCCATGGGCTGCGATTCAGGATGAACCACACCACGACCGCCGCCACGATGCCCAAGGCCAGGCCCAAATGGATCGTCAGGCCCGAAAAGGCCTTGACTTGTTGAGCATAGTCGGCCAGGCGCGGCAGCCAGGCTGTCTTGGGGAACGTGGGCGACATCTGAAAGCCAGCCTCGCTCCACGCGCCAAACACCCAGAACAAGGTCCACGACGTGGCGATATAGTTCATCATCAGGCTGGTAATGATCTCGTTGACGTTGAACCTGGCTTTTAAAAAGCCGGGCACCAGTCCCCACAACGCGCCGCAGGCAAAACCTGCCAGCGCCATCGCCGGGAGCATGATGACGCGCGGCGTGGTGGGCGGCAGCAGCGGGGCCAAGACCACGGCGCTCGCGCCCCAAGCGCCCATAAAGAATTGCCCTTCCGCGCCAATGTTCCACAGCTTCATGCGAAAGGCCAGCGTGCAGGCCAGGCCGGTCAAAATCAGCGGCGTGGCCTTGACCAGCGTATCGGAGAATACGCCCATGTCGCCGAACGCTGCATTAAAGATGTGGATGTACGATTCAATCGGATCGCCGCCGGCCAGCTGGATGACGACTCCGCCGATCACCAGCGCCAGGATGACGGCGCCTATCGAGACGGCGGGCGAGAGCCAGCGCGGGACATTCATGCGCGGCTCGATCACGACGCGGAACGGCAACCGGAAGGGCTCGCCGTGCGTTTGCGGTTGCAAAGGTGTGGTCGTGGATACCCTCATATCATTTGTCCCGTAGGACCAGTTGTCAGCTTGTCCTGCAATTTCTCTTTGCGAGTGCCGGCCATCATCAACCCGATCTTTTCCAGGTCGGCTTCCTCTGAATTCATCTCGCCCATGATCTGCCCCTCGTACATCACCACGATGCGGTCCGAGAGCGACATGATCTCGTCCAGTTCTTCCGAGATGAGCAGGATCGCCGCGCCTTGTTCGCGCTCTTGCAGCAGCAAGCCGTGAACGGCTTCAATCGCGCCCACGTCCAGGCCGCGCGTGGGCTGCATGGCGATCATCACTTTGGGCGTCGAGGACATTTCGCGGGCCAGAATCATCTTTTGCAAATTGCCGCCGGAAAGCAGCCGCGCCGCTGTGTCAATCGAGGGAGCGGCAATGTCATACGCCTGCTTGAGCTTTTCGGCGTTCTGCCGGATGATCGGACGGTTGAGCACCCACCCGGAAGCAACCGGCGCTTGGCGGTACTTTTTCATGATTAGATTGTCGGCCACGCTCAGGCTGGGCGAGCTGCCGACGCCCGCGCGATCTTCGGGAATGTGCGAGACGCCGCGATCAATCGCCCGGCGCGGCGGGCAGTTGGTGATCTCTTGACCGCTCACCGTCACGCATCCGCCGGCGCAGCGGCGCAAGCCGGTGATCACCTGGGCCAGCTCGGTTTGCCCGTTGCCTGCGACGCCGGCTACACCCACGATTTCGCCTACGTGCACTTGAAGTGACAAGTTGCAAAGCGCGGGCAAGCTCCGGTCATTTTCCGCGGACAGATTCTCGATGGATAGAGCGACCGGGCCGGGCGTGATCGGTTTCTTTTCCAGGTTGAACACGACGTCGCGCCCCACCATCAGACGCGCCAACTCGGGCTTGGTCACGCTCTTGGCCTCCAGCCCGGCGGCGGTCACGCGGCCACGTTGCAGCACGGTGACGCGGTTGGCGATGTTGAGCACTTCGTCCAGCTTGTGGCTGATAAAGATGATCGAATGGCCGCGCTCCGTCATCGAGCGGAGAGTGGCAAACAGTTCACGCACTTCTTGGGGCGTGAGCACGGCGGTCGGCTCGTCCATGATCAGTACGCGCGCGCCGCGATAGAGCATCTTTAATACTTCCACACGCTGCTGCTCGCCCACCGAAAGCTGCCAGATTTTGGCCTTGGGGTCAACCTTGAGTCCGTACTGCTCCTGGAGCGCCAAAATCCGCTGGTCAAATTCGGGCAGGCGGAGCAAAAAGCGCGGCTCGTTCAGGCCGAGCAAAATATTTTCGGTGACGGTCTGCGAGGGCACGAGCATGAAATGCTGGTGAACCATGCCCAGGCCGCGCGCGATGGCGTCGCGGGGCGAGTTAAAAGTGACCCGCTTGCCGCCGACCAGGACGCTGCCTTCTTCGGGCTTGTAGAGTCCGGCCAGCACGTTCATCAGCGTGCTTTTGCCGGCGCCGTTTTCGCCCAGCAGCGCGTGAACCTCGCCCTCGCGCAGATCAAAGTCAACGTGGTCGTTCGCCAGCACACCAGGGAATCGCTTGACGATCCCCCGCATTTCTACAACGAAAGGAGTTTCGGGCATGGGCGCCTCGGAGAAAGTGATCAGTTGTCGGTAATCGGTAGGAGCGCCTTGTTGTCTTTGCGCTAAAGGCGCTCCTACCCTTTACTATCGGCTATTCGCCATCTGCCATTGGCTACTTGGGCAGTTCGCCCTTGATGCCGTCGGCCCACCACTTCATGCAGTACTTGCACTCGAGGCCCTTGGCGCCGGGCGGGAACTGATCCAGGTCGGCCTGTTCGAATTTCTTGCCGGCGGGGATGATTTCTTTGCCGGTGTTGTCCTTGATCGGGCCGGCAAACACGTCAAAGCGGGTGAACTGGCCTTTCTGCATCTTGGCTAGCGTGTCTTTAACCATCTGGATGACTTCGGGCGGCAGGTCCTTCATGCCGGTCGTCAGGCTTTGGCCTTCCATGAAGCCAAACAGGCCCAGGCTGCCACTGTCTACGTCAAAGTATTCCCAGCCGGGCTTGTAGGTCTTGGCAATAACCTTCTTGGTGATGTCGGCATAGACCGGACCCCAAATCCAGTACGGGGCAGTCAGGCAGCGTTCCACCTTGCACGAGCCGTAATAATCGTAGGTGATGCCCCACTTGCCCTTGGCCTGCGCCACGTCCGCCACAGCGGGGGTGTCGGCACCCGTAAAGACAACCTGCGCGCCAGCGTCGAACAGCGACGCCGCCGAGTCTTTCTCGATGATGGGGTCGTGCCAGGTGTTGAGCCAGCGCACGTCCATCGTGCATTCCGGGCAGGTCTTTTTCATGCCCAGCGCAATGGCATTGCCCAGGCGAATCTCTTCAGGAATCGGAAAGGTCGCCATGTAGCCCAGCTTGGGGTTGCCGTCTTTCTTGGCGCGCGCGCCGGCCAACATGCCGGCCAAGTACTTCATGCTTTCCATCGCGCCGAACAAGTTGCCATAGTTCTTGGTGTTCGACTTGAACCCGCTGATGTGGACGTACATGATGTCGGGGAACTCGTTGGCCACCGTCTCCATCGGATCCATATAGCCGAACGAGGTGCCAAAGATCAGGTTAAAGCCCTTGCGCGACAGGCTGCGGAAGACCTGCTCCGAGTCGGCGCCTTCCGGCACGTTCTCGATGTAGGCCGTGTGCACATTGGGCATGTTCTTTTCGACATACTGGAAGCCCTCATAGTGCGCCTGGCTCCAGCCGCCGTCATCGTGCGGGCCAATGAGCACATAGGCTACATTGAACTTGCCCTTTTCGATGTCGGGGATTTGCAGGGCCGGCTTGGCCGGCGCAGTGGTGGGAGCCGGAGCTTTGGTTGGCTCTGGAGCCTTGGTCGGTTCCGGGGCCTTGGTGGGTGGAACAGCCGTCGGGGCGGGTGGCTTGGTCGGCTCGGCGGGCTTGGGCGGCTGAGTCGGCTCTGGCGTTGCCGCCGGGGCGCAGGCTGCGAGTAGTGTGGCCGCAATAGTGAGCAGGGCCACAATGGTGAATAGATTCTTGCGGGCGTTCATCATTTATCCTCCTGAAAGGTTGAACTAAAATCGGCTTGCTCAACACACGAAATGACAATTAGGTTATCTTGGCGGTGCGCCTCCTTTCTAGGAAACGTCGACTCGGAGAGTGGGCCGCGCCAGGTCAGGCGCAGCACGCTTGATTTTACCAGTTTTTTCTACTTTGGGTAGGCAGGTAGGTCACGCTGTAAGTGTGACCTATTTCTCACTCTAAGGCACGATGTGCGTGCCGGTTTCGCCCCGCAGCGCGCGCCCAATGTTTTCAGGATTGGTGATGATGGCGTGCTTGCCGCCGGCTTCCAGGAACCAGAGGATGGCTTGAATCTTGGGCGCCATCGAGCCTTTGGCAAAGTGCGTGCCTTCGGCCAGATACTTTTGGGCTTCGGCCAATGTCAGCTTGCCCACCCATTGCTGGTTGGGCTTGCCAAAGTTGAGCGCCACCTTTTCGATGGCGGTCGAGATCAGCAGCAGATCGGCGTTGATATTGCGAGCGAGCAGGCTGCTGGCATAGTCTTTGTCAATCACGGCGGCGACGCCGGCATAGTCGCCGTTCCCCTGGTCAATGACGGGGATGCCGCCACCGCCGACGGTGATCACGACCACGCCGGCGCCAATCAACGCTTTGACCGATTCCAGCTCGACGACTTTTTTCGGCAGGGGCGAGGCCACCACGCGCCGCCAGCCACGGCCGGCGTCTTCGACGACGTTCCAGGCCATCTCGGTTTTGCGCCGCCTGGCTTCTGGCTCGTCCATGAACCCGCCGATGGGCTTGGTGGGATTCTGAAAGGCCGGGTCGTTGCGATCCACCAATACCTGCGTGATGACGGTGGCGACGGGTTTCTTGATGCCGCGCCGGAATAGCTCGTTTTGCAGGGTTTGCTGCAGCGCGTAACCGATCGCCCCTTGCGTATCCGCGCCGCACACGTCCAGCGGCACTTCGTGCATCCCTTCCGTCTTGTGCGCGATTTCGGAGCGGCGCAAGATAAAGCCGACCTGCGGCCCGTTGCCGTGACCGATGGCAACGTCCCACCCTGCCTCAATCATGTCCGCGATGTGTAAAGTGGTCTCTTTGGCCGCCAGGTATTGATGCTCGACGGTCTGATGTTTCGAGTCTTTGATCAGCGAATTGCCGCCAATGGCGACGACGGCTACCTGGCGCTTGGGCGCAGTTGTCTTTTTGACCGCAGGCTTGGCAGTTGTCTTGACAGTGTTCTTTGTCGCGCGCTTGATAGGTTTCTGGGCTACTTTTCGGGTGGTTGCCATGAGCATCCTTTCTTCCTGTTTTCTACATGGTCAGGGCCATGACGGCCTTTTGCGCATGCATCCGGTTCTCCGCCTCGTCGTACACCACCGATTGCGGGCCGTCCATCACGCCGTCGGTGACCTCGATGTTGCGGTCGGCGGGCAGCGGGTGCATGTAGATCGCGTCCGGCTTGGCCAGCTTCATGCGGCGCTCGTCGGTGATCCAGCTCGAGTATTTCTTAATGATCTTGGCGCCTTCTTCGGCATCCGGCGTGTGGACCATCGCGCCCCACGATTTGGCGTAGACGATGTCGGCGTCTTTGAAAGCGGCATCCATGTCGTCCACCAGCTCAAAGCCCGTGCCGAATTTCCTGGCCTGCTCGCGGGCCTGCTCCATGATCTCGGGCATCAGCTTGAACTCGGGCGGGTGAGCCAGCACCACGTCCAGCCCAAAGCGCGGCATTTGCAGCACGAGCGACTGCGGCACGGACATTGGTTTTTGGTACGACGCGGCATACGCCCACGAGACGACCAACTTTTTGCGGCGCAAATCGCGTCCCTTCTTTTCGATAATCGTCATCAGGTCAGCCAGGCATTGGAACGGGTGATAGATGTCGCACTGCATGTTGAGCACGGGCACACGCGACGCTTTGGCGACCGCGTTCAGGTAGCCGTTGCCCACGCCCCAATCCACGTGGCGGATGGCGATACCGTCATAGTAGCGGCCAAAGATTTCACCGATCTCTTTGGGCGTGTCGCCGTGCGCTATTTGCGTAGACTTGCTTTCGATGAATGCGCCGTGGCCGCCCAGTTGGGCCATGCCCGCTTCGAACGAGCCGCGCGTGCGCGTGCTGCTGAAAAAGAACAGCATCGCCAGCGCTTTATCGCGCAGATACGGATGCAGCTCGCCCAGCGCGCGCTTGCGCTTGAGGTCGAACGCCACATCCATGACGGTTTCGACTTCTTCTTTGCTAAAGTCGAGATCGCCGATCAGGTCCCGACCGTGTAGGTTAGTCTGCATGTTATATTCTCCTTATTGGGGTTCTCCACGAAGGAGCATCCAGAATTCTCTGAATCTTTGTGTTCTTGGATAAAACTGTTATGGTTGCGGATGAGCGCTCCAGTACCAGGCCAACTTGTCGGCCATGTCGCCCAACACATCATAGGAATCGGCTCCAGTCGCGTAAATCGTCGCGCCGATCACAAAATCATCCTTTTGCAGCTCCTCGTCATACCAGGTGAGTTGGTCAAGGTAACCCGTCACGCCATCCGGCGCAAGATTGTTCTGTTTCCAGTATTTGACAAAATCGCGCCATCCGGCGCCCGCGGGGCCTGGTCGCGGCTCGATGAGTCCGTCAATGCCACATTCGGTGATGATGAGCGGGACGCGCAATTCGGCCGGAAGATGATGGCGATAGACTTGGCGGTAGCGCAGAGTATACCAGCCTTCATCCCCGGCATCGCCCGCCGGATCGAGTTGGTAACGGCCAAATCCAAACTGCATCGTCGGCGCCGAGTATTCGTGCAAGCCCAGACAGCCGCCGTACTTTTGGACGGCCTCGAGCGCGGGCAAAAAGCTGGCCCACAGTTCGAGCGATGGCGTGCCTGTGGCAAAGTTGCCGATGCAACATTTGTAACCGAGCGCGTCCATTTGCTTGACCCGTTCCGCTTCAAAGGCCGCATATTCCGCCATCAGCTCGGCTGAGCCGAGCACTGGCTCGTTGTAGCCTTCCCAATAGTCTATGCTCTTGTGGGCCTTGTATTTGTCCAGGTTCTTGGCGATAAAGCTCGCCGCGTGGCGGTCCGCGCTGCGATTGCCTTTGGCGAGGATCGAGACAAAGTCATAGTCCACACCCACTCGCCCGACGATCAGAGTATTCGGCGAACGCTCTTTGACCACACCCGCCGGGCCAAGGTCGTCAATGACCTTGATCACCTTGGGCCGCCCCGCCCGGATGACGTCCGTAATCTGCGGCGACGAAAAATGCTGAACCACCAGGCCGAGTTTGCTGGGCCGCGTGTAGGACGCGGGCGTGGCCGTGGGCCAGGGTGTCTTGGTGACGTTGGGCGTGGGAGCACTGGCAGCAGTCGGCGTTTGAGCCAGTGATGCCGGTGTCCTGGCTGTCACGCTAGGTGACACGCTCGGCGTCACGCCCATTGCAGGGACGTTGGTGGCAATGGAGTGTTGGCACGCTTCCAGCGCGGCGAGCGCAACTGTGGACAGCGCGCTTGCCAGTAAAGTGCGCCGCGAGATTTTTTGTGGGTCCACAGTCCCATTGTACCACACCGCGGCAGGATGTTCGCCGCTCGATCAGGTAGTTTCGTACAGGTTGTTAAAGCGTGTGAGCAATTCGGGTTTTTCCAGCGCCTCTGCGAATTGGGTCAGCCAGTCACGAATATAGTTGATGTCCAGTTTCCCGCGCTGCCGCATCAAAACGCCTTCGATGTCAATCCAGTCCTTGGCGCGATCGGCGATGACTTTGTGGATGACGAGGTCTTCGGCGGTACACACTCGCATTGGCACGCCCTCGATATCTGTTTCGACAGCGCGTTCGATGGCTTGCCGCTCATAGTCAAAGATACCCACGAGCAAATCCACGGCCACCTCAGGCATAGCCCAGATATGAAGAACCTGCGCGCTTTTTAAGCGAGGGGGGATGTTAGTTGCGCGTTCCCGAAAGTGCTCAAATACCAGCTTGCGAAATTCGGCCAGGGATGTGTTAACGCTGACTTTGAAATCGGCGTCACGCGTGGTGCGCGCCTCTCCCCAGATCGCGTTTGCCAATCCGCCGATCAGCATGTAGGGAATATGATGTTCGTTCAGGAAATCAACGACGATCTGTAGAGCTTGTGGGTTGATGAGCATGTTGTAACCTTTGCGCCAAGCGCGTCCATCTTTCCAGCATTGCCTGGTAGCCTTTGAGTCGCGATTTCCACAGTTCCTCAGGCTCGTCAGCTGAACCGGAGAGGGCGATCACCAATTTGCACAGATCAAAGTACGAACGCACACTCTCTTCAACCGGTTCCAGAGGCAGCCGTCGTTTCAGGTCCTCACGCTCGGCCGCGTTGATGAGCTTGTATTCCGCCGCCCATTCCTTGACTGTCATCGCCGGCATGGCAGGTTCCTGCGCGGAACACGCAACACGGAATACGCCTTCCCGTGTTGCGTGCTCTGTGCGAATCGCTTTACTCCATCGCTCCCAACACGAGCGCCAACAACGACATGCGCATCACGACGCCGTTGAACGCTTCTTGCCAGTAGCGCGACCAGCGGGTAATGTCCACGTCGGTCGGGACTTCGTCCATGCGCGGCAGCGAGTGCAGCAGGATCGCGTCCGGCTTGGCTTTCTTTTCCAATAGCTCGCGCGTGATCTTGTAGTTGGCGGGTGTCAGGCCGACTTCCTTGCCACGCTCATCGCGCGACTTGGTATAATCCGGCTGCACCACCGGCTCGACCAGGATCACGTCGGCCTTGGCGATGGCCTGCTCCACATGCTCGGCCTCGGAAAAGTTCAAGCTGTATTGCTTGAGCTCGGCTTTGAACTCGGGCGTCAGCGACATGTCGGGCGGGGCGACGAACGTGATCGGGCAATCGAACTGGGTCAGCGCATAGCCCAGCGAGTGCATCGTGCGCATCCGCATATCGCCGACAGCCAGCCAGTTCAAGCCATCAATCCGGCCCTTTTCCACCAGGACGGTGTACAGGTCGGTCAAGATTTGCGTCGGGTGCTCGCCCCAGCCATCGCCGCCGTTAATGATTGGGATGGAGGCCCATTTGGCGGCCTCGTGCGGCGCGCCTTGCTGGAAATGGCGCATCACAATCACGTCGCCGTAGAATTCCAGCATCTTGACCGTGTCCTTGATGGACTCTTGATAAAAGTCGCCCGCGCGCGTCATCTTGGCATCGGCAAAGCCGGTGACGTGCCCGCCCAGGCGGTGCATGGCGGCTTCGTGCGCCAGGCGCGTGCGGGTCGAGGGCTGATAGAACGCCGTCACCAGCGTCTTGTCCTTGAGGACGTCGCTGTTGCGGCGGCTCTTGGCAATGGGCTCCAGTTGTTTGGCGACCTCGAAAACGTGAAAGAACTCGTTGCGCTCGAATTCCTTGAGCGAAAGAATGTCACGACCTGAAAAGCTTCTCATTTCTGTGCCTCCTCAATTTTGTCGAACCATTTGACCCTTGCAAAGTTCTAAACCTTTGCGAGGGTGGATTCACCATTATTCTTGCCGACTCGGCGCACGACGTGGAATCGAAAATGACCGTGCACAAAGTAGCTGAGAGAGTAATCCACGATCCGGCCGTCGCGTGTAACCAACTGCGCTTCCAGCTTGAGCACCACATCACCCCGGCGCAGCTGGAGCTGGCGTGCCAGCGTTGCACCGGCGGCTTTTGCCATGATGTCGGTGCGAGAATGGCTCAGGGCCGGCTCGCCGCGCTGGAGAAACAGGTCGAGCACCGAGCCGTTGAACGCGGGCTCCAGGTCTTGCTTGCAAAGCAATGCCGTCGGCACCACGTCCACCAGGTAAGCGATGGGCTGCGCCTCAGCCAACATCACGCGCGCCACGGCAAGCACAGAATCGCCGGGAGAAATCTGCAATCGCTCGGCCTCGTCGGGCGTCGCCTCGCGTTCCTCAATCACAGCCTCGCTCATACGGGTCTCTAGCCCGATGCGCCGCGCCAGCGTGTCGAGGCTTTCGAGTTCCTCTAGCCCGCTTTCGATCACGGGAGGCGGCTGGGCGACGAACGTCCCGACCCCGTGCCGCCGGACGAGCAGGCCGCGCTCCTCGAACGAGCGCATGGCCTCGCGCAGCGTAGCGCGCGAGACGCCAAGCTGTTGCGCCAGTTGCGGCTCGGTCGGCAACTGCTCGCCGGGGCGCTGCTTATTCAAAAGAGCCGCCAACGCTTCGCGTACTTGAACGCGCGGAGACTGGGGCGGACGGCGTGGTTTGTTCGATAAAGAACGCATGGCAAGTTGTCTGACAACTGACATTATAAGGCAAGTGTGGACAAGTGTCAAATGCGAGAAACCCGTTTTCTTGGAGAAATGCCGACGATGGGGGGTTACCTTTCCAGTTCGACCAGGAATCGGCCAACGGTCAGTGCCTGGATACCGTGTGTCTCAAGGTATTGGATAACACTGGCGTCGCGGACAATATCTTGATCACGGCTGACGACATGCGGGGCCTGACCCAGAATAGCCGTCTCGATCAAGATATTGTCATCTGGGTCACGACAGAGATTTAACGCGCCAGTCACCTTGACTATATTCGCCAGTTGCGTTATCGAGCGCAAATAAGCGGTAGCTTCTTCGAAAGAGTATTTGTATTTGAGCCGCAATCTGGGGCGAGCCAGCACTTGCGCCAGCTCGGTCAGCAATTCAACAGAGAGTACTACATCGAAGCGGTTTGCCTGCCAGTACGACTTGAGGCGAGCGGGGTATCCATGCGGGGTAATGAACGCGGAAACCCAAATGTTGGTGTCAACCGCGACGATGAATGGCATGTTGCTCTCGAGCCTCCTGCCGGGCGGCAGTAATGTCGGCCTCGATTTCTTGGGCTGAAAAGCCTTGTGTGCGGGCGTGGACCTGCGCCAACACCGCGTCCAGCTCTCGCCAGGCTCTCTCGCGCTGTTCTAATCGGGCAGCATCCATCTGCCGATAGTCAGCGTATTTGATGACGACCGCCATGGGTTGCCCATTTCGCTTGAGGATTATAGGCTCTGCGGCATTTTCGATTTCCGCCCAGCGCAGCATTACTTGGGACGGACGTCCGGTGGTTTTGCGCCTTGCGCGGTAGGGCGCTCTGGCCTCTTTAGCTTGCGTTCTCTTTACTGGCATTAGCTTTCCCCCGTAAGCGTGACTCGAACAGAATAGTCCATACCAAAATTTCTCAACATCGGTTCGGTGCGACCTTATTATACCAGTCTCTTGAAATGTCGCCGCGCCTATTGGCCTTGAGTAGTGTAATGGTACAAAGGAATAACCGCTGTTTGATCTTGGCACAAGATACGCTCGGCCTGGATGTAGAGCGCCTGTCGCGTGGCCGGATCACTCAATGTCGCGGCTTGCTCAAGGAGGCGGTCAAATTCAGCATTAGAGAGATGGCCAAAGTTGTACTCGGCTTGCGAGTGAAATACTCCCTTCAAGAAGCTATCTGGATCATTGGAGTCAGAGACCCAAGTCAAGCGATATATGGCGGGCGCATCCCTTTTCAAGAGGTCTCCATACGTTTTGAAATCGTCAAATACCTCTATCTTCACGTTCACCTTTAGATTCTCCTGCCACATTGCAATAATAGCATTGGTGATTCGAACGTTGCCATCGCCGTCGTCTTTCCGTCTGTTGGTTACCACTGTAATGGTTGGAAAACCTTGTCCGTTTGGGTAGCCTGCTTCAGCCAGCAGTGCTTGTGCTTTCGCTGGATTTAACGGTATGCCCACTTGTCCGTACAAATTGCGTCCCAAAATTTCTGGCGGAGTGAAGGTAGTTGCCGGACGTGCGTTCCTGACGCCATATTTATTTGCAAGGTCGGCAATAGTCCGGCGATCAATTGCGGCTGCAAAGGCTTGTCGCACCAGCCGGTTATCGAAAGGTCTCTTGTTTATATTGAAACCATAGTAAAAGGTGCAGGGCAATGCACCCTTGTCCAAAGACAACCAGGGAATAGACCGCGCCATTTTTTCTATAGGCACGACGACAATGCCAGGGAGTGGAGTGTTTGTCGGGGACGGCGTCTCTGTCGGCTGACGCGTCGGCGTGGCAGATGGGACAAGAGTGTTGGTTGGCGCAGGTGTCTGGGTTGCGGCGGGTATCACGGTATTGGCCGGAGCCGAGGTCGGTTGAATCGCGGCAATCGCGGTCGGCGTGGTCACTTGTGCGCTGCCTCCGCCGCGCGAAACAGCTACGACTATCAGCGCGACGAGCACCAGGGCCACGATGCCCACGCCAGCCAGCAGCAGCGGCGGCACAACCGGGCGCGGCGCAGGTTGCGGTTTGGGCTTGGGTTCTGTGGGTGTCTTGAATGGCTGCGTTACGGCAATGGGCGGTGGCACGGGTTGAGGAACAGTCACAGGTTGCGTGGCAGGCTGCCCCAAAGCTTGCTCCAACGCTCCCACAAACTCTCGGCAAGAAGCATATCGCTCTGCCGGTGACTTGATCATTACGCGGTTCAACACCGCCTCAATGGCGGGCGGCAAGTCAGGGCAGCAAGCCGTGACGGATGGCGGCGGCTCGTGCACTTGCTTGAAGAGAATCGCTGTCGTCGTGTCGCCGTCGAATGGGACGCGGCCCGTCAGCATCTCAAAGGCGATGATGCCCAACGCGTACTCGTCGGTGCGCGCGTCCACGCCGGTCCCTTGCACCTGCTCCGGCGCCATATAGTGCGGCGTGCCAATGGAGGCTCCGGTGGCAGTCAGCTTGGATTCCTGCGCGGCCTTGACGATGCCAAAGTCCATCAGCACGGCCTGGCCGCGCTCGTCAAACATCACGTTGGCCGGTTTCACGTCGCGGTGAACCAGTCCCTTGCTGTGGGCATAGTCCAACGCATCGGCCAATTGATGCAGGATGGGCAGCGCCTCGGCGGGCGTCAGGCGCTTTTTCTGAAGGATAAGGTCCTTGAGCGACGGCCCCGGCAGGTAGGTCATCACGAAGAAATAGTTGGAGCCGTCCTGCCCTACGTCGTGAATCTCGATAATGTTCGGATGGCGCAGCCGGGCTGCTCCGCGCGCCTCGCGCAAAAAGCGCTCCACAAAGTCTTTTTCCCAGACCAGGTGCGGGGCCAGCAGCTTGATCGCCACCGCGCGGTCGAGAAGTGGATCGTGGCCTTTGTAGACCGCGCCCATCCCGCCGCGCCCGATCTCTTCGACGACCTGGTATTTGCCCAGGCTTGGGTGTGAGCTTGACATTGGATTCTCCTCCTACTCCAGGCGAGGCTGTTCGCTGGGCACTTTTTGCAGCTGGTTTTCAGTAGCATGACAGAGGTTGGCTTACTCGATGGCTCTCACCTCGCGCAAGTATCGCTTCAGGCGAAGGCGGCTTTGTCCACAGTTCTATTCCTTCTGCGCTAATGTTGCGATAGATCGGAGCGCGATGCTCTTGCCACCAGACATAGTCAGCCAGGTCCACCACTAATGGCGAGAGGACGACGCTGTGTTCCAGCATTGGCTCGAACGCGACGAGCGCTACCTCATCTCTGAACCGCCAGTCGCCATCGTTCAAGACGACCAGCACGTCCAGGTCGGACTCGGTATCGCTATCCCCACGCGCTTTCGAGCCGAACAGCACGACGCGCACCAACTTGTCGCCGTACTGCTCGCGCAGCCGGGTGACGTATGCGTCGAGCGCCGCTCGTTCATCGCCGGTGAGGTGACGTAACCACTCCTCGCCCATTGCTATACCTCTGCGAGGATTATACTCCAAACGGCAACAGTTCGCCCAATGTAAGCACAGTTGAAAGCTAGTCCGTTGCCTGGTCCTTTAGTGACGGCGCTGCCGTCCGCTTTTCCGGGAACCGCCGCAGCACGGTCGCCTCGACGTGCAGCAGCGCCCGGTCGCCCACGGCCAGCTCCGGCTTGGCTTTCTCCGCCTGTGGCTTTTCGGGCAGAACGAAAATGCCGACGGGTGCGCCTTCCGCTGCATATCGCTTGTCCACAATCGCCATTCCGAGCAAATAGCCTTCGCTGTCTATCGAGCAACTGGTGACTTGGCCGATCACCTGGCCTTGCTTGTTGACCACCGGGTTGCCCGTGTTGGGGCGACGCACGCCTTTCTGGCTCATGCGCCAGCGGATCAGCTCGCGCGTCCGTTTTTGATCGAGCGCCATCAGCGCATCACGCCCAATGAAGAACGGCTTGTGATATTTGACGTAGCCGGCAAAGCCCGCTTCTATCGGACTGATATCGAAATGCCCCGCCAGCTCGTGGCCGTAAAGCGGCAGGCCCGCTTCGGTGCGCGTGCTATCGCGCGCGGCCAATCCGCACGGCTTGAGGCCGAAAGGTTTGCCCTTCTCCAACAGCATGTTCCACAGCGTCACTTGTTTGTCGGGATGGACGAAAATCTCAAAACCCATGTCCTCGCCCGTGTAGCCGGTGCGCGCAATGACGAGCGGAATGCCCGCAAGTTCAGTTTCGATCAGGTCGGTGCGGCGGACGCGCGCGAGCGTAAATTTGACCTTCGGATCATTCGTGCAAGCTTGCAGGATCGCCAGCGAGGCCGGGCCTTGCAGCGCCAGGTCGCGCAACTGATCCGCGCCCGACGATGGGTCTTTGAGGTTGCGGAGCACGGCCGGTGCGGCGACCTGCACCCAGGGCCGTTTGCGATCAATCACCACACGCCGCTCGTTGACGGCGTTGAGCCAGTCCCAGTCTTTATCCGCGTTGGAGGCGTTGACGACGACGAGGAATTGGTCCGCGCGGTCGTAGATCCCCTTCAGGGGGCGGCGATAGATCATCATGTCGTCAATCACTTGGCCGTCGGGGTCGAGCAGGTAGCCATAGCACGATTGGCCGTCGTCGAGCCAGTGGGCATAGTTGGAGAATACCACATCGAGGAAGGCGATGGCGTTGGGGCCAGAGACCTCCAGGCAGCCCATGTGGCTCACGTCAAACAGGCCCGCCGCGTTGCGCACAGCGGCGTGTTCTTCGCTCACGCTCGTGTACCAGACGGGCATCTCCCATCCGGCGAATGGGACGATCTTGCCGCCTATTCGCTTGTGAGTCTCGAACAAGGCCGTGCGTCCAAGCGGCGCATCGGTCGGCTCTGTCCATTTCCATTCGGCCTTGTTCGTCGGCGAGGCAA
>CAYHAR010000016.1:0-1595 GCA_964354595.1 uncultured Anaerolineae bacterium | reverse complement strand
GGCGCATCGGTCGGCTCTGTCCATTTCCATTCGGCCTTGTTCGTCGGCGAGGCAAACTCACCGAGGCAGTTCTCGCCCACAAAGTATGGCTTGGTCAAGTCAAAGCGGTCGGGGTAGTTTTGCAAAAGCACCGCGCCGGGCGTGCCAGGCTCAGCCAATGGCTCACCAGCGGATTTCAAGAGATTCTGGTCGGCGTCGCTCGTTTCGGCAATTGTTGCTGGCCCTTGCACCTTGCGGAAGACATCTTGGTCATCGTGCAGGATATAGCCATCCGACAGGCCGCATAGCCAAGTCTTGACCCGCTCCGCGTCCGCGCTGCGAGCGCTCATCCAGTATCGGTCGCGTCCGTGCTCGTCGGGCTGCGTGCGCGCAATCGCCACATCGGCGATCAACTTGCCTGCACGGTCGAGCAAGTAGGTGCGCGTCGCCTGGCCCGGCTCTAGCTTATCGAGATTGCACGTGCTAATGTCCCGAATGAACGCGCGGGCGCGATACCCGCAGACCTCAAAGGTCTCAGAGACCTTTGAGGTCTTTGTGATTTCAATATCCATGCCGGCTTTTTCAGCAAGCGCAGCAACTCGCTGCTTGGCTGATTCAAGCACATCCAAATCAATCTTGCCGCGCGGCAACTCGCCCGCCAGACCAAAGTAAGCAAATGGCTGGATGTGAGTCAGAATATCGTGGACGACATCGGCAATCGCTTCCATGTCAGCCGGGCGCAGGCCGCGCTGGCTCACCCACGGTGTGCCAAAGCGGATGCCGGACGCGAGCGCCGTCTTGGCGTCGCCGGGGATCGTATTCTTGTTGATGACGATGCCCGCCAGGTCGAGGATGCGCGCGGCCATTTCTCCACGAAGTGGAGAATTGGCCGCCATCTCGCCGCGCAGAGAAAAGCCGGTGCGGGCTTCGCCCGTCTTGGTTGCACTCACGTTCAGCACGACGATGTGAGTGTCGGTGCCGCCATACGCCACGCGCAGCCCACGCGCTTTGAACGCATCCGAAAGCGTGCGCGCGTTTTCCACCGTGAGCCGTTGAAGCTGCTTGAACTGCTCCGTCCGCGCCAGCTTGAAGGCCACGCACATGGCCGCAAACTTGTTGACGTGCGGCCCGCCCTGCGCGCCGGGGAAAATCGCCATGTCAATCTTGTTCGCCTTGTCCTCGTCGGTGGTGAGAATGACCGCGCCGCGTGGCCCGCCCAACGTCTTGTGCGTGGTGAACACGGTAATGTCGGCAATGCCGACGGGATTCGGATACACGCCCGCGATGGCAAGCCCAGCCGTGTGAGCGATATCTGCCACCAGCAGCGCGCCGACGGCATCCGCAATCTGGCGGAATTTCTTCCAGTCCGGCGCCCACGAGTACGACGTGTATCCGGCGACGATGACGCGCGGCTTGTGCTTGCACGCCAGGTCCATGATCTGGTCGTAATCCAGTCGCTCGGTCTCTGGATCAACGCCATACGAGACGACGCGGTAGCGTTTACCCGAGATATTGAACTCGGAGCCGTGAGTGAGGTGGCCGCCCTGAAATAGGTCGAGGCCCATCAGCGTGTCGCCCGCTTTCATAAAGGCGTCATAGACGCCGAGATTGGCCGG
>CAYHAR010000015.1:0-32819 GCA_964354595.1 uncultured Anaerolineae bacterium | reverse complement strand
CTGTTCGGCCAGCAAACGTCCACGCCGTTTTCGCTGGCGATGCGCCTGTCGGCTCAAAATGGCCAGATGAAGGTGGAGCTGACCGACATCAAGGTCGGCGACAACCCGGCCATGTCGGCGGCGGCGCAGGCCATGTTGGGCGGGCTGGGCGATCAGGCCAGCCAGGCGATCAACGATCAGGTGATGGCCGGGCTGGGGCGTGACGCCTACATCATGGACGTGACAACGGATGGTCCGCGACTGGTCATCCGCGCGCGATGGACGGGGCAATCCCCAGGACACCCTTAAGGGGTGTGACGAATGTCGAACGTCGAATGACGAGTGGCGAATGAGTACGGATCGTTGGTTGGGCTTGCTCATCGGCTTGTTGGCCGGGATGTTCCTGTGTTGCGCCGTCACGGGCCTGACGTTGGCGCTCGGCGGCGGGTCGCCTGTGGTTCCATCTGCTCAAATTCCGCCCGGCGCGACGCTGGATGTGGCGGTTGACGAGGCGTATCTCGGCCGGACGCTGGCGCAAAACGCGCGTGGGTATCCTTCGCCGTGGCCCGTCGTCGGCGGGCGGATGGACGCGCGACCGGGCAACCAAGCGACGTTCGACGTGTTGCTGGATTCGCCAGCAGGTCGAATGAAGGTCACCGGCCGGGTGTCGTTCGCAGTGGCGCGCGGCAAGCTGGTCATCCATATTGCGGAGGTCAAGCTGGGTGCGATTCCGGTGACGCCGCTGGCGAGCGTGTTCGCGCCGAATCTGGACGCGCAAATCAACGCCAAGGCCAATCAACAGTTGCAGGAACGCACAGCCGGGGCCGGCGTGACGCTCCTCGGCGTGACGACGGACGAGCAATTCTTGCGGCTATATTTTACGGGGCAGTAGAGACGTTGCATTGCAACGTCTCTACGCGTGTTGATGACAATGGAAACAAATGCCTACTACGAGGAAAAACTCGAGGCATACATGCGGGAAAACAACATTCCTGCTGAACATCTCACCTTTACCGACTCGTGCCACTCGGTGGCCGAGGCAGCCAGATCAGCCGGTGTTACTGCAGAGGATTTTGTCAAGAACGTTTGCATGATCGCTCCCGATGGATCGCTCGTGGTCGCCATCGTGAAGGGGGAGGATCGAGCCAGCACGTCGCGGGTTGCCAGGCTGCTCAATATGGGCAAGATGCGGGTCGCTTCGCCGGACGAGGTGTTCGAGAAAACCGGCTACCCGTGCGGAGGCACGCCCTCGTTCGGCTACACGGCCCGATTTTTCGTTGACGAACGCGCTTTCGAAAAAGACGTGGTGTACACGGGCGGTGGCTCGGAATACTCGTTGGTCAAGATTCGACCGGCTGACCTCTTGAAGGCGAACGGAGGCCAGGTCGTTCGAATCAGAAAGTAGCGAAAAGGGTAGGGGCGATCATGAACAGCAATTTCTTGATAGACAGCATAGGTTGGATAGGCGCCACATCGCTCCTCGCAGCTTATGCGCTGGTCTCGATGAGAAAACTGGAAGGGGACTCGCTGGTCTATCAACTCCTCAACATGATGGGGGGCGCTTTTCTCATCGTCAATTCGTTCCACTACAAGGCCTTTCCTTCTGTCGCCGTCAACGTGGTGTGGATCGGCATCGCCATTTATACGATGACGAGAAGGAAGCTGGTCAAATAGGAGAAGAGAAATGAATCTACAGCCAAGGCAAGTCACTGAAATCATCGAGCCGCAGACGGTCATGGAAGGCGCAGGGGTGCGGCTCAAGCGGAGTATGCCCACTGACGCGCTTGACTATCTCGATCCCTTCTTGCTGTTTGACCATTTCGGGTCAGATAACCCAGCCGACTATCTCGCCGGGTTTCCCATGCACCCACATCGCGGGATCGAGACAGTGACTTGTATGCTGGCTGGCGTCGTTCATCATCAAGACAGTCTCGGTAACGCGGGCAGCATCGGAGCAGGCGACGTACAGTGGATGACGTCGGGACGCGGAATCTTGCACGAAGAGATGCCCAAGCCCCACCAGGGCAAGATGGCCGGATTCCAACTGTGGGTCAACTTGCCGGCCAAGCTCAAGATGACCCAACCCCGGTATCAGGAGATCGCCTCGGAGCTTGTCCCCGAGATTCGCCGAGAGGACGGAGTAAAAATCCGCGTGATTGCAGGAAAGGCGGAAAACGTCCGCGGCCCCGTCACAGAGATTGCAGCCGATCCGACCTACCTGGACGTTTCGCTTCCTGCCAATGCTTCGTTTTCGCATTCGATAGAAAAGGGGCATACAGCTTTTGCTTATGTCTTTGAAGGCGAGGGGACGTTTGGCGCAACCGATGGAGAAGGAGAAACAATTTCACATCCCAGGCTCGTCGTCTTGAGCGATGGGGAATACGTTGCAGTTTGCACGACCAGGCAGCCTGTTCGATTTCTTCTGGTTTCGGGCAAGCCTCTGTATGAACCCATCGCCCGGTACGGGCCTTTTGTCATGAACACGAAAGAGGAGATCGTGCAGGCGCTCCGCGATCTCCAAAACGGCACGTTTGTCCAAGCATGACGATTCGATGTCCAAGTTAGATTTCATCCGCAATCTGAATCCGTTCCGCAAAAAGCAAACACAACAGCGAGCCAGTTCTCCCGAACGCCTCGTTCGCGTGGGCTGTCCCGCTCACAACTGCGGCGGGCGATGCTTGCTCATCGCTCACGTCCGTGACGGCGTCATCACCCACCTGGACGCGGACGACCGCCCGGATACGGTTGCGGCTCCGCAGTTACGCGCTTGCGTGCGCGGGCGAGCATACCTGCGCCGCCAGTATCACCCTGATCGCTTGCAGTATCCGATGAAGCGCGTGGGCCAGCGCGGTGAAGGCAAATTCATCCGCATTTCGTGGGATGAGGCGCTCGATACCGTCGCCGCCCAGATTCGCCGCGTCAAAGAGACCTATGGCAACAGCGCGCTGTTCGTCCCGTATGGTACCGGCAGTCACAGCCAGCTCAACGGCTCGCATACGGCGCGCCGGCTGATGAATCTATACGGCGGATGCCTGGGCTTTTACAACTCTTACAGTTCCGCCGCTGTCACCACCGCTACGCCCTACGTCTATGGCACGCTGATCACGGGCAACCAGCGCCAGGATTGGCTCAACTCGAAATACATTCTGATGTGGGGCTGGAATCCGGCCGAGATGCGCGACGGCACGAACAGCGATTACTTTATCAAGCTGGCGCGCCAAAATGGCGCGCGAGTCGTGTGCATTGATCCGCGCCACAGCCTGAGCGCGGCGAGCCTGGCCGACGAATGGATTCCGATTCGCCCCGGCACGGACGCGGCGATGATGAGCGCGATGGCCTACGTCATGCTGACCGAAAAGCTGTACGATGCGGACTTTGTCCGCGCGCACTGCGTCGGCTTTGACTCGACCCAGATGCCGCCCGGCGCGCAGGACGCAGAAAGCTACAGCGATTACATCCTCGGCACGCGCGACGCAGTCTCCAAAACGCCTGAATGGGCCGAGCGCATCACCGCCGTTCCTCGCCAGACGATTGCGCGCATCGCCCGCGAGTATGCCACCACCAAACCCGGCGTGCTCTATGAAGGTCTGGGCATCCAGCGCCGCGCTTATGGCGAGACCGCCGTGATCGCGGGTTGTGTTCTCGCCGCCATCACAGGCAACGTCGGCCTCCCCGGCGGATGGGCCAGCGGGCGCGGCTTGCAAGCGCCCGCTGGCGGCCCGCTCTGGACGGTCTTTCCCGTCGGCGAAAATCCGGTCAAGGCGACGATCCCCGTTTTCCTTTGGACAGAAGCCGTCTTGCGGGGCCAAGAGATGACGTCAAAAACCGACGGCCTCATTGGCGCGGATCGGCTCGACAACAACATCAAACTGATCTATGCCGTCGCCACGAACGTGCTCATCAATCAGCATGGCAATATCAACCGCACCGCGCAAATCTTGCGCGACGAAAGCCTGGTCGAGTTTATCGTCGCGCAGGACAATTTCCTCACGCCCTCGGCTCGCTTTGCCGACCTCTTGCTGCCGGCCTGCACACAGTTCGAGACGTGGGGCGTGGAAGACGGCTGGACGTATGGCGACGAAGTCATCCTGATGCCCAAGCTGGTCGAGCCGCTGGGCGAAAGCAAGAGCGACTATCGCATCTGCGCTGAAATTGCCGACCGGCTGGGCATCGGCGAAGCGTACACCGAAGAGCGCGACGAGCGCGCGTGGGTCGAGTGGTGCCTGGAGCGATTCCGAGAAAAGCGCTTCCCCGGCCTGCCCACGCTCGACGAGTTTCTCGAATCCAATATCGGCGTGTACGCCAATCCGGTGACGCAGCCGGCCGTGGCGTTTGCCGATTTTCGCGCCGACCCGGAGGCGCACCCGCTCGACACGCCTTCGGGCAAAATCGAGCTTTTCTCCAAGCGCCTGTATGACATGAACAACCTAGAGATCCCGCCAGTGCCCAAGTACATCCAGGAGTGGGAAAGCCCCTTTGGGCCGGAAGCGAGCCAGTATCCGCTGCAAGCCATTGGACATCACACGCTGCACCGCGTCCACTCGACGCACGACAACAACGATTGGCTGGAAGAGGCGTTCCCGCAGCGTGTGTTCATCAATCCTCTCGACGCGCAGGCGCGCGGCATAAAAGATAGAGAGCGGGTCAAGGTGTATAACGAACGTGGCGCGATGGTGTTGCCTTGCCGCGTGACGAATCGCATCCTACCCGGCGTGGTGGACGTCCCGCAGGGCGCGTGGTGGACGCCGGATGAGAAGGGGGTTGATCGGCGCGGCTCGGTGAACGTCTTGACGTCCGAACGCTGGACGCCGCTCGCCTTTGGCACGGCCCAGCACACGGCGATGGTACAAGTGGAGAAGGCCTAAACAGGATAATGAAAAGGAAAAAGGACGATGGCGCTCTTGCATGAGGAACTGACCAGGAAAATCTTGGCGTGCTTTGAGGTCAGCAAGAATTGGGAGCGGGATTCCTAGAATCGGTCTATCAGAATGCGCTGCTGATCGCCCTGCGTCAAAAGGGCCTCGACGCACGGCCACAGTTTCCATTGGCCGCAAAGTTCCGAGGCGAAATCGTAGAACAGTTCTATGCAGACATTCTGGTAAAAGAGACTGTTATCGTTGAACTCAAAGCGGTGACCGCGCTGGCATCAGAACACCAGGCGCAGGTGATCAATTACCTCAAGGCAACTGGTATCGAGGTAGGTTTGTTGGTGAATTTTGGTCGCCAAGATCGAGTACAAGCGTTTGCACAAGTAAATTCAAACAGGATAGACAGGATGAACAGGATAACCAAGATCCTGCCTATCCTGTCTATCCTGTTAGAAATCTGATCATGAAGCAGTACGCCTTTTATTTCGATTCTTCGGCTTGCTCCGGCTGCAAGGCGTGCCAGGCCGCGTGCAAGGACAAGCACAATATGCCGGTCGGCATTTTGTGGCGGCGCGTGTACGAAGTGACCGGCGGCGGCTGGACGCGCCGAGGCGACGCCTGGGTCTCGACCGTGTTCGCTTACAACGTCTCGCTGGCGTGCAATCATTGCGAGCGACCGATTTGCGTCGAGGTCTGCCCGGCGGGGGCAATCGCCAAGCGAGCCGATGGCATCGTGTTGATTGATGAAGCCAAGTGCATCGGATGCCGGTATTGCAGTTGGGCGTGTCCTTACGGCGCGCCACAATACGACGAGCAGGCCGGTCACATGACCAAGTGCACGTTTTGCGCCGACAACCTCGACGCGGGTTTGCCTCCGGCGTGCGTAGCTGCCTGCCCGCTGCGCGCGCTTGATTTTGGCGAGCGCGCCGAGTTGGAAGCCCGGCACGGGAACACGAATGCTGTCTACCCGCTGCCAGAAGCAGAGCTTACCGAACCTGCATGGGTCCTGACGCCGCACCAAGACGCCGCTCGCGCTGCGCCCGGATCGGCGCGCGTCGGCAACTGGGAAGAAGTTGCGTCTCGACCGGACGAATGAGATGAAAGAGCGCTCGCTGATTGTTTTCACCATCTTTTCGCAATTGGCGGTCGGCATGTTTTGGACGCTCGGCGCGCTGTATGTTTGGTCCGCGCGTCAGACCGGGCCGGGGGTAGCGCACGAACTGACCACGTTCGGCTGGCCCTTGATCGGCTTGGTCATGGGGATTGGCATCCTTGCTTCGTTCTTTCACCTGGGCGCTCCCCTCAATGCCTGGCGAGTGTTCAGCAATCTACGCCAGTCCTGGTTGAGCCGCGAGATTTTGTTCGCCACTTTGTTTGCGGTTGCAAGCATCACCTTTGTAATAATGCAATGGCTCGAACTGGGCACACTCGCCGCGCGCGGCACGATGGGCGTGTTAACCGGGCTGGCAGGACTGGCGCTCATTTACGTCATGGGCAACGCTTACCGTCTGCGGACGATTCCGGCGTGGGACACGTGGGCCACGCCCGCATCGTTCTTTGTCACGACGTTCCTGCTGGGCGCGCTGGCCACTGGCGTAATGCTGATGAGCCAGTCGAAAGCGCCCGCCGAATGGATGCGCCTTGTATTGCAGGGAATCGTTCTGTGGGCCGTCACGCTGTTGGGGATTGAACTCGTCATCATTCCGCTGTGGTTGGTTCAACTGACCGGCTCAGAAGCGGCGACGAATTCAGTCGCTCGGATCACGCAGAAGCATAGCGCGATTTTTAAACTGCGGCTGGCGCTTACAGCCGCCGCTATAACGGTTGCCGGCGCAGCGATTTTCGGTCTTTGGCAAGAGTTTAGCCTGCTCGTGGCTTTGGGGCTAGTGCTGGTCTCGGAGACGCTGGGCCGGTTGCTCTTTTACAATGCGCGCGTGCGGCACGGGGTCTAAGCAGGAAGCCAGATGCGGAATAAAACTACAATCACCCAGATAGAACAACACGGAGGTTAATGATGCCAACTCTATCAGCTGCTCAAGCGTTAAAGATATTACGGGATGGCAGCCAGTTCCAATGGTACGTCATTCCGCTCTTTGCTCTGATCGTCTATGTCTACGCGGTGGAGATTGAACGAAAGAATTGGAGCCTGGTTTTTGCTGGCTTGGCTTACTGGGGCATGGACTGGTTCAACGAGATTTGGAACGGCCTGGTCTTTCACTTTACCCAGTACGCTCCGGTGTGGGGCGCGCCTGGCAAAACCGCTTACCTTATTCTGATCGGACTGAACATTGAAATCTGCTTCATGTTCGCCATCGCCGGCATCACGTTTGCCAAAATGCTCCCTGCCGATAGACATCTCCGAATCCTGGGAATTCCGAACCGCCTGCTCTTTGCCGTCACCGGCTCGGCGTTCTGTGTATTCGTCGAGGTTTTACTCAACTCGGTCGGCGCGCTCACGTGGGATTACCCGTGGTGGAACGCGGGTGCACCGTGGCTGATTTTCCTGATCGGTTATCTGACCTTTTTCCTGGTTTCTTTCTGGGTGTTCGACATGGACAGCATCAAGAAGAAGGTCATGATGGTCGGAGCGATTTTTGCGGTGGATGTCATCAGCCTTGTACTGTTCGGGGCGATCTTGGGGTGGATTTAGCGAGAGAAGCCAATGACAATTGTAGCTAAAATAGCTGGCATTCACGAGCAAATCTTGGCACGCCGCAATCAACGCTACACCATCGCCATCCCTGCCGGTTATGCCGACGAGAAACCAACGCCGCTTGTGCTGGCGCTGCATTATGGCGGGCCGGTGACGCCGTTCTATGGCAGCGGCATTCTCGTCGGCTTGGTCGAGCCGGCCTTGCGGGAGTTGGGAGCCATCATCGTCGCGCCCGATTGTCAGCACGGCGACTGGGCGAACCTCGACAGCGAGTTGGAAATCGTCGAGCTGCTGAAATACCTGCAAGCCCACTACGCCATTGACGCCCGCAAGACCGCGCTCACCGGCTACAGCCTGGGTGGCGCAGGGACGTGGTACGTGGCTGCGCGAAATCAGGAAAAATTTGCGGCGGCGATGCCCATGGCCGGTTGGCCGCAACCCGATTCAGCAGAGGTCGAGTGGAAGATTCCATTGTACGTCATTCACAGCCGCGCAGATCAAGTCGTACCGTTCGATCAGACCGAGCTAGTCGTCCGCCAATTAAAAGAGCGCGGCGCTGCTGTCCAGTTTGTGCTGCTTGAAGGTATAACGCATTACGAGACCGAGTATTTTGTCGCGCCCTTGCAGGCAGCCGCGCCATGGATTGGAAAGGTGTGGGCCTCTGCGAAAGAGGCCTAAAGCAAAACAACACCCTATCAACTCAAGGAGATAAAAATGTCAATCGTTCTGGATGGTTCCGGATTGACCATCGAAAAGATGGCGCGCATCGCCCGCCACGGCGAAAAGGTGGAGCTTGGCCCTGAATCGCTGGAGCGGATCAAGGCTTGCCGCAACATGCTGGAGGAGAAAATCCAGGCGCGGGAGATCATGTACGGCGTCAACACCGGCATCGGCGAGTTTTCCGAGGTGGTGTTGAACGACGAGCAGGTGCAACAGTTCCAGCGCTACCTGATCTATAATCACGCGGCCGGCATCGGCGAGCCAGCGCCCATCGAGCACATTCGCGGCGCGATGGCGAGCCGCATCAATGTTCACGCTCGCGGCAAGTCCGGCTGTCGCCCGGAAATCACGCTGACGCTGGTCGAGATGTTGAACAAAGGCGTCACGCCCGTGGTGTGCCAGAAAGGCTCGGTGGGCGCGTGCGGTGACTTGGCCCCGATGTCCCAGATCGCGCTGCTGCTGATGGGCGAGGGCGAAGCCTATTACCAGGGCCAACGACTGCCCGGCAAAGAAGCGATGGATCGGGCGGGCATTCCAATCCCCGATCTCCAGGCGCGCGACGGGCTGGCGGCCATCAACGGCTCGAATCTGAGCGCGGCCATGGGCGCCCTGCAACTGTACGACATGAACCGCTGGCTCAAGCAGGCCGAGATCGCTTGCGCGATGAGCCTGGAGGCGCTCTTTGCCAACATGAAGCCTTACGACGCGCGCCTGCACGAGCTGCGCGGATTCCCCGGCGCGGTTCGCGCCGCCAAGGCGATCATGAAATGCATCGCGGGCAGCGACCTGGTCACGGGCAAGCTCAAGACCAAAGTTCAGGACGCCTATTCGATGCGCTCGTCGCCGCAGGTCATCGGGGCCGCGCACGATGCCCTCGACTATGCTCGGAAGCAAGTGGAAATCGAGCTGAACGCTGTGGCCGATAATCCCATCTTTTTGCCGGAATACAAGCTCACCCTGACCGGCGCCAACTTTCAAGGCTCGCCGGTGTCCCTGCCGATGGACATGGCAGGAACGGCCATCACGATGATTTGCGTTCTCTCGGAGCGGCGGCTCAATCGTTTGACCAATCCGGCCTTGAGCGTGGGGCTGCCGGCGTTCCTCACCAAAGGCGCTGGCATGTTTTCCGGCATGATGCTCAGCCAGTATACCGCCGATACTCTGATCGTGGAACAGAGGATGCTTTCCGCGCCGGCCAGCATCGGCTCAATTCCCGCCGCCGCCGACCAGGAAGACTTTGTCTCGATGGGCATGAACACGGCCCTCAAGAATCAGCAGATTTTGGAAAATGCCTATGGCGTGCTGGGCATCGAGTTCATGGCGGCGGCCCAGGCGTTGGACTTTCGCGACTTTACCCCCGGCCAGGGCGTACGGGCCGCGCGGGCCGTCGTCCGCCAGCACGTGGAGCATCTCGAACAAGACCGACCGCTCTATCCTGATCACAACAAGATGGCGATGCTGGTCAAGTCGTGCGAGATTTTGGAAAAAGTCGAAAAGGTGGTGGGTAGTTTGGAATAAGCGCCGTCACCCTTGCAAAGGTTGGAGACCTTCGCAAGGGCAAGTATTGCCCACAAACGAAATTCAAACTGGTGTAGAATACAATTGTAAGTTGTGATGCGATAAGCGATACGCGATAAGCGAAAGGAGTCCCTTGACCGGCTCACCGATTGCCGTTCTCCAAATCCAGTTCATCCGCAGCGGCGCGATTGACGAGCACCCGTTCGCCCAATCCGCCCTCAACCTCGGGCGCGCCAAAGACAACGACGTGATCCTAGAAGACCCTCAAGTCAGCGGACATCACATGCGCCTCGATCTGTCTGGCCCCTCCGGCCCAGTCACGTTGACCGACCTCGGCTCGACCAACGGGGTCAAGCTCAACGGGCAGCGCATCCCCGCCAAGACGCCTGTGCCGATGCGCTGGGGTGATGTCATTGACCTGGTCGAGTTCCGCATCAGCCTGCGGGCGTTTGCGCCTGGCGGCATGCCAGCCGTCGCCGACCGGGTACGGATCAGCGTGCAGCCCACGCCGGGCATTGCGGCTTTCTTTGGCGGCAAGCTGCAAAAGTCTGTATTGAGCAAACCGGTGACGACGCTGGGCCGCTCGTCCGATAACGACATCGCCATAGATCACCCGCAGATCAGCCGGCATCACGCCGAAATCACTCAACAGGCCGGAACGTTCGTCATCGTGGACAAGGGCAGCGCCAACGGGCTGACGTTCAACGGCCAGCGCGTGCCGCAGCGCCAACTGGCCGATGGCGACGTGATCGTCATCGGTGGGCAGGTGTCACTGCAATTCCGCGCCTGCATCGGCTTTTTGCCCGCCGAGGCTATTGCCAAGCCCGCGCCAGCCGCGCAAGCCGCTGCCGGTGAGAGCATCGCGGGACTCTTGAACCTCAAGGGGATGGAATCTATCTCCATCGGTCGCTCGTCGGAAAACCGTATTGTCCTCGATCACCCGCAAGTGAGCCGTCATCACGCGCTCATCGAGCGGATGGGCACGCGCTATCGCATCCGCGACCTCAAAAGCTCGAATGGCGTGTTTGTCAACGGCAAGCGCATCGAGCGCGAGGCGTGGCTGAAGGAAGGCGACGAGATTCGCATCGGGTCGCGCAAGCTGGTGCTGCGCGAGGATGGCATCCAGCAATTCGGCGAGGAAGGCTTGCGGCTGGACGTGATGCGATTGCACAAGTGGGTCTCTAAAGAAAAGAACCTGCTGCAAGACATTTCGCTTTCGATTCTGCCGCAAGAGTTTGTCGCGCTGGTCGGCATGAGCGGGAGCGGCAAGTCCACGCTGATGGACGCGATCAACGGTTTCCGGCCTGCCACGCACGGCGCGGTGTACGTGAACGGCGTAGACTTGTATCGCAACTTTGACTTGTTCCGCAACGACATGGGCTATGTGCCGCAAAGAGATATCGTCCACGCCGAGCTGACCGTCTACAAGGCGCTCGACTATGCGGCGCAGTTGCGAATGCCCACTGACACCAGCTCTGCCGACCGACACAAGCGCATCACCGAGGTCTTGCACGATTTGGACTTGACCGAGCGCAAGGATTTGCCGATCCACAAGCTTTCCGGCGGGCAGCTCAAGCGCGTGAGTATCGGGGTCGAGCTGCTCACCAAGCCGCGCCTGTTTTTCTTGGACGAGCCGACCTCGGGCCTGGACCCGGGCACCGAGTACGAGATGATGCGGCTGTTGCGCAAGCTGGCCGACCAGGGCCGGACGATCATGCTCATCACGCACGCCACCAAGAACGTGATGATGTGTGACAAGGTGATCTTTTTGACGCGCGGCGGGTACGTGGCTTATTATGGCCCGCCGGAAGAAGCGTTGCCATACTTTGACCAGTATCGCACTCCGCAAGAGCGGCAGATCAAGGACATTGAATTCGACGACATTTACATGATCTTGGGCGACGAAAAGCGCGGCAAGCCTCAAGAGTGGAATGAGCGCTATCTCAAATCACGCCAGTACCACGCCAACGTCGTCGAGCGATTGCAGGAGCGCCAACGCGCCGTGGCAGCGGGTGGACAATCCCCTAGAGGCGACCTTCAACCCGCGATGCTTCAGCGCCAAAAGAGCCAGGCTCACAAACGTGCTGGATCGCTGCGCCAGTTCTTTATCCTTTCGGCGCGCAACCTGCAAATCATGGTGCAAGACAAAGCCAGCCTGGTGCTGATGTTGGCGCTGGCCCCGATGATCGGCATGATGGATTTCATCTGGGGCAGCCAACTGTTCGATTTGGAAAAAGGCGACGCGGCCAAGGCGGTCACGATGCTCTTTATGGCCGCGCTCATCACCATCCTGGTCGGCGCGCTGGCCTCGGTGCGCGAGATTGTCAAAGAGGTCGAAATCTACAAGCGCGAGCGGGCGGTCAATCTAAAGATCACACCGTACATCATGTCCAAGATTTGGGTGGGCGTGATTCTATCACTCTACCAGGCGGCCGTGTTCCTGTTGTTCAAGCTTGTGTTCGTCCATCCGCCGTTGGGTGTGTTCGGGCTGGGCGCGTTTTTCTTTACGTTGGTGATGGGCACACTCAGCGGCTACTTGATGGGCCTGCTCATCTCGGCCGCCGCGCCGAATCAGAACATGGCGCTGTTGCTGGTGATTGTCGTGCTCGTGCCGCAATTTCTCTTTTCCGGCGGGCTGCTGCCGCTCGACTTTATCCCCGGCGGCTCGATCATCAGCGCGGCCATGTCCACGCGCTGGGGCTTTGAGGCGATGGTCAACATCACTGGCATTGGCCGCGACGTGGCGCGCGACCTGTGTTGGACCGATCTGACGGCGGAGGAACGCAAGAATATGGACGGGGCGGCCAAAGAGAGAGCCGGCTGCCTGTGCCTGGGCGGCAAGATGTTTGACGACAACGAAGATGGAACGCCGCGCTGCAGCTTTCCGGGCCTGCGCAATCCTGAATCGTATGACGCCGAGGCTCGCCGCGCCTTGCAGGAGCCAGAGCCGCTCAAGCCGGTCAAGCCGACGCCGTATCCCACTTTTACGCCGGTGCCGCAGCCCACGCCGTACCCTTCGCCTACGCCGCCGCCGCAGCCGGGCATGTTTGGGGACACGAACGCCTATCAGCGTCAGCGCGAAAAGCAAGGCCAAGAGTATCAGCAATTACGCGAGAGGCAAGGCCAAGAATATCAGCAAGCGCGAGAAAAGCAGGGCCAGGAATATCAAAAGCTGGTCGAAAAGCAGATGCAAGAGTTTGAAGACCGTGCGGGAGGTGAGTACCAGGATCGGCTCAAGGCCTGGGAGAACAAGCGCCGTACCGCCATTTCCACCGCCGAAGAAAACATCAAGGCCATCTACAAAGGTTTCGGCCAGACGTTCAAGGGCACACCGGTGGAACGTTGGGTGGCGATGGTCGTCATTATGTTCGTCGTCTTGGTGCTGGTGATGATTTTCCAAAAGCGGAAGGATGTAGTGTAGTTGTAACCCGCAACACGTGACACTTTGTGGTAAGATAAGAGTTGAGCCTGTAGGGGGGAGACGGTCTATGGATAATCTAATCGGCAAGACACTGGGGCAATATCAGATTTTGGAATTGGCCGGCAAGGGCGGGATGGCAGTGGTGTACAAAGCGCACCAGCCATCGCTGAATCGCTACGTGGCGCTCAAGGTACTGCCGGCGTACCTGGCGCAAGATGAGCAATTCGTCGCGCGCTTCCGGCAGGAAGCGTTGGCCGCGGCGGCCTTGCGCCATCCCAACATCATGGTCATTTACGATGTGGGACAGGCAGAGGACATTTACTACATCGCCGCCGAGTATCTGGAAGGCAGCACGCTAGCGCAGGTAATCGAGCGGCAGCGTGGCCCGCTGCCGATAGCGCGCACGATCAACGTCATCAATCAGCTCGCTTCGGCGCTGAACTTTGCGCATCAGCGCGGGCTGGTGCACCGCGACGTCAAGCCGTCGAATGCGTTCATCGGCCAGGACGACCACGTGACGCTGATGGACTTTGGCATCGTCAAGGCGCTGACGGGCGGGATGCAGATGACGCGCACCGGCGCGGCGATTGGCACGCCCGAGTACATGTCGCCGGAACAGGCCGAGGGCCGTTCGGTGGATCAACGCTCCGACATCTACTCGCTGGGTGTGCTGCTGTACCAGTTGCTGACCGGGCGCGTGCCGTTCGAGGCCAAGTCGCCGACGCAAATCTTGTTGGCTCACGTCACCCAGCCGCCTACGCCGCCGACGCAGATCAACCCGAGCATCCCGCGCGCGGTGGAAGCGGTGGTCTTGCGCGCGCTCGCCAAGCGGCCCGAAGAGCGATTCGGCACGGCGGGCGAAATGGCGCAGGCGTTGGCGCGAGTGGTCGCGGGCGCGCCCGTGCAGGCTTTTGTCGCGCCGACAGTTGTTCCTGGTCGTCCCTCGCCCACGCCGCCTCCACCAGCCTACACCCCACCGCCATCTACGCCTCCACCATCTCCGGCCTATGGGTCGCAGCCGTACACGTCTCCTCCGCCGCCACCTCCGGTCGCGCGCACATCGGGCGGAGCAGTGAACTGGTTATTGTGGGGCGGGCTGGGCCTGGCGGCCCTGGCGTTTGTCTGCGTGTTGGGCTTTGTGTTTTGTGGTGCGTTCGGCTCGCTCGGAGGCAGCACGCCGACGCCAACGGCCCCGCTCGTGGCGCGCGCCACGGCGACCGTACCGCCGGTTGTGCGCGCGACGCCGACGACAGCCTTGCCTCGCCCGACCACGACGTCATCGGCGGGAATCTTGTTCAACGACACCTTCGGCTCGCAACAAGCGTCCGAGAGCAACGGCTGGGAGTTTACGAGCGGCGATAACGCGGATTGGACCTGGTCGGCCAACGCGATAGATATCTCCATCCATAAGAAGGATTGGATTGGTTGGAACACGCCGGAGGGCACTTTTAGTGATTTTGGCGCCGAGACCGAGGCCCAAGCGACCAGCAGCGGATACGCCGAGTACGGCCTCATCTTTCGCATCAGCGGCGACTCGGACACCCGCAGTTACTATCTTTTCGGCACGACCACCGAGGGCAAGTATTTTCTGCAAAAGAAAGTCAACGGCAAGTGGGCCAGCACGGACCCGGTGAGTGTCACTGCTTCGCAATACATCAAGCAGGGTAAGACCAAGAACAGGCTGGCTGTGCGGGCGGCAGGCTCCCAAATCTCGCTCTATATCAACGGCTTTTTGGTCAAGACGGTCAACGACGACTCGGTTGATAGCGGCTCTGTTGGAGTGTTCGCCGGGACTGGCGATAACGACCAGACCGATGTGACTTTCAGTCGGTTGACCATCCTCACCGCCGAGCGAGCCGCCGCCGATTGGGGCAAATGAAATGCCGTCGAGTTGAGTTCCTGTAAATCGTAGGAACTCGGAAACTTTAGGGAGTTCACATGCCAGACATCATGATCGGCAAGACGCTCGGCCAATACCAGATTGTCCAGCTCGCCGGCAAAGGCGGCATGGCGACGGTCTACAAGGCGTTCCAGCCGTCGCTGAATCGCTTTGTGGCGATCAAAGTGCTGCCGGACCACCTGGCCGCCGACGATCAGTTCGTGGCGCGCTTTAAGCAAGAGGCGCTCTCGGCAGCGGCGCTGCGCCATCCCAACATCCTGGTCATCCACGACGTGGGCCAGGAGGGCAATCTCCACTATATTGCGATGGAGTTCCTGGAGGGCCGCCCGCTGGCCGATGTCATCCAGCAGGCAGGCGGGCTGGACCCGCGACGGGTGGCGGGGATTTTGGAGCCGGTGGCCTCGGCGCTGGACTTTGCGCATTCGCGCAAGGTCATCCACCGGGACATCAAGCCGGCCAACATTTTCCTCAGCGCCGACGACCACGTGACGCTGGTGGACTTTGGGATTGCCAAGGCGCTTTCCAGCGCAGCGGGCCTCACCCGCGCCGGGATGATCGTCGGCACGCCCGAGTACATGTCGCCGGAGCAGGTAGACGGGCGCACGCTGGATGCGCGCTCGGACATTTACTCGTTGGGCGTGGTGCTGTATCAGATGCTCACCGGCTATGTGCCATTCGGCGGCGAGACGCCCACGGCAATCATGATCGCGCACTTGACCAAAGCGCCCACGCCGCCTTCCCAGTTCTCGGCGTTCGTCACGCCGGAAATCGAATCGGTGGTGATGCGCGCGCTTGCCAAGAATCCCAACGATCGCTTTGCCAGCGTCAGGGAGATGGCGCAGGCATTCTCGCAAGCTGTTTACTCTGGCCGGCCCGTGCCGGTGAGGCCGGTCGCGCCGACCATGGCCGTCCCGGCGCACCAGCCGTCTTTTTCGGTCTGGCCGATTGTGGCCGGTGTGGCGGTCGTAGCGTTGATCGCGGTAGTCGCGCTTGCGTTGTTGGCCGGCAACGCTTTCAGGTCTGGAGGCGGCTTTTCAGCCAGTAGCGTAGCCAACACTGCCACTTTTGCGCCGGTCGCCGCTGCTCCCACTTCCACGCTGATGCCCACTTATACGCCCGTGCCACCCACATTAACTCCCAGCCCAACGCCGACACCTCGTCCCACGCAGACGCCCGTGCCAACGGTGATTCTACAACCGACGACGGCTCGCCCGACTGCCACGCCGACAAAAGCTGGGCCGACCAAGACGCCACAGCCCGCCGCCACTTACACTCCGGCGGCGGCCAATGAACCGCGGGCTGTGACGCTCTTGTCCCCAATGCCGGGCACTCGCTTCAGAACCTCGCAGATCACGTTCAAGTGGACGGGCGGAGCGCTGCAGGGCGGCGAGACATTCCTGGTCGAGATCATCCCATACCAGGCCGAAAAGAAAAACACGTGCATGTCCGAAGGAGACTATGGCCGGGGCGGCCATCAATACAGCCCGCCCTTGACGGCGCACGAATGGACGACCGACATCGCCGCCGTGCCGGTGGGCACGTACAAGCCGTGCGCTGGCAACATTGAATGGGTCGTTCACATCAAGGATGCGTCCGGCAAAGTTATCCTGTCCACCCCACGCTCGCAGTTTTACTGGAATCCGCTGTAGGATTTCGGATTTTGGGTTGCCAGTGTTTCACGCCATCACCCTGTTAGAATCTTGGGGAAAATGAAAATGAAAATAGAACCGAGACACCACATACAAGCAACAGGACATTTATTGGCATACTATTATCCTGACCTGCTCTATATTCGAGACTTTCAGCGACAGAAGAAGAGACCCCTTCATAATCCGAACTATGCCAATGGGAGTTTTCGCCGCTTTATAGTAGATTTTCAGGTTGCAAGGTGCCTGGACACAAAACACGAAAATCCGTACAGCGAGTTGTTGACACTCACTTTAGAATGGGTTAAACAGACTCCCGACGATGTTGACGGGTTTGTCAACTCCTTGAAGATGGCGGGACTTGCGCATGATAAGAAAGCGACTTCATTGGTTTCGAAAATTCTGTTTCTAAATAGCCCCCAGACGATTTCCCCGTTTGACGGTAGGGTCACTAGGGCCGCTCGGCAAGTTGCTGATCAAAAAATAAAAAACTATCGCGATTACCTATCTTTCTTCACCGAATTCAAAAAAGCCAATATCGACGAAATAGAAAGCAGACTGTCCTTTGTGGAAGACTATCTGTTAGTAATTGTCAGGGTTCAGGACATCGTGAACACTTTTTTGAGATGTTTTTATCTCAAGCAAGGTTCAAGACATCGTGAACAATGCCCAGAATCGCCTTGAAAAACAAGGGTTTTCGGTGGATTGGCTTTGAAATCTGTCTACGATGTCCTGAACCTTTTGCGAGATAAAACTGTCTACGATGTCTTGAACACGGACAAGTAATAGAAAGCGACTTCAAAGGCGAAATCCAAGACCTTGAAACTATCAGACTGAATCGTTACGTAGACAAACTGCTTTGGGTGCTTGGCTCGCCCAAACACGCGCACACCGACAACGGCGGGGCACTCGGAATGACGTTGGGTGTGTCTCAATCATTTCAATCAAGCCCCCATCCCTTTACAAAAGGCATGAAGAGACACTAAAGAGTCCCTTTGTGGAAAAAGCAGCCAGGAGAATTGCGATGGCAGATTTGATCGGCAAGACGCTGGGCCAATACCAAATTGTCGAGCTGGCCGGGCAGGGCGGCATGGCGACGGTCTACAAAGCCTACCAGCCCTCGCTGCATCGCTACGTGGCGCTCAAGGTGTTGCCCGAATACCTTGCGCACGACCAAGAGTTCGTTCGGCGATTCAAGCAGGAAGCGACGGCGGCGGCAGCCTTGCGGCATCCCAACATCCTGGTGATTTACGATATCGGCGAGGCCGACAATCTACACTACATCGCCGCCGAGTTCCTGGAAGGCCAGACGCTCGATCAGGCGATCAAGCAAGGCGGCGCGCTGCCCTTGCCGCGCATCGTCTCGTTTGTCAATCAGTTGGCGTCGGCATTGGACACTGCGCATCAACACGGAATGGTTCACCGCGACATCAAGCCCTCCAACGTGTTCCTCGGCTCGCGCGACCATGTGACGCTGATGGATTTTGGCATCGTCAAGGCCATGTCCGCCACGCGGCTCACGCGCACCGGCATGCTGGTGGGCACGCCCGAGTACATGTCGCCGGAGCAGGCCGAGGGCCAGTCGCTCGATTGGCGCTCGGATTTGTATTCGCTGGGAGTGGTGGTCTATGAGATGCTGACCGGCCAGGCGCCGTTCGCCGCGCCTACGCCCAACGCGGTGCTGTATGCACACGTGAACAAGCCGCCCACGCCGCCTTCGCAGCTCAACACCGCCATCCCCAAGCCGGTCGAGCAAGTCGTGTTGCGCGCGCTGGCAAAACGCCCCGAAGATCGTTTCCAGTCGGTGGCCGAGTTTGCCGCTGCGCTGGAGCAGGCCGCGCGCCAGGCGCAAAGCGATTTGACCGTCGTGCTGTATCGCGACACTCGGACGCTGGTCGCGCAGCGCAAGCTTGATGCGGCGCAGACCAAGCTCGATCAACTGCGCCAACTCAGCCCCGGCTATCCGGGTCTGACAGAGCTGGCCGCCGAGATCGCCCGGCAGGCGCAGCTTGAGCGCGAGTACGCCCAAGTCGTCCAACTGGCCCGGCAGGTGCGCGACCGGGCCGCCGATTTCGCGCGCCGCGCCCCGGGGCATCCCGATCCAGAGCGCGTGCTCAAGCCCGCAACCCCGACGACTGTGGAACAAACAAAAAGAGGCTCGTCCACTCTGTGGGTCGCCGGGCTGACTCTGACGCTCGCCAGCCTGTTTGGCTTTTGGGCTGTCCCGGCACAGGGGCGATGGGCCTGGGGCGTGTCGGTGCTGTTCAGCGACACGCTGGACAATGGTCTCTTGGCGGCGTGGGCCGCTCTGATTGGCGTGTTGCTGGCCGCCGGCCTGGGCGTTTCGGCCAAGTTGATACACCACCCGGCCGCCTCGCGTGTGTTAATGTTCGGAGGCTGCGCGATGGCGGCGCTGACTTTGGTGGCAACGGCATTACTGGCGCAGGCTCTTGGTGTGGAAGGCCCCGGCGCGACGCTGGCTTTGGTCGGACAGATTTTGCTGGGACTGGGGCTGCTGGTGAGCGCGCTGCGTGGAGCGTAAACAACGCAAGCTGCTGCTGATCAACCCGGCGCTCACGCAAGCGGGACGCAGGCCGCTCGGCGTGGCCGGGCTGGCGACGATGGAGCCGTTGGGGTTGGCGTATGTGGCGGCGCTCACTCCGCCGGGTTGGGACATTCGCATCGCCGACGAAGTGGTTGAAGCGCTCCCGCGAGATTTTCAGCCGGACCTGGTGGGCCTCACCAGCCTGACGCCGACCGCGCCGCGCGCTTACGAGATTGCGTCTCACTTTCGCGCGCGGGGCGTGCCGGTGGTGATGGGTGGGATGCACGCCACGCTTTGCCCGGACGAGGCTGCCCGTCATGCGGACGCGGTCTTGAGCGGGGAGGCCGAAGGCGCGTGGCCGCAGCTCATCGCCGATTTTGAAAACGGAACATTGCGCGAACGCTACGATGGCGGCACCTCGGAGATGACGAACCTGCCGCTCCCCCGGCGCGACCTATATCGTCGCCGCTATCGCGTCGCGCTCATCTCGGCCTCGCGCGGATGCCACTATCGCTGCGAGTTTTGCGCGCTCTGGAAGTTTGAGGCCGGGCGATTCCGCGCGCGGCCCATCGAGGACGTGCTGGCTGAGCTGCCGCATGTCCCGCGCGCGCCGGTGATGCTCTTTACCGACGACAACATGATGGCCGACCGCGACCATGCGCTGGCGCTTTTCCGCGCGATGGCACGGCGAGGATTGCAGCGGCGGCACGCCGTCCAGGCGTCGCTCGACATTGCCGACGACGACGAGATGCTGGCTGCGCTCAAGGCCAGCGGATGTTTTGTCGTGCTCATCGGTTTAGAATCGGTCAGCGAGGCGACGCTGCGGACAATGCGCAAGGGCGTGAACCTGCGCGTGGGCGTGGAGCACTATCGAGACAAGATCGCGCGCCTGCACGCGCGCGGGCTAATGATCGCGGCGACGTTCATCCTGGGCAACGACGGCGACGGGCCGGATATTTTTCAGCGCACGGCGGATTTTGTGCTCGACGCCGGCGTGGACCTGGCGCACTTGGGCCTGCTCATCCCCACGCCGGGCACGGACGTGTTTGACCGGCTGGCGCGTGAGGGGCGGATGCTCTTGGCCGATTTGCCAGCCGATTACGCGCTCTTGGATTTGAATCGCGCCACGTTCGTTCCCCAGGCCATGTCGCCCGGCGAGGCTGAAGCGGGATTGGCAGCCGCCACGCGAGCCATCGCGCGATGGCCGGTGGCGCTGAGGCGCGCGGCGCGCACCTGGCGCGACACGGGCGATTTTGCGGCAGCCGCCATCTCGTTGTTGTGGACGCGGACGGGGTTGCATCAACGGGTCTTTGGGATCAAGTGACGGACGATAGGCAATAAGCGATATGCGATTGAAAGATTTCTTTGGGTTGTCGGCGGCGCAGCGTAATCAACTTTTGTTAGAGGCGATTGAGGCGCAGCATCGTTACCATTTTGAGCGCAATGCCGCTTATCGGCAGACGTTGACCGCGCGCGGTATCGGGTTGCGTTTTGGGTCTGATGATTTAGCCCGGCTGCTCAGACCAGCCGCCCTGACCTTTAAAAGCTACATAGATCACATTGGCCCGTTTCCGCAAGATGACCCGCCTGGTTTTATGTGCTGGTTGAGCGATCAGCTTTCGATCCCGCTGCCGCGTGAGCGGTGGTCGGCGTTTCGCCGCCGCTATCGCACGCTAGAGGCGCTGTTGCGCGATGTCGAACGCATCTACGCCGATCTGGGATTAGAGATCGTCACCTCCACCGGCACGTCGGGGCAGGCCAGTTTTGTGGCGCGCAACGCGGCCACGGTCGAGCTGGCGATTCATGCGTTTTTCACTGGCATCCGCCGCTCGTGGGGCGTGGAGCGCGGCGCGGCGTTGGTGTTTGTGATGCCGCAAGATACGCGGGTCGCCATGGCGCGCGTGGCGCGTTTCGGCACGCGCCAACTGGATTGGGCCGCCTCAAGCCCGGTCTATTACACTATGCCGTTTTCCGCCACGCCCGATCAACTCCGCATCCGCGCCGGGCGCGTGTTCCTGCCCGGCCTGAGCGGCTTGATCGAGCGGCGTGCGATTCACCCGTTCATGGAGTGGGCGAATGAGCATCTGGCCGCGCCGCGCTACGTGGCGCTCACGCTGGCTCGCCTGCGTGAGTGCGCGCGCGCCGGTCAGCCGCTGATGCTGTTGGGCGGGCTGGTGCAACTGCACACGATTGCCCGCCAGGCGAAAGTGAGTTTGCCGCCCGGCAGCCGGGTCGCCACCGGCGGCGGGATGAAGGAACGCTATCCGTTCACGCCCGCACAGATTCGCGCCGACTTGGGCGCGGCGTTCGGCAATGTGCCTGTGTCCGACGTGTACGGCATGGCCGAAGCCAACTGGGCCGCGTTTGAATGCCCGCAGGGCAACTATCACGTCCCGCCCTGGGTGTATGCCGTCGTCACCGACGATAATGATCGAATCGTGCCCGGCCCGGACGCGACTGGCTTGTTGGCGTTTTTCGATCCGGTCGGCGGCGGCGAGCTGATCCCGCCGTTCTTTCAGACGGCCGACCGCGTGCGGCTGGCCAACGGCGGCGGCGAGTATGATTCATCACTCGTTTGTTCGTGTAGATACGACACAGCCTACATCGTCGGCGGCATCCAGCGGGTGGATTTGGTGCAAGAGGCCGGGTGCGCAGCGCAGATTTGACGAAGGACGAAGGCGATGTCCGTCATTGGTTATTCGTCCTTCGTCTGTGAGCCAAGAGCATGTTCGAATCTCAAATGACGTTTGAGGGATACTGGCTGCCGAAGGAATTGCGCGAGCGCGTGTTGGATGGCGCGACGTGGGAGACATCGTGGCTCAAGGGCGGCATGTTGACCACGCCAGACGATCCCGATGCTGTGGCGGTGCGCTGGCCCCGGCTCGCGGCGGAGCAGTGGCGCGTATTGTTGGAGGGCTTGCAGCAAGCGCGCACTGTTGGAGGTCGAGAGGTGCTGGCGCGTTGGCAAGCCGTCTTACAAGTGGCCCGCGCGCAGTTGGTCGAACACACGGCGGAGATGATGAGTGCGCTTTCGACTTGCACGGGCTATTCGCCGCCAATGTTGGCGATGGCCTTGGGGCTGGGCGATCTGATCAGCCCCGGCTCGCTTTCGGCTGCGCTCGAATTTCAGCCGACGTGGTCGGCGGCGACCCGCTGGGAGCAGATGCCGGACTTGCCGGGCCGGGTGCGCTTTTTCCCGCAGCGCGCGCCGGATCGCGCGATAGCGAGCTTGCGAAGCAGATCGCCGCTGTGCCGGCCTGCGCCGCCGCTCGACCTGGCATTGGGTTACGCGGCAGGCAATGTGCCGGGCACGGCTTTGCTCATTGCGCTGTTGGGCGGGCTGGCGAATTACGCTTCGGGCAATGGGATGCCCGTTCCGGCGGTGTTGATTCGCAATAGCCGCCACGAACCGTTGTTCGCGCCGTGGGTGCTTTCGGTCGTCGAGGCCATTGACCCGGCGCTGGTCGCGGGCCTGGCCGTGTTGATTTGGGATTACGAGGACGAATCGCGGCAGCGCGAGCTGATGCGCCGCGCCGGGTTAATGATCGCCGCCGCCGGAGACGACACCATCGCTGCGCTGGAGGCGGTGCGCGCAAAATCCACGCCGACGCTGCGCTTTCATCGTCATGGGCATAAGGTGAGTTTTGCAGTCATTGGAGGTCGGAAGTCAGAAGTCGGAGGTCAGAGATCCGAAATCCGAACGCTCCGCGCGAAATCCGAAATCGCTCTCCTGGCTGCATTGGATTCGTCGCTGTGGGATCAGAATGGCTGCCTTTCGGCGCGCGCGCATTTTGTCGCAGGCGACGCGGACGGATATGCTGGGGCGCTGGTGGAGCAGATGCGCGCGCTCTCGCAGTCGCTCCCGCGCGGGACGACGCCGCGCCGTTTGACGCATCGCGCGTTTGATACCTATGCTGCGTTGGCAGGCTCAGGCCAGGTGCGTGTGTGCTCGACTTACGACGACGACTTTGCGGTGATCGTGGACGCGCGGACGTGGAACGCCGAGACGCTACGCCGGACGGTCAACGCCTGCCAGGGGCGCGTGATTGTCGTCCGCCCGGTGGAGGATGTGATGGACGTGCCCGGCGTGTTGCGCTGGCTGCCGCCCGCCAACCTGCAATCGGTCAGCGTGGCGATGGACGAGGCGCGCGTGCCCGAGTTCGCAGAGGCGGTCGGCGCGCGCGGCGTGACGGCAGTGCGCAGCCTGGGGCGGGCGGCCTTTCCGCAATTGGCGTACTCGTGGGATGGGTTGTTGCCGTTGGACGTGGGGCATCTGCGCCCGGAGGGACATTTCACAACGATCGAGTTTGATGATTTGCAGCAAGAACTTGATGAGACGGCCGGGCGTTGGAGGCCATGATACGAGCAAGAGGCACATCATGCTGGACCAATTTCCAGACAGCTTGCACCCGGACCGCCTGATGACGCATATGCGCGCGTTGTGCCAGGACATCGGGCCGCGCCCTTCCACTTCGCCGCAAGAGCGCCAGGCGGCCGAGTACGTCGAAAGGACGCTGCGGCAGTTGGGCATCGCCGATGTGCAGGAGCAGCCCTTCAAGAGCCAGGCTTCTTTCGGCTGGATCGTGATTCCCGCTACTGCGGCTGGCGTGCTCGCCATGCCGATTGCATGGCTCGGCGGGCAGTGGGGCAAGCTCGTGGGCAGCCTGCTCCTGCTCGGCGGCGCTTGTATCGTGCGATCGGCCATGCTGGTTCGCACGCCCTTTTTTCAACGGCTGATCGCCCGGGGCAATAGCCAGAACGTGATCGTCCAGATTCCGCCAACAGGCCAGGCTCTCCGCCGAGTTTTTCTCGTCGGCCACCTGGATACCCAAAAGCAGCGCTTTCTCATGCCGCCGCCCAGACCCGAGACCTCCAAGCCGATCAATACTCTGGCGCTTTTGGCGGCGGCGCTCGGCGGCATATCGCTGTTGGCCGACGTGCTCCTGAATCGCCGACGGATTGCCTGGTGGCAAGGGGTGTTGGGCGCTGGACTGGTTCCGTCGCTGGCGGCTTTGTTGTTCGATGAAACCCAGCCCCACATCGAGGGTGCGAACGATAACGCGACGGCGGTTTCTATTTTGCTCGGCGTGGTCGAGGCGCTCAAGGCGCAGCCGCTTCAACATACAGAGGTGACGTTGTTGTTCACCGGCTGCGAAGAGGTGGGCTGCGTGGGCATGGAAAGCTACCTGGAAAGGTTCGCGCCGCCTAAAGAGAACACCTATTGGATTGATCTGGAGATGGTGGGCACGGGAAATCTGTGCTACGTGACCCGGCACGGCACCAGTTGCTGGAGTGAATATTTTCCCGATTCAGAGATGGCGGCGTTGGCGGCGCAGGTCGCTCGCCAACGCCCGGAATTGGGCGTTGTGGGCAGAGATATGTTGATCTTGGAAGAAGTGGCTAATCTTCGACGCAGAGGCTACCCAGCCATCTGCGTGGCCGGGTACGACGAAAAAGGATTCCTGCCCAACTGGCATCGGCTGTCGGATAACCTGAGCCATATCGAGCCAGATACCTTGGGTCGGGCCGCTCGCTACACGTGGTCTTTGGTTCAAGAGATTGACGCTTTGCCAGCTTGTAATATACTTGGAGGTTAGAGATTAGAGGTCGGAAGTCGGAGCGCCGCCGACCTCTGACCTCCAACATCCAACTTACTCCAACACGGAGGATCGAATGTCAAACGACGAGGGCTTTAAACCCACCACACCGGGATTCAAAAAAGACGAGACGCAACCTCTCCCCCTGATTCGCAGGACGCCGACGCAAATGCCGACCGAGACGCCTGCGCCTATAGGCGAGGTGACGCAGCCGACCGCGCAGGCGATTTCGCTGCAGCCGACGCCGATTCCGCGCGGGGCCCCCACGCCGCCCGTGTTGACGCCTCCGCGCCAGGTCATCACGCCTCCGTCGCTTTCGTCGGCGCAAATGAGACTAGAGCGCTCCGTGCGAGTGTTGTGGATGATGATGGCCGTGGTGGCAACGCTGGCGCTCGTCTCGCTCGCGCTCAACGTCCTCCTGATCACGCGGCTGATGGCGGCTCGCAACCAGGTGGCTGCCATGCTGGACGAGGCGTCGCGCTCGCTGGACAATTTGTCCGGGGCGGGATTGTCGTTCGATTACTCGATCTCGCAGACGGTTCCCTTTGAAGGCGACGTGCCGTTCAAGCAAGACATCAATTTTCCGTTCAAGGGCAACATTCCGATTGACACCACCATCAGCGTGCCGGTGGATATGGGACTTTTGGGCAAGCAAGTCATCAACGTCCCGGTCAAGACGACGGTGCCGGTGGACATTACTATTCCGGTTCACGTCGAGCAGACGTTTCACGTCAAGACGGAGGTGCCGGTCAAGATGAATGTCCCGATTCGCATTGGCCCGAACGATCCGCTGCTCAAGGACTTGATCACCCAGGCTCGCCAATGGTTGGCGCGCATCCGCAAATCGTTTTGACGTGATGCGAGATGTGAACGGCGACAAGCCAAGAGGGAGGCAAGAAATGACGACTCGAATGCGCGTCTTGTTCGTCCTCGGCGCGTTGATGCTGGCGCTGGCCGCGTGCCAGCCGCCCGCCACGGCTACGCCGGAGCCGACTGTCGCTCCCGCGCCGACGAGCGCGCTGGTCGAGCCGATGGCGACGGCGACCACGGCGATCACCCAGACAGCGCCCATTGCGGGTTTTACGCCAGTGATCGTCGCGCGGCAAGAGGGCAGCCCGGCGGCGATCCTCACACTCGTCAAGCTGCAGCCGGGCCGCAAGTACCGCCTGGCGGTCACGTCGAGCGCGGGCGTAGTCGCATTCAGCGGCACGTGGTCCGAGTCGGCGGTGGGAACGGACGGATTGCCCGGCGTCAAGACGGGCGTGCTAGAGGGGACCACTCCGGCCAATTTCGACATCGTCCCGCCGATGACCTCGGTGGCCAAGGATTGGGTGTATGGGGTAAGCGTATCCAATAAATCGCTGGGCCACATCGCCATAGCCGTAGTGGAAGTGACACCATGACGCACGAACTCTTGCGCACCGAAGTATTGGGCGTAGCTCGAGTTCTGTTGGCGGCTGGCCTGACCATAGGCAATAGCGGCAGCGTCAGCGCGCGTGTTGGTGAAACCGGTGGGCATGTGATACTGGCGATCACGCCGCACGGTCGCTACTATGATGAACTGACGCCCTATGACATCATTGTAGTGGATGAAGCAGGCGTGCCGATAGAGGGCAAGGGCCTTCCTCCCGCCGAATGGCGGTTGCACGTTGCGGTCTATCGCGCGAGATCCGACGTGAACGCCGTCATTCACACACATCCGCCGATGGGCAGCGCGATGGCCGTTGTGGGCCGGCCTATCCCGCCGATCCTGGAAGATCAGTTGATCTTCCTCGGCGGCCAGATCAAAGTGGCTCCACATGCTGTAGCCAGCAGCGGGGAACAGGCCAGTTGCGCGGTCGAGGCGCTGGATGGGCGCAACGCTTGCCTACTCGCCAATCACGGTGTATTGACTGTCGGCAAGGATCTGAAAGCGGCACTGGTCGCCTGCCAGTATCTCGAAAAACTGTCTATGGCATTCCTGTATGCGACCTGGGCTGGGCGAGTGAACATTCTGCCATCCAGCGATTGAGGTTGACACAGGCTCGGGGTGACTTTGGTCCGCTCGCATTTGTAGTTTCGGGTGCTGTGTAGTATCTTTGGATTTGTCTCGCAAGCTGAACACAGGTGAGACAAGGAGGTCGCGTGGACACTCTGATTGGCAAGACGCTAGGGCAGTATCAAATCATCGAGGAGATCGGCCGGGGCGGGATGGCCATTGTGTACAAAGCCTATCAGCCTTCGCTGACCCGCCATGTGGCGATCAAGGTGCTGCCGCAGCAATTCAGCTTCGATCACGAGTTTGTTGAGCGGTTTGTGCGCGAGGCGCGTGGCGCAGCGGTGCTTCACCATCCCAACATCATCACGATCCACGACGTGAGCGAGCAAGACGGCATCCATTACTTTGTGATGGAATACCTCACCGGCAAGACGCTTGACGCTGTGTTGGGCGACAAGCCTATGCCCTTGCAGCGCATCTCGCGCATCATTGACCAGGTGGCTGACGCACTGGACCACGCGCACTCGCAAAGCCTGATCCATCGTGACGTCAAGCCTAGCAACATTATCGTGGACGAAAACCGGAATGATCACGCCGTGCTGATGGACTTTGGCCTCGTACGAGCCGGGCAAGACAGCAAGCTGACGAAGGCTGGCATCATCGTCGGCACGCCCGAGTACATGTCGCCAGAGCAAGCGCAAGGCGAGGAGGTGGACTATCGCACAGACATTTATTCGCTGGGCGTCGTCCTCTACAGGATGTTGACCGGGACGGCGCCGTTCGTGCGCTCCACGCCGGCGGCGGTACTGCTGGCGCACGTAGCATACGAGCCGCCTCGCACTTCTCAAATCAGCCCCACTGTACCCAGATCGGTAGAAGCGGTTGTCCTCAAAGCAATGAGCAAGGATTGCGACCAACGTTACCAGTCGGCCGGCCAATTGGCGCGCGACCTGCGAGTGGCGATCACCGGGCAGATGCCGGCTGGCCTGAAGGCACCTTCTCCAGCACGTGGAACCAAGCCAGTGTCAGCAGTGGCGCGGGCGCCCAAGACCCCGCCCCCTGCTCCGAAAACATCACCTTCTGTAGCTTCAACGGTGCTGGTTTCTGCCCCGGCTGCACCCATTGTGCCCCGCAAGGTAGGCAGGGTGTCCCCGCTGGCCATTGCGGGTCTGCTCTTGGCGCTGCTGGCAGTGTTCGCCGTGGCGGGCGGCGTTCTCATCTATGCGCTGGTGTTGCAACCCAATACCACGCCGTCGGCAAGCCCTTCGCCGAGCGGGGCGCTGCTGGATGCGCCCAGCTTGAAAGGGCCGGCGAACGGTGCGACGTTTTCGCCCAAGGACACTATAACATTGGCATGGGAAGCAGTCTCTGGACTGGAATCTGACGACTCGTACGTCGTCTTTCTAGAATGCGTGTCGGGGCCGAGCCTCCCGCCCGAGTGGGGCAAGGAGACCAGCTACACGCTTCCACCGTCGTTATACAGCTCGCTCGGCGCGCCTTCCCAGTGCAGTTGGCATGTGACGGTGATGCGGCAGACGGGGACGGATGCGAACGGGGCGCGAACCGGCGTCGCACGCAGCGCGCCCAGCAGCACATGGCAGTTTTCGTGGCAACAGGCCGCCGCAACGCTCGTCCAGCAGCCGACGGCCACGCTCGCGACGACTTTGACGCCCGCGCCCACGCTTACGCTCACACCCACTCGCAGGCCGCCGACCAACACGCCACCCCGACCGACGAATACGCCTCTGCCCACGCCGACAGAAAAGCCGGAGAAGGAGGGCGAAGTTCATTAGCTTTTGAGCGTATCTGACTTGCAATGACCGGCAGTAGCATGTGCAAGGTCAGGGGTATGCGGGTTGGGCTGCCAGCTTCATAGGGAGGTCAGCAATGTCAGCCAAAATGTCTGTGAATCGGACCGTTTTCGTTGGCTGCATGGTGGCGATCGTCTCGATCTTTGCCGCCACAGCGTGGGCGAGCACGGCCCCCCGACCGTCCTCGCGTTTCGTTGCAACCCAGGAACCGGCGCAGCATGGACGGCTCCATCTGGAGGTTACCGCGTTGCAACACGAGTTGATCGGCAAGTTGACCGTATCCAGCAAGGACGGACAGCCGTGGACGGATGGGCACGGCCTGGCCTACCTGCTGGATTCGTCCGGGCAGCGCCTGGCCACTATCCCGCTGCAGCCACTAGCCCCCGGCGAGTTTCAGTTGATCATTCCACTGGGCAATCTGTCCGGTCCCGGCTACCTGGATGTTCACCTGACGGGGGCCGAAGCGATCGGCGTGCCACGCGCCGTATACCGATTGGATCCGGCCGGCCCGACCCTGACGGAGGTGGCCGGCCTGCCTCTGGACAGGGAGCCTGCCGACATTCCGTCGTTCGTCCAGGCGACCGGCGGCCCGGATGCCTTTGGTTATACCTGGAATGACGCGGTTGCCAATAACTGGGTGACTCTCGACTCGCCGACCAACGTCTCGCAGCGTGACGATGATTACGTTGGGCCGCTCGGCATCGGCTTTACGTTCAAGTTCTACGGCAAGAGCTATACCCAGTTCTACATTGACTCGAACGGTTTTCTGAGTTTCGCCGACAATGGCAGGTCATACTACACCTACAGCAAGTTCAGCCTGCCCATTCCATCACGTCCCAACAACATTGTCGCGCCGTTTTGGGAAGACTTTAACCCGGATTCCACGCAGGGCGGCGGCGGGACGATTCGCTACCAGGCCATGGGAACTGCGCCCAATCGCTTGCTGGTCGTCGAGTGGCAGAATGTGCCGCTGTATGGCGAGACCACCGGGCAAAATGTTCAGGTGGTGTTGTACGAGACCAGCAACAAGATCCAGTTCAACTATCCCAACACCCGCGCCGGGACGCGGGGCGACTTGGGTTATTCCACCGTCGGGATCGAAAACGACGACGGCAGCATCGGCCTTCTTTACCCGTTCACCATTACGGTCAATGTGGCCAAGACCGTCGAGTTCACTCTTGTCCAGCCCACTTGTAACGTTTTTCTAACGCCTGACCAACAGGGCAATTCGGGGACAGCCGGCACGTCTGTCACCTTACGCGTGTTCGTCAAGAACCTGGGCGCCAGCCTAGACTCGTACACGATGAGCCGCTCTGCCTATACCGGTTCGGATTGGGCGGTCAGCTTTTATAGGAGCGACGGCGTCACCCCGCTGCCGGGCAACTCGGTCGGTCCCATCGCCACCGGCTCTCAGGAAGAGGTCGTGGTCAAAGTCGCTGTGCCCGGCGGGGCGAGTGTCGGCAATTGGACCCGCGCGACCGTGCGAGCGACTTCGCAGGCGAATGGGGCCGTGCAAGATACGGCGACGGTGGACGTGACGTTCGCGCCGTCGTTTTATCAGATCTACACGGATAATGACAGCGGCGACGGCACGGAGGATTGGGAGACCTATGTGGATCCGGTGGTGAACGGCCAAAGTTACACGCGCCGCCTGACGACCGACCAGAACAAATCCGACAACCCGGCTATGGCCGCTATGCCGGATGGTAATGCCGTCGTCGCGTGGAACACTAACTATTTTAACGGCACGGCTTCGGTGAGCGAGATCGAGTACGCCTTCGTCAACAGCAGCGGAAGCTTTGTCCGGGCGATCACTCGCCTGACGAACAACTCGGCTGCGACGTACAATACCTTTGACTTTGCCCCCTCTGTCGCCGTCGCGCCGAACGGCAATATCCTCATTGACTGGGCGCTTCAGGAAGATACCATTCCCGGCGGCTCGCTAGATCGCTACAATGCCAGGTACACGATTGTGAACAGCAGCGGTGGCGTCGTCAAGCCACCCACTGCGCTGACGAACAATCCGACCAATGGCCCGAAAGACTATCCACCTTCAGTTGTTGCATTGACCGGCACCACCAATTTCCTGTTGGCCTGGGAGCACGCCGAGCCTAGCGCGGTGGATGTATACTATGCGGTATTGGATAGCAACGGCAACGTCGTCAGGAGCGCAACCCGGCTGACAGGCGGCGCCGGTGTGAATGGGGTGCCGCGCGTGGCTGCGTTACCCAACGGCAAAGGCGCTATCGTGTGGACCTCTTACAATGCTTCCGGGAATGGCGAGATTTACTATGCGGTGGTGAATGCCGACGGGTCATCCCCCAGCGCGCTCACGCCGATCACTTTAAATGGCAGCGGCGCCAGCGGCATCAATGCGGATGCGGCCGCCTTGTCCGATGGGCAACTGGCAGTCGCCTGGACGCAGGTCACCGCCACGGCAATGCAGATCCAATATACCGTCGTGACTGGCAATCCTGCAAGTTCAGGTATATCGGGTTGGGTCACCTCCAACGGTTCCGGCGTCGGTGGCTTGACGCTGAATCTGATAAAAGGCGATGGCGCGAGTGAGAGCCGCTATATGACGACGACGACCCAGGCCAACGGTTCGTATTTGTTCACCGGCGCCGCTAGCTTGACATCAGGCCAGTACTATTATGTCCGCTATCTGAACAGCGCCAGCGGTGGTAATACGCCCAATCCTAGCTGCGTTGCTTATTGGTTTGGCCCGACGATCAGCTCTTACACGGCCGGTACGAACGCGTCCGGTGGAGACTTTGATATTGTGAACGTCTCCCTGGTCTCGCCGCCCAATAACAGTAGTCGGACTTTACCCACAGACTTTGCATGGACGCCACGGGGTATTGCAGGAGATAATTATCGTTGGGCGGTGATGGACCTGAGCACCTCGGCCCAGTGTTTGGGGCCATATCAGGTAACCGGCGATTTCACACTGGACAGCACAGGTTTTTCGAACTGTGGCCTCTCCTACGGTACACGGTATGGCTGGTTTGTCTATGTCGTCACAGGAACGACCATGGACTCTTTTGGCGCCTCATACTACTACCGCACGATAACATTCACCGCAGGTATCAATAGTGTGGAGAGTGTGGTCAGCCAAGACCAGCCAGTGAACATGCTAGCTCTTGATGGCCTGGAAGAGACACACAAGACGCGCAGGCCCGCCGTTGATGCAGTCCAGAGTCCCGCTGCGCCGCAGGCCATCTATACAATTCCCAACGCGTTGAGCAACTTTAACAACAATGTCTCACTGGTGGTGGATCAGAATGATCGCCTGATCATGACGTGGCTGGATAATGCCTACGCTTACCGTCTGTTCTACGCGTTGGCGGATAAAACCGGTGCTACTCTGACGCCCGCCACCATCCTGCAACGCACGCGCCGTTCTTTTCTCTGGTCAAGCTGGAATGGTTACGGGAATGCTTACATGCCGCCGCCTGCCACCCAGGGGCCACAAAAAGTTTACCTGCCTGTTGTGCTCAAGGACTATCCGCCGCCGCCTGAAAATATTGTACTCAACCCCGGTTTTGAGTCGGGCCTGACACACTGGACTCTAGCTGGCTCTGACCAGTTGGCGCCGGCTCCGATTGGTTCGCCGGTGCACCTTGGTGGTGGCGCGGCCGTGTTAGGCTGGATGACCGCCCCGTGCCGGAGCGATCCGCATGGCGATTCGTCTCTCTCCCAGGACGTCCCGGTGCCCAGCTCTGGTGCACCTACGCTCTCCCTGTGGTACCGGATCTTGAGCTACGACCGCCTGGTAGGTGACAAGTACGACTGGTTCGGCGTTTACATCAACGGGGCGCTGGTCTGGTATACCGGGCGCATCAGTTCGACGCCTGTCGCAAGCTGTGCGCCGACCCCTGCCGACACCGGCTGGCAGCAGTTCGTCTATGATTTGAGTGCATACGCCGGACAAACCGTACAACTCAGGCTGGTGAACCACACGTCGAACGATTGGTACAATACATGGACCTATGTGGACGACGTGTCTGTAACGCAGTAACACACCTTTTCCGTCGAGGCCTTGGTCGGTTGGGGCTGTGACTATACCGCTTCCGGCCATGGCCTCGACTTCAACATTCAGTTGATAGAACATGGAGAGAGTGAACCTTCTCAAAACCAAGATCATCGAGATACTGGATTCGCACCACATTGCTTATCGCGT
>CAYHAR010000014.1:0-33428 GCA_964354595.1 uncultured Anaerolineae bacterium | reverse complement strand
GATGCGGATTGGGGCCAAAAAGGGAACATATTACATCCTCAAATAACGTAATACTCACCCTTGCGAAGGTTTGGGTGAGTATTAGGCGAACTTGACAGAAGTATAGATTATCCCAAAACTTTTCCCAAACGTTGATTTGGGATAAGGCATCGAGGCATAGATGTTTGGCTTTCAAACCCCTGTCATCGTCGTCGGTGGCACAGCCGTTGCTTACGCCGTGCTGCTCATGTTGAGCCTCCGTAGACGCGGGCTGCAAACCTGGCTGCATGGCTTGTTCTTCTTGTATTTGTTGATGGGAGTCGCTTGGGCGCTCGGCAAGTCGTTGACGATTATGCGGGGGCTGATCCCAGAAGTGTCATTTTATGGCGGCCTGGTTGCCACTAACTTGGCGGTCGTCTTGGCCGTGTTGCTGGCTGTCTTGACGCTGCTCTTTTTCGATCGGGCCGGGGCGCAGTGGACAGGATTGGGCGGCGCAGTCTGGGTGGCGCTCACCTGGCTGGCCGGCAGCAACGCCGGGGGAATCCAAGATGGGCTACAAGAGAGCTTGCGCCTCTCCTCTCCCGCCGAAGCCGCAAACATCGTACTGGTGGCAGGCTGGGTGGGATTCACCGGCGGCGCGTTGGTTTTGGCCGTGTGGGATTACGTCCGCATCCAGCGGCCCCTGCACCGAAACCGCATCTTGTACTGGTTGGGGGCCGTCCTGCTCATCGGCGCGGGCGAGGGGCTGACAACGGTGCCCGGCGAAACCATGACGCAGGTCGGTGCGTTCGTCCGAATGCTGGGTATCTTGGTGATGGGCTATGCCATGCTGAGCTATTATTTGCCCAGCGTTCGCAACGTCGTCCGGCAGGCTGCCTCAGCCACGCTCATCACGCTAGTGACGGCCGGGCTTTTCCTGGCGAGCTTTTTGCTGCTCCAGTCATTGCTCCAATCGCTGCCGGCCGGTTACGTGCTCGTCGGCGCTGCCATCATGTCCATCCTGCTGTCCATCGTCATCCAACCCGTCCGCCGCGCCGCCGCCGACTTGATGGGCCGATTCCTGTTTGGCGAGGGTTACGATCCGGCGCGCGCTTTGCGCGACTATGGCGCCGCCATCACCAATATCCTGGACCTGGACATGTTGGTGACGATGGCGATTGGCATCATCAGCGAAGTGCTCGAAATTCGACGCGGCGCTTTGCTGTTGATGACCGAGCGCGAAGATGGGCGCATCGAGGTGCGCATCATCCCCGGCATGGGCGAAGTATCCGTCAAGACCGCCGAGTTCGATCCCAACAGCCCGATCCTGTCGCACCTGAACCGGACCGGCCAACCGGTCAGCCAGTACGAGATTGACATCTTGCCCGAGTTTCGCGCATCGCCGCCGTGGGAGCGGGCGTGGCTCGAAGAATTGAACATGGAGCTATATGTTCCGATTCGCCGCCAGAGCTTGATGGTGGGCATCCTGGCGCTGGGCGGCAAGGCCGGCGAAGCGCCTTACTCTGATCAAGACCTCGACGTGCTTTCGACGCTGGCCGGGCAGACGGCGGTGGCGCTGCAAAACGCGCGCCTGGTCAGCGACCTCAAGGCACTCAACGCCGACATCACCGAGCTCAACGACGAGCTGACGCGCGCCAATCGCCGCCTGGAGAAATTGGACGAGGCCAAGACCAACTTTATCCAGATCGCCTCGCACGAGCTGCGCACGCCGCTGACGCAAGTGCGCGGCTATGCCGACATCATGGCGGATGTGGTGCAGGCGGGTGTGCCCAGCCCGGCCCAAATGGCCCAGGTCAGTCAGGGCATCAGCCGGGCCACGGTGCGCCTGGAAGAGATCATCAGCGCGATGCTCGACGTTTCGCAGATTGACGTCGAATCGCTCAGCCTAAACCGCACGTCGCTGGCGATGACGAGCGTGATGCGAATAGCGTTAGATGGCTGCCGCGATGCGCTTCGGCAACGCAAGCAGACGTTGACCCTCGAGGGCATTGAGGGGCTGCCGCCGATCCAGGGCGACTTGCAGCGGCTGTGCCAGGCGTTCGGCAACATTGTCGGCAACTGTATCAAGTACACGCCCGATGGCGGACGCATTGCGATCAGCGGCCGGCATTTTCAAGAGACTGGAACCGGCGGGACGCCGACTACCTACTTGGAGATCACCATTGCCGATACCGGCATTGGCATTGACGCGGAGGAGCGAGAGCTGATCTTTGAAAAGTTTTACCGCGTCGGCTCGCCCGACCTGCACTCGACCGGCTCGACCAAGTTCAAGGGCGCCGGGCCGGGGCTGGGGCTGCCCATTACGCGCGGCGTGATCAAGGCGCATGGCGGCCGGGTATGGGTGGAAAGCCCCGGGCACGACGAAGTCAACTTTCCGGGCAGCACATTCCACGTGGTGCTGCCTGCCACGCCGCCCGCGCCCCCCGCCGGAGTCATCGCCGCCAGCGCGGTCGCGTCGGCGCTCGCAGCGTGAGTTACCTGGCCCTTGCAAAGATTGGAAAACCTTTGCAAGAGTTCAACCTCCGATTTGCGCCATCACGCGCTTCCCGATCAATTGGGAAGGCGCAACGTCCTCGTCCAGATGGTGACACTCCGGCTTGTTCCCCACCGCCCGCAACAACAACGCCTGCACCTCTGCCTCGCTGGCCCCGGAGCGCAGCGCGCTCATCACATCCACTTCGCCCTCGGCCAGCAAGCACGGGCGCAGCTTGCCATCCGCTGTCAGCCGGAGCCGGTTGCACGTCGGGCAAAAGTGCTGGCTGACCGGGGTGATGAACCCAACGACTCCCTTTGCGCCCGGCAGACCAAAGGTTCGCGCCGGGCCGTTGCCGGGCGCCAAGGGCGTTGCAGATTCAGAAAAGCATTCCGCGCCGAATCGCGCGGACAGGCGCGCTTGCATCTCTTTTGCGGTCACCAAGCGGTCGTCCGGCGGAGGAAGATGCTCGCCCCAGTCGCCTTCGTTGGCCACCGGCATCAGCTCGATAAAGCGCACGTGCCAGGCATGGTCGAAGGTGAGCGCGGCAAAATCGGCCAACTCGTCGTCATTCATCCCGCGCACGACGACGACGTTGAGCTTGATGGGCGCCAGCCCGGCGCGCTCGGCGGCTTGCAGTCCCCGCCAGACATCCGCGATGCGCCCAAAGCGCGTGATCCGCTCAAAGCGGTCCGCGCGCAGCGTATCGAGGCTCACGTTGACGCGGTGCAGGCCCGCGCGCGCCAACGTCTCGGCGCGCCGGTCGAGCAGCACCGCGTTCGTCGTCATGCTCACGTCCTCGATGCCGGGCACGGCAGCGATCATCTCTACCAAATGTTCAATGTTCGGTCGCACCAACGGCTCGCCGCCCGTGAGCCGCACTTTGCGAACGCCCAGCGCCGCCGCCGCGCGCACTAGGCGCTCAATTTCCTCGTAGCGCAAGATTTCGTCATGCGTTTTTAATGCGATGCCTTGCGGCGGCATACAGTACACGCAACGAAGGTTGCACCGATCCGTCACACTAATCCGCAGATAATCAATTACTCGCCCGAACGAATCTTGAATCATCTTTCATCACCGAAAGTTAAACGTCATATCACATTTTGACGTTTGACGTTCTATGACTCTGCAAAGTCCTTTTTCACCGCAACCCCCTTGCGGGGGGTGCGGTTCAAATTCGAGTTCTTTCAGTAGAGTCGTTCTATTCAACTTCCCTGCGCCAATTTCACCACCGTCACCCCATCGCCGCCTTCGCCATCTTTGCCAGACTCGAAATCAACCACCAGCGGATGTCCGCGCAAGGCGGAGCGCACGGCCTTCTTGAGTGCGCCTGTCCCGTGCCCGTGAATGACGCGCACCCAGGGCAGCCCGGCCAGATACGCCGCGTCGAGGTGTCGGTCCAACCGGGCCAGCGCGTCGTCGGCTCGCTCGCCGCGCAGGTCCAGTTCCAGGCCCGGAGAAGCTACTGCCGCACGCGCGATGCCTTGCGCCGGCGCGGCGGCCTCCGGCTGCGGCGTCGAGCGCCACTCGAGTTCGTCCAGCCTCAACCGCAGCCGCAAGCGGCCCGATTGCACTTGCGCTTCGTCACTATCTATGTCCGTCACGCTGCCTTCGGATTTGAGTCGCTCCACCCAGACAATATCGCCCACGTGAATGGGATGCTTGGGCGGCTGGGCGGGCAGAGGCGGCATCATCGCTTGGGTCTCTTTGAGCATCCCGCGCCGACGCGCCTCCACCTCTCCCAACTCTTGAGCGCGCACCTGCGTCAGCTTACCGCGCAGCGAGGCGATTTCTTCCTCCAATGCTTCCAGCCTCGCGTGCATCTCGTCGCGCGCCGATTCCAGGATTTGCTTGCGCTCGTCTTCGATGCCTTTGAGCCGCGCGCGCAACTCGCGCTCCATCTTTTCAGATTCGACTCTCGCGCGCCCGGCGGCAGCGCGAGCCACTTCGGCCTCTTGCCGCGCCTTGTGAATTCCGGCGAGCAGGTCTTCGGCCTGCAAGTCGGATTGAGCCACCATCGCGCGCGCCGCGCCGACGATGTGCGAATCCAACCCCAGCCGCGTGGCGATGGCGAACGCATTGCTGCGCCCCGGCAATCCGATGTTGAGCCGGTACGTGGGCGCGAGCGTCTCCGAGTCAAACTCGACGCTGGCATTGACCGCGCCCGGCGTGTTATGCGCCCAGACCTTTAGTTCGGGATAGTGCGTGGCGACGAACGTCGTCACCGACCTTTCGCGCAAGTAATCCAAAATCGCGCGAGCCAACGCGCTGCCTTCAGCCGGGTCAGTGCCCGCGCCGAGTTCGTCCAGCAGCGCCAGTGTCTTGCGGTCGGCTTTGTCCAAAAAACTGTTGAGGTTCGCCAGGTGCGACGAGAACGTGGAAAGGCTCTGCTCGATGGACTGCTCGTCGCCAATGTCGGCATAGATGTGGTCAAAGACGCACAGCTCGGAGCCTTCGCCCGCCGGGATGTGCAGCCCGCAATAAGCCATCAAGCACATCAGGCCAACCGTCTTGAGCGCCACCGTCTTGCCGCCCGTGTTCGGGCCGGTAATGACGACGATGAACGTCTCGTCGTCCATCTCTACGTCAATCGGCACTACGCGCTGCGGGTCAATCAGTGGATGCCGCGCCTGAATGAGCCGCAGCATCGAGCCGGGGTGAGCGTCTCGCTTTTTGAAATCCGCAATCTGAGGCTCGGTCGCCGCAATGGCGTCGGCGTACTTGGCGCAGGCGAACGCCACGTCCAACTCGGCCAGCGCCTCGACCGTGCCGACAATGTACACGCCGTCCTCGGCGACGAGGTTGGAAAGTGAAAGGAGCACGCGGCGAATTTCGTTTTCTTCGCGCAGTTGCAGCTCGCGCCAGCGGTTGTTGAGTTCCACCGTCGAAAGCGGCTCGATGAACAGCGTCGCGCCGGAGGACGACTGGTCGTGAACGACGCCGGGGATGCGACCTTTGAAATCCGACTTGATGGGAATGACGTAGCGGCCATCCCGCATGGTGATGAGGGCTTCTTGCAGATAAGGCCCGTTGCGCGAGGCCGTCAGAATGCGCGCGAGTTTTTCTTGCAGCCGGTCGTGCGCGGTGCGCAGCTCGCGGCGGATCTCGGCCAGTTGCGGGCTGGCCTCGTCGCGCACCTCGCCGTGCTCGTCAATGCAGCGGCCAATCTCGGCAATCACGCCCGCCGATTCGACGATGCGCGCGGCGATGGCCGAGAGCAGCGGATATTGGCTCGAGAACCGTGAGAGCGTGCGATGAATGTCGCGCCCGGCGGCGAGCGTCTCGCGAATGTCGAGCAGCTCTTGCGGCAAAAGCGCAGACCCGCGCGCAGCGGCTTCGACCAGGGGGCGCACATCGTGGATGCCGCCCAGGCCCACATCGGCGCTGCTCGCTAAAAGCAAACGCGCCTCGCGCGTGGCGGTTAACCGTCGCTTCACTTGCTCTGGAAACGACAAAGGTCGGAGCGTCTGACAAAGCTCGATGCCGGCAGAGAACGACGCAAAGCCGGCCAGCCGGTCGAGAACTTTGGCAAGTTCGAGTGTTGTCCAATGTTTAGTGTCCACGAGGGCGCATTATAACACAGGTGAGGAAGCGTGGCGCGTGCCGCGTATGGCGTATTCCGTAGAGTGATGATTGCGTTAGTGCGCCAGCGCGGTATATAATATGGGCGCTCTTACATCTTCATTCGAGGAGAAAGTGTCATGATCTACCAGGCCAGACAAGGACAATATAGTTCCGGCGAGACCATTGGCATTTTGCTCTTGGATGCGCTGTTGCCGCTGCCGCCGGGCGACGTTGCCAATGCGACGACTTTTGCTTTCCCGGTGCGCTATCAAGTGGTCAAGGCTGCTTCGATTGACCGGCTCATCTATCAGCGCGACCCGGCTCTTTTGGAGCCGTTTATCGAGGGAGGTCGGGAGCTGGTCCGAGAAGGCGTCAAGGCCATCACGAGCGATTGCGGCTTTATGGCCCTCTTTCAACAAGAGATGGCTGATGCGCTGCCGGTGCCCGTGTTTCTTTCCAGCCTGCTCCAAGTGCCGTTCATTCACCGCACGCTGCGGTGCAGGGAAAAAGTCGGCATCATTGCCGCCGACAGCCGCCAGGTGACAGAGCGACACTTGCGGGCCGTGGGCGTTGACGAGTCTATGCCGGTCAAGGTCGCCGGCATGGAAGACCAGCCCAACTTTTACAACGCCATCCTGGCCGAGAAGGGCAGCTTGGATTTTGAAAAGGCCGAACAAGAAGTAGTCGGGGTCGCCAAGCGGTTAGTGGAGGGAGACAGCCAAATCAAGGCCATCTTGTTGGAATGCAGCAACCTGCCGCCTTATGCGGCAGCGGTTCAAGCGGCGGTCAACTTGCCCGTGTACGATTTCATCACCATGATCAACTATGTGTTTTCCGCCGTCGTGCGCAAGCGATTCGATGGCTGGGTGTGATCAAAAAAGCAGGTCACGCTTGAAGCGTGACCTGCTTGGCGTTCGGTCCCAATTGTCACCCTGAGCAGAGCGACGCCTGGCGGCCCGCCGCCGCGCAGCGGCGGACACGGGCAGGGTCTCGATCTCGCGGGACCGAGATTCCTCGCTTCGCTCGGAATGACAGACTGAACGGTTACCTTTTACTTTCTCTTCCCGCGTCCCTCTTCGCCGGAAAGCAATCGCTGCAAGAACTGGCGCGTGCGCGGGTCCTTGGGGGAAGTAAAGAACTGCTCCGGCGGCCCTTCTTCCGCAAACCCGCCGCCGTCAATAAAAATGATCCGGTTAGCCGCCTCGCGCGCAAAGCCCATCTCGTGCGTGACGACCATCATGGTCGTCCCTTCATGGGCCAGCTCGTTCATCACATTGAGCACTTCGCCGATCAGCTCCGGGTCGAGTGCGCTCGTCGGCTCGTCAAAGAGCATCACCTTGGGCTCCATGGTCAGCGCGCGGGCGATGGCCACACGCTGCTTTTGCCCGCCGGAAAGGCGCGCGGGGTATTCGTTGCGCTTTTCCATCAGCCCGACTTTGGCCAGGAACTTTTCGCCGATGGCGATGGCCTGGTCGCGCGGCATGCCCTTGACGCCGACCGGCGCTTCGATAATGTTGTCAATCACGCTCATGTGCGGGAACAGGTTGAATTCTTGGAACACCATCCCCGCCGAGGTGCGAATCTTGCGGACGCGCTCGTCGCGGTCGCGGCCTTTTTCTTTTGCCTGCACGACGACACCGTCCACTTCGACGATGCCGGCGGTCGGCTCTTCCAAAAAGTTGATGCAGCGCAAGAGCGTGGACTTGCCCGAGCCGCTGCGTCCGATCAGGCACACCACTTCGCGCGGATAGACCTCGAACGAAATATCGCGCAAGACGTGCGAGCGACCGAAATACTTGTGGAGATTCTGAACACGGACGATAGGTTTTGCCGTTGCCATCAGCGGTCTCCTCTCCCCAGACGGGTTTCGATCTTGGACTGGACGTATTGTAGAGTAATCTGCATGACCCAGTAAAACAGTGCGGCGATGACCAGCGTCTCAAAGTTGCGAAAGTACTGGCGGCCGATCTTGTTGGCGCGGAACAAGATCTCCCACACGCCCATCAAGTACACCAGCGAGCTGTCTTTGGTCATTGCAATGAACTCGTTGCCCACGGGTGGGATGACGATGCGCAAGGCCTGCGGCAAAATGATCCGGCGCATCGTTTGGGAGCGCGTCATCCCCAGCGCCAGCGCCGCCTCGGTCTGCCCTTTGCTGATGGATTGAATCCCGCCGCGGAACGTCTCGGTCATGTAAGCGCCGTAACACACTGCCAGGGCCAAAATGCCCGCCATCGTTCCCTCCAGCACAATGCCCTCGGGAAACAGGCCAGGAATCTTGACCTGCGGCAGCGCCAGGTACCAGATGAATATCTGGAGGATGAGCGGCGTGCCCCGGATGATGGAGATGTAAAATGTGGCCAGGCCGAAAAAGACGGGGTTGCGAGAAAGCCGCCCCAATGCGCCTATCAGCGCTATCACGCAGGCCAATAGGATCGAGGCAACCGAAACGAACAACGTCGTCGCGATACCTTCGGCGATAAAGGGGAGCCACTTGAGCATAAAGCTCAGGTCGAGATGGATGAACGAGAGGAACGCGACGATCAGGGCCAGGACGACGGCCCAGACGACAGCCGTCCAGGCCACGAACCTGAGCTGTTGTTGTGCAGTCTGCCGGACTTCGTTCTCACCCATCTTGTCGTGTGGAGGAGCCATTGCTGCTACAGACATTGGATTCACCTCTCTTTTCTGGCTAGACAATGCTAGATTCGCGGTAAGAGCGCCCTCACGGGCGCGATGTCGCGCCAGGGACGGCGCTCCTATGACAGACACGACTGCAAAACGCAACTAGCCCAAGCGAAATCTAACGTTGTCGAGGTAGATACACTGCAGGGGGCGGAGACTTGGCCGGCCCCCTGCGAGCGCGCGAGAATTACTACTTCTTGGCCGAGATGTCCACGCCGTACCACTTGACCGAGAGCTTGGTCAGTGTGCCGTCTGTGCGCATCTCGTCAATGGCCTTGGTCACGGCATCCACAAAGGCTTGGCTGTTGGGGACGTTCCTGTCCATCGCCGCCGCCAGGTCTTCATAGTAGACCGGGTCGCCGAGCTTTTTGATCGGCGCGCCGTTCTTGATCGCGTCCTCGATGGTCGGCAGCGCGGTCAGCACGCCGGCGATCTCTTTGCGCCCGGCCTGGATGGCCTGGATGCACTCCGAGTCGGTAGACAACACCTGCGCCTTGGCGCCGGTGACCTGCTTGAGGATCGGCTCGCCTTCCAGCACCAGTGTGCCGCCGAGATAGTTCTCGTAGGTCGTCCCAGAGCCTAAGCACACCATCTTGCCGGCAAAGTCCTCGATCTTGGTGAGCGTGCTGTTCTTGTGCACGGCAAACTGCGCCGGGGTGTAATAGTACGGGCTGGAGAAGAATAGCACCTTTTTGCGATCCGGCGTGATCGTCATCGAGCCGATGGAGAGGTCCCATCGGCCGCCCCAGTTGCCGGCGACGATAATGTCCCAGTCCGGCGTCACAAATTCGACCTTGACGCCGAGCCGTTTGGCGACTTCTTTGGCGACGTCAATGTCAAAGCCATCCAGCTCGCCTTTCTCGTTGAGAAAGCTCTGCGGCTTGTAATTCGGGTCGGTCGAGACTTTGAGCACGCCGCGCGCCTTGATGATGTCCAACAGGGTCTTGGGGGCGGGCGTGGCCGTCGGCGGCACCGGGGTCGGAGGCTTGGTTGGCTCCTTAGTCGGCTCGGGCGGCTTGGTCGGCTGGGCTGGCGCTTGAGTGGGCGGCACCGGCGTTGGGGCCGGCGTCGCCGGGGGCGTGCAGGCGGCCAACACGAGGCTGACGGTTGTCAACAGAGCAATCACCAGGCTGGCGGATTTCCAGTTTCTCATTGATACTCCTCCTCAGGAATAGGTTAGGATGGGAAACGAACAGAGCGGAACGGACGACAGAAACTCTTAGCGGCATTTCTCCTTTCTGAACTCGCGCGCAGGCGGAATATAATCACTGGCGTGGTCAACATTCCCACCTGTCGCAGACGTCCAAGACGCGCCGAGTTCACAGCGGTTTCTCGAGCTTGCTCTGAGAGGTTTGGGTTTTTCCCTTGCGTGCTTTGCATCTGTATTCGCAGGGAGAAGGATGGGACTGGATGATACTTTATAATTGTAGCATCTATTCCAACAATAGGCAAATGCGGTTTCGGTTGCGAGCCGTCATCAGAGAGGTATAATACCTTTCAGGACTCCCCCGCCCGCTGAATGGGCCGGGGCAAGGAGCACACTTGACCAAAAACTCGGTTCCACAGGCGACATGGCTGCGCCGGGTGCTGGCCCGGTTTTATCATCTGCGTGGCGCGACGCATCGTCACTGGGGCAATATGAGCGCCGGCCGGGCCGAGCACGAGCTGGCGGTGGATGATTTCACTCGCGCCATCGAGCTAGACCCCGGGTACACTGAGGCGTATTTTAGCCGGGGCGTGCTCTACTGGCGCGAGCTACGGAACGCTTACCGCGCCATCCGCGACATGACGCGCGTGCTAGAGCTTGCGCCGACCTGGGCCGAGGCGCTCTTTAACCGCGCCATGGCCTACCAGATTCGCGGCGACCACGAGCAGGCCATCACGGATCTGGAAGAGTATTTGATCAAGGGGCGTAATTCGTTCTGGCGCGAAAGCGCCGAGCGCCAACTCTTGCTCTTGCGTGAGCTGGTGATCGAACGAAACGCGCGTCGCGCTTCTACGAACAAAGAAACCCGCTTGCCCTAAGCTGGGCTGGAATCACAGGGCAAAATACCAAGTTCAAAAAGTCCAGCCAAGCGCTTATCCGAAAACCTCCAGAGTGCGGACAAGTCCGCGCAGGCTGAAGCCTGCACTCTAGTTTTCGGGGAGGTAAAGCTGCGAGGAATCAGACCCGAAAGGGATTGACGAAATGGGCATCTTTCTTGCGGCGGTTTTCAAAGTCGAGCAAGCTGGAAGAAAAGCATGGCCGCATCTTTTAACGTGTCGGTGGGACGCTGATGCTGACTCTGGCGGTGGTGATGCCGATCAACCCGTCGCTGATGAACAATTTACGCAGCTCGCTGATCATCTTTGGCGCGGCGGCGCTGGTGTTGCTGGCGCACCGCAAAATCTTGCGCCTGGGCATCGTCATTGGCACGGAGGCATTGGGCGGCGTGAAGGGGGGCAAATGATACGTGAGCGCGTCGCACGCCACTCAGGTGGCCGGCCCGCGCCACCAATCAAAGAAAACGTTCCAGTCCACGTACCCATAGAAACCCACCGGGTCTGGCGCGGGCGTCAACTCGTCCACGACTTGCCGGGGAGCGCCGCCGTTCACGGGGATGACCCATAGCGAAACTCGTCCCCTGGCATCCATGCGAGCAAACAAGATATGGTTGCCATCGGCAGACCAGAGCGGGCGCTCGTCACGATAACCGGGGGCGTCGGTGAGGCGTATGGGTTGAGGCTCACCAGCGACATTCGTCACCCAGATCCGGCGCTGCATCAACTCGGACTGAACCGACTCGCCGGCCCCGGGGCCGGCCCAATCGGGCATGGCGGTGAACGCCAAATGTGTGCCTTGGGGCGACCAAGTTGGAGAGATGGCGGCCAGGTTCTTGGGAGTGATGAATTGGCCCGCCAGCTCGACTCGCTTGTTCTTCCAGGTGTTTCTTCCGCTTCCGACGGCAAGCGCGACCACATCGCGCTTGCCGAGAGTAGCCAGAGGCGCTGGCGCGACGAAATCTGAATAGGTCAGCATCGCGTCCGTATCGAGCCGTGTCGGCGGATTGCTTTTGGAGCGGCCTTTCTCAGCCGATGCAGAATAAAACGCCACGCCATCGGTGAGAGACGCCGTCAATGTCTCGCTTTGCCAGAAAAGCACATTCTGGCCGGATGGGGACCAACCGGCCAGGACGGCTTCGCCCTTTTTCGATACGCCGCTGACATAGAGTTCTACTCGCTCCTTGCCATCAGCAGAGACTTTCCAAACACTCTGAGACGCCGGAGATTGATCGGGCGGCAGCGTCCACCACTCGTAAGCGATCCAGGTTCCATCGGGATTCCACACAAAGCGGCCCAACCGCCCCGGGCTGTTGCGATCCGAAGAATTCAGACCCACCAACGTGATCAAATCGGTGCCATTGGCGTTGATCGTGCTCAACCCTTCAGTGGCCGTTGTGTAAGCCAGCCGGTCGCCCGTAGGAGACCAGGCAAAAGCGTCTACTGACATGCCCTGATTCAAAGGATGCGCGCTGCTGCCGCTTACCTCCATCATCCACACCTGTTTCTGCAAAATGGACACCCGGTCTGTGCATATTCCGCGCGGTTTGGGAATATCACAAGGCACATCTTGCTCCACAGTCACTTGTTTCTCTTTTCGAAAAGCCAGCCACTCGCCGGAGGGAGACCAGCGAGGCTGAGGCTCGCGATTGCGGCCATCTGTCGTCAACCGTTGCGGCTTGCCCTCCGGCAAAGTTTTGACCCAGATGTCGCCCCCCTGGACGTAGGCCACTCGCCCCAGGTTGGGCGAGGGGGGAATCGGCGTGACGGCGGCAGCCACTTGCGTGGCAAGGCGGCTATTCTCGGCCATCAGCGCCGTAACCGTCGCGGCGACGGCGTGATCGGGCGTGGGTGTGCGCTCGATCCCCACCTCCAGGACGCCGTTACATCCGACGAGTGTGATGAGCAGCAGCACAACGAACAGAGGAGAATGATTTCGAAACATGTCACAACTCTTTCAGCGGGCGACCGGGAACCGCAGAGTGACCACCGTGCCTTGTTCCACGCGGCTGCGAATCGCCACGTTGCCTTTGTGCCGGGTGACAATCGCTTGAACCAGCGCCAACCCCAATCCACTGCCTTCGACGCCCCGGGCTGCGTTGCCTCGATACAACTCTTCTCCCAGATGAGGCAGCTCGTCCGGGCCGATGCCGGGGCCGGTGTCGGCCACTTCGATGACGACGAACGGGCCATCCTCAAAGGCGCGGATTTCGAGAGTGTCTTGCGGGCAAGAGAACTTGAGCGCATTATCCACCAGGTTGTGGAGAGCCAGGAAAAGCAAGTCGCGGTCGCCGGCTATCGGCGGCAGAGGCCAGGGGACATGCGGCAGCGCCAGGCGGACCTGACAATTGGCGGCCTCGGGCCGTTTCTGCGCCAGTTCTAGCACCTCGTCGAGCAACTGGCCCAAATCCACCGGCTCTTGCTCGACCGGCTGCGTCTCCAGGTCGGCCAGCTTGCGCAGGTCAGCCGTCAATCGCGCCAGGCGATCCACCTGAGCGCGCACGCTGGAAAGAATCGGGCCGCCGTTTTGATCGGCCAGGTTCGCCAGCCCGGCGCGGATGGCCGTCAAGGGATTTTTAAGCTCGTGATCCAGGCGACGGATGAAACGTCGGTGCGAATCCGCTTGCTCCAGATGCAATCGAGCCAGCACTTGATCGCCACGGCGGCCGGCCAGGCTCCACAAAACCAGTCCCAAGCCCCAGGTGGCGCTCAAAATAAAACCCAGCAGCAAGAACAGCGTGCCCACATCGGCGCGCAGATAGAGGATAGAATTAGAGAGCAGCCCAACCTGCCACACAACGGCCAGGGTCAACCCTAACCCTACCGGGGCAAGCGCCAACACGTACCGCTTCACGCGCCTACCTCTACCCGCCCGATGAAGCGATACCCCAGGCCGATCAGCGTCTCGATAAAGCGGGGCGTCTCGGCATCGTCCTTCAGAAGGCGGCGCAGCTCGGCGATGCGCGTATCCACCGCCCGCGTGGCGGCGGGATAGTCCCAGCCCCACACGCCATCCAAGAGTCGTTCCCGGCTCAAGACCTCGTCCGGGTGAAGCATCAGGTATTCCAGGACCGAGACCGCCTTGGTGGTCAGCGCGATTTCTCGTCCGTTCAACGTAGCACGGCGAGCTTGCCGATCCAGCTCCAAAGGCCCGGAGCGCAACCGGCGCGCCCCGGCCAGCGAAGGGGTGCCCGGGCGGCTGCGGCGCAGCACCGCTCGAATACGAGCCACCAGCTCGTAAGGCTCGAAAGGCTTGTTCAGGTAATCGTCGGCGCCTTCGTCCAGAGCCACCGCTCGCTCGGCCGGCGAGCCAACCTGGGTGAGGAGGATCACGGGCGTCCAGTTCCCGGCCTGGCGCATTCGCCGCAGCACCTCGCGCCCATCCAAGACCGGCATGAGGACGTCCAGAACGATGAGGTCAGGACAAAAATCGTCCACCAGGCGCAAAGCCGCTTCGCCTTCGGCGGCGACGGCTACAGCAAAACCGGCTCGTTCCAGAAAAGGGGCGAGATTGGCCGTGATCGCCTGCTCGTCGTCCACCAACAGGATGTGGCAGGGGCGTTTCTTGTCGTCCATCTTTTCTCCTTGCGCCGCTTGACGAATCGCCAGCGCGCGCCGGTGGCGCAACGTTCCAGCTTTCGCCTGGATTATACCACTGTAAAAGGCCACGAGGGCAACCAAGTTGGGGCCATACGAGATCAGTTCTTTTCGGCCTACCGCGCCACCAGTGTATATCCCCCATCCACGATGACGGTCTGCCCGCGAATCATTTCGGCCTCTGGCGTGCAAAGGAACGCGACGACGCGGGCCATGTCTTCCGGCGTGACCATGCGTCCGGCGGGCACTCGCTCCGCGCTCTGCGTCAACAGGCTTCCATCTTGAAGCGCGGCAAAGTGCTTGAGCGCGTCGGTCAGCACCACGCCGCCGGAAACGGCGTTGACGACGATGCCCAGCGGCGCCAGCTCGACCGCCAGATACCGCGTCACCGCTTCCAGCGCGGCCTTGCTCGCGCCGACGACGACGTAATCCGGCAACACTCGCTGGCTGCCGATGGACGACACGTTGACGATGTAGCCGCGTCCGCGTTTCTGCATCAGCGGCGCGGCCTTTTGCGCGCAAAACAGCGCCGCCCGCGCGTTAATGTTCATCGTCCAGTCCCAGCCCTTGACGCGCTGCTCCATCACTGGACGGTTATACCCCGATGCGGCATTGCACACCAAAATATCCAGCCCGCCGAGTGCGCGCTCTACTTCCGCAAACAGATGCTCGATGCCGTCCGGCTCACCCACGTCCGCTTTGACCACCATCGCTTTGCGGCCCAGCTTTTCAATGTCGCGCGCAGTCTCTTCTGCGGGCGCGCGGTTGCGGAAAAAGTTGACGACGATATCCACGCCGCGCTCGGCCAAATATAGCGCGATGGCGCGACCAATGCCCCGGCCAGAGCCAGTGATGAGCGCAATCTTGTTCTCGAAATCCATCGAGTGTTCGTCCTTCATCCCTCAGCCTTTATCCTTCAATTTGTACCCAGTCCAGCTCTAGCCACTGCCGCCCTGGCGCATCGAGCGTGCCGAAGCGCAAATCGCCGCGTGGCGTCGCCACGGCGAACTGGTTATCCACCCAGGTGACAAAACCCAGCGGCCCGCGTGGCGCGCTACCGCGGGGGGCACGCAAAACTTGATCTCCGTCCGCGAAAAAGGTCGCCGCGTCGCGCTGCCAATCCAATTCGAACGTGTGCCAGGCTGTCCAGTCCAGGCTCAACGGAGCTTCGTGCGCGCCGCTGATGCGTTGAATCCACCGCTGCGCTATCACGCCGCCCGTGAGGCGCGTCCACAACACGGCCAGCGCCGTCGGCACGCTGGAGAGCATCGCGCTGGTCAGCGTCGTGTTGACGATGGCCGCCTTCCAGCCCCAGCCCGGCACGCCGGGCACGAGCGCCATGTTCGAAGGCGGCGAGGCGTAAAAGAACCACACAGCTTCTGGCAGCGCGTTGATGCCTCCGGCCAACGTGAACGGGTCGTTCCAAAAGCCAAATCCCGCCGTGCCAATGAGCGCCGCGCTCGACGCTCGCGCGCGGACGCTCATTTTCAGCGGCGGACGCCACGGCCATCGGCGTTTCGGACCTGACAGGTTTCCAAAACTTGGGCCTGTGTGGTAATCATCCAACTGCGCGTCGGAATACTCACCGGCGCGCGCGTCCTCCGTCACCAGGCAAATCGTCGAATCGCCCGGCTCCAATCGGCCTGCGCCTTGCAGCCAGCGCGTCCAATGCGACGACGGATCGCCTTCAAAGTGATCTTGCATCTTGTAAACTTGCCCTCTTGCTCAATGTGCGGTACAATGCGCTGGCTGACATCGGTAGAGTGTGGGAGGTTGTATGCCGATCTATTCGTATCAATGTGAAAAATGTGGAACGCGCTTTGACAGATTGCAAAAGTTCACGGACAAGCCGTTGACGCGCTGCCCGGAATGCCGGGGCCAGGTCAAGCGGCTCATTCAACCGGCGGGGATTGTCTTTAAAGGCTCGGGGTGGTACATCACCGACAGCAAAAAATCGTCGTCTGCCACGGTAACGTCCAACACCGACAGCAAAAAATCGCCGTCCGCCACGGTAACGTCCAGCACCGACAGCAAATCGTCAGAATCCAAGACCTGAGCCGCAGACAAAAACGAGACCTCCGAGGCTTGTGTCAACCTCGGAGGTCTTTTTTTATAACTGAAAGGTGCCGGTCGCCGGGATGATTTTTTGCTGATAGTCGGTGACGTACTCGTTGAGCTTGTCCATCAACTCTTGCCACTCGTTGCTGCTGAGGACGTTTTGAATGGCGCGTGCGTCTTCGGCCACGCTGCCGGTCAGGATTTGGGGGCCTTCGCCATAGACGGTGTACCACGCCTCGGAAGGCTGCAGCCCCAGGCCCATCATGCCGGGCGCAAACTCTTTGACCACGAACTCGAAATACTCTGCCTCCCGACCAGGGCGGATGTTCCAGCTCATCAGCAATTTCATCATCGCCTGCTATTCTCCCAAGACCCGAAAGGCTTTTAATCCTTCGGCTCCATCTCTCACTGGCCCAATTGTTTCAGTATCCCTTCCACTTCGACGCGCAGGTTGGGCGGCGGGTTGAGCGCGAGGAAACGTTGGAACGCCTGGCGCGCTCCGGCCCGGTCGCCTTTTTGCAGCAGCGCTTTGCCCAGCGCATAGAACGCTTCGGGCAAATTGGGCGCAAGCTGCGTGGCCTGGGTCAGCGAAGACACCGCGCCGTCCACATCTTTTTGGATCAGTTGCGCGTTGCCCAGGCCGACGAAAGCCGCGGCCAGGTTCGGCTTGGACTTGAGCGCAACCTGGAACTCGGCTTTGGCGTTATCTACCTTGTTCTGCTGAATGTAAGCCGCGCCAAGCAGATAGTGCGTCTCAGCGTCGCCGGGCGTCAGTTGAAGCGCGGCCTGCAATTGAGCCACAGCTTCGTCGAGCTTGCCCATCTGGTAATACGCCGCGCCCAGATTGGTGGCGGCGCTCGCGTTCTTGGGGTCGAGCGCGAGGATGGCCTGGTATTGTGCAATGGCCTCCTCGGGCTTGCCGATGTTGATGTAGGCATTGCCCAACAGCAAGTGCGCGCGGGTATTGCGAGCGTCCAGCGTCGTGACGGCTTCCAAGAGCTGCGCGGCTTGCTGCGGGTCCTTGTCCACCAGCTCGCTGCCCGTGGTCAGCCCGGCGGGCACTGCCGCCGCGATTTCCTGCGTAAAGCTGAGGGCCATTCCCGCGTTGAGCTTGACGCCGCTTGCCAGCGGCACGGCCGCGTCGGCGGGCTTGCCCGCGCCGACCAGCAACGCGCCAAGGCGATACCCCACTTCCGCGTCTTGGGATTGAAGCATGATGGCGGCCTGATATTGGCCGATGGCGTCATCTCGGCGGCCGGCCTTTTCGTAAGCTCGGCCCAGCAGCACGCGCGCCTCGACCAGTTTCGGATCCGCCCCGGTGACCGCTTCCAATTCGCGGATGGCTGTGGCCGTGTCGCCTTTTTCCAACGCGGCCTGCCCGGCCTTGAGGCGTGCTTGCGGATCGTTGGGTTGCGCGCACGAGGCCAGCGCGACGACAAGCAGGATAAGAAGGGTGAGCCAGCGATGGCGCATGTTCATTCTTCCTTGCTCTTGAGCTCCAGCAAGACGACCTGCGTCTCTTCCGGGAGGCCGCTGCGCGAGACCTTGAGCGTCTCTTGAGTGGCGACGTTATCCAGCCCCATCTCTTTCAAGAACTTGCTGACCGGGTCAAGCTTGAGCGTCAAGTCTTTGACTTTATAGTGCATGGGGATGACAATGTGCGGCTCGAGCAGGCTGACGACTTCGGACGCCTGCGCGGCGTTGAGCGATTCGCCGCCGCCGACGGGAATGAGCAGCACGTCCACTTCGCCCAGCGCGTCCTCCACCTGCGCTTGCGTCGGCACGTGATCGAGGTCGCCCAGGTGGCAAACGGTGAGGTCTTCGAACTCGAAGAGGAACACGGTGTTGCGCGGCTTGTCCGGCTCTTTTCCCTTTTTCTTCTCGCCGCGCAGTTCTAGCCCGGTGACAAACACGCTCGATACTTCGTATTCGCCCGGTCCGGTCAGCGCCTTGAACCCGCTCTTGACGCCTTTGACGCAGTTGTGGTCGTCCGCGTCGTGGCTGACCGTCACCAAGTCGGCGCGGACGCGCGGGAGCAGCAGCCCGATGTCTTTGCCATACGGGTCGGTGACGACGGTTGCCGCGCGGTCGCGCAGCCGAAAGCAACTGTGGCCGAACCAGGTGATGTCCATGGAGATACCGTGACTCCTTGAGGGAGAGGTTGAGAGCGATTATACACTAGTCAGTCAATCAGTCAATCAGTGATCAGTGGTCGTGTGCACGCAAAGCTTGCCAGCAGTTGCACTGCTGACGCCCCTCTGCCGCAGTGCCGCTTCGCGTGCGGCAGAACAAGTTTATCTGACAACGTTTACGTGCACACTCATTTGCGTTGTTCTCTGTCTCGAAAGTCGTAACTTCGCCCAGTGAGAAGTTGAATCGGCGGCCCTGTGCCGAGCCAAGACGCTGGTCTTGGGGTTGCTTGAAAAGTGAGTTTTTAGCCTTGCCAGCAGCCCTTTGCCCTGGCGTGGCCCTGCTTTGCTTATTTTGAGACAAACGGGAGGGTTGCTATTGAGCCAGAGAATGTACACGCCTTGCTGCTCGGACGTTTTGTCCAATGATAGCTTGGTGATGGACGGACTTGATCATGGTTTTTGTAATAGACTCTTGAAACCTTGCACGGGCTTCGCTCTCGATAGAGTGACATTCTCGCCGTAATGAGGCGGTCCCACTTGTGACTGAGCAACTGATCGCAGAGTGACTGATTGATTGATTGATCACTGATCACTGCTCACTGACCGGCAACGTAAAATAGAACGTGCTCCCCTGGCCTTCTTCGCTTTCCACCCAGATGCGCCCGCCGTGCGCTTCCACCACCAGCCTGCAAAAGGTCAGCCCCAGGCCCGTGCCGCGCCGCCGGCCGGTGCGCGCGTCTTGCACCTGCACAAAGCGGTCAAAGATTCGCTCGCGGTACTCGGGCGGGATGCCGGGGCCGGTATCGCGCACGGCGCAGCGGATGAACCCTTCTTCGCCGGGCGCGCGCTCCGCCATCACGGTCACCTTTCCCCGCGCGGGCGTAAACTTGAGCGCGTTATCCACCAGGTTGGTCAACACGCGGCCAATCTTTTCCTCGTCGGCCAGCACGGGACAGTTTTCTTCCACGTGGCTTTTCACCGTCACGCCTTGCGCTTGCGCCAGGGGCAAGAGCCAGTCCAGCGCGTGCGACACCAGCTTCCCCAGGTCGAGCGGCTTGAGCGACATTTTCATCTGCCCGGCTTCCATCTTGCTAATGTCCAACAGCGAGTTGACCAGGTCGAGCAGCTTGATGCAACTGTGCTGCGAAGCCGAGACGGCGTCGAGCATTGGCCCCTTGTAACCGGACTCGGGCAACATGTCGCCCAAGATTTCCAGCCCGCTAAAGATGGCCGACAGCGGGCTGCGCAAGTCGTGGACGATCATTTTCGTCAGGTCGTCCCGCATCTGCTGTAGCTCGCGCTCCTCGGTCACGTCGCGCAACGTGATCATCCAGCCGACCTGCCCGCCGGAAGCGTCCAGCACGGGCGTGCCGGATCGCTCGACGAATCGCGTTGAAGGCTGGGGCAACTGATACACCTGGCTCGCGTCGGTCGGTTGTTGACCTTGTTGGATTTGATCCAGTAGCGCCAACAGAGCCGGGGGGCTGTAGCCCAGTTGAGTGGTGATGTCCAGTCCGGTCTCGTCCAACAACTCGGTCAGCAGTTCTCCTTCGACCCGGGCGCGCGGGACGCCCAACATTTTTTCCAGGGTGGGATTGGCGATGGCCACGCGACCGGCCAGGTCGAACATCAACACGCCTTCGCGCGACGAGTTGAGGATGGCGTGCAGCTTGTCGCGGCCCTCGGCCACCGCTTGGAACAATCGCACGTTGTCAATCGCGGCCGCCGCCTGGTTTGCCAACGCCGAAACGAGGTGCGCATCAGCTTCGGTGAATTTCAGTGGACGGTGGCTGTAGGTATTCAAGATGCCCAACACCTGATCGTGGCCGACGACCGGCACGCAGACCAGCGACCGAATGCCTCCCGTGACGAGGCCGACGTTCGTATCCGGCTCTGTGAGCGTATCGCCGACAAAGATGGGCTGGCGTTGTTGTAGCGCGCGGCGCGTCATGCCTTGAGAGCGGATGCTGGCGATGCCATCGCCGGGCAAAGAGACGCCCGCGGTCGCGCCGGGCAGGAACTGGTCGGTGGCGCGGTCGTAAAGATGGAGCGCCACAGTGTCTGCGTGGAGGAGTTCCTGCGCGGCCACGGCAATGCGGTCGAGCACCTGGCGAAAATCCAGACTGCGGGTGAGCGCCAGGCTGGCTTCGTGCAATTGAGAGAGCGCGTTGATCCGCCGCGCCCGCTCGTCGAACAACTGGGCATTTTCGAGCGCGATGGCGGCCTGGTTGGCGATTTGTCGCGTAAAAGCGATGGCCGCCTTGTCGAACGCGGCCTCTTGATGGCTTTCAAGCGAGATCGCGCCCAACACACGCCCCTCGCGGACGATGGGCGCCGCCAGTTGCGAGCGGACCTCGGGATCGGCGGCGACATAGTCCGGATCGAGTCGCACGTCGGGGACATGCGCCAGTTGGCCGGTGCGAAGCACACGCCCCGTGATGCCCTGGGTCAGCGGCCACGGTTCGCGCAAGTAGGGCGCAATGGCCTGAGAGAGATAGCCGTGCTGCGCCAGGATTTGCGCGCTCGCGCCAGCCTCGTCCAACAGCATCACGCAGCCCATCTGCGCCCCAGTGACTTGAATCGTTCGCTCGACGATGCGGTCGGTGATGCGCGCCACGTCTAGCGTGCTGGCCAGCTCGCGGCCAATCTCTTCCAATGCCGAAAGCTCTTCGACGCGGCGGGCCAGGGCTTGATCGGTGCGCGCATAAAGATGGGCGTTGTTCACCGCCGCGGCGATCTGATTGGCGAATGTCTCGAGCAGGTCCAGCTCGGCCTGCGTGAACGAGCGCGGCTCGACAAAATAGGTCGCCAGCGTGCCGATAACGACATTCTGCGCCATCAGCGGCACTTCGGCAATGGCGCGAAAGCCTTCGGCTTGGGCCAGGGGAATGAACGCTTCGAGGCCCAGGGCCGTCGTCACGTCCGGCACGACCAGCGGCCGGCGCAGCATGGCGACCCGGCCGCGCTCGCCCTGCCCAACTTTTAACCGCCGCGCGCCTTCGACATAGGCCGGGCTGAGACCATACGATTGGGCCAGGTACAGCTCGTCGCCAGCTTCGTTCATCAAAAAGATGGCGGACTTTTCGCACCCAACGACGTGTCCAATCGAGGTCGTGACGATATATAGCACGCGCTCCAGGTCGAGCGTCGAGCCGATGGCGGTAGAGATAGAGTTGAGGATAGCCAACTCTGTGGCGCGGTCGCGCATCGTGCTATAGAGCTGCGCGTTGCGAATGGCGATGGCGGCCTGCGCGGCAATCGTCGTCAGCAATTTGAGATGGCGATGGTCGTAGGCGCGCGGAGTCTGGCTTTGCACGGCCATGACGCCGAGGATGCGATGGTCGGCCGCGATGGGCACGCCCAGCCAGGATTCCGCCACGCCATCGCTGGCGTCCAGGCCCAGTTGCGCCATCGCGTCCAGGGCGTTTTCGCGGATGAGCAGCGGCAGATGGCTCTGAATGACGCAGCCGATCATGCCATTGCCGACGGGGCGCGGCTTGAGGTGGCGGCGTTCCCCATGCTCATAGTAAAGCGGGAATGAAATCTGGCCGCTTTCGGCGTCGTAAAGAGTGACGCAAAAGCTGCGCGCGTCGAGCAACTGGCCGATCTGTTGATGAATCGCTTCCAGCAGCTCGGGCAAGTCCAGGCTCGCGCGCATCGCCAGCCCGATGACGCTGAGCGTGGTCAATTGGCGCACTCGCTCCTCGGCCTCGGCGCTGGTCCGCCATCTCCATCGCCCGATGACCAGCATCACGACCAGGTACACGCACAGGCCGACGAATGCTCTTACGCCCAATCCAGAGTAGATGACGGCAACGAGTGCGGCGAACGGCAGCGGCGCCAATTCGAGCAGCACGATCCTCTGCGCGTTGCGGCGAAAATGCTCGCGCACCGATTCGATGCCTTTGACTTGCAGGAACGCGACGGAGATGAGACGACCGGCGGCCAGGTAGGCGACAAACAAGACCGCCAGCGCCAGCAGATTCCCATGCTCGGCCTGCAGAGGCGCTTGGCCTCCAGCCAGACGATAGGCAAGTGCGCCGGCCAGCAGGCTCAACACTCGCAGCGCGCTGTTGGTCGCCGCCGTGATGGCCGTGCGAAGGGAGGAGCGGCGCAGCGAGCCGGGCGGGGTGGCCCAGAGCGTTTGGCCGATCTCTGCCAGGAGCGTGCCCAGCAGCGTGGCCCACATCGCCGGCTCTAGATCGAGCGACAGGTAGCCGCCGACGATCAGCATGTTTTCCAGGCCGATGTAGCCAGAGGACACCGGGAGCGTCAAGATGCTGGCAAAAGCAATAATGACGACCCACAGGCCGAACGTGGTGTAAACCTGGCTCCAGTCGAATGTTTCGACCCGAGTGACGGCGGCGACGGCGACCAGTGTAACCACGCCGGCCGCCAGGGACATCCAGTCGTCCCGATTCAATTGACTCAACCCGCGGCGCTTGGACATGCATCAAGTGTAGCACGGAATTGAGCGCACGACAAGAAGTCGAACCCTGGCGACGCCCCGAGGGGGTCATCCATCGCCGCGCTAACTGGGTGGTTGCGCTCCGATCGGAAGGTTGAACCCGAAAACGCTCCCTTGCCCCGGCTGGCTGCGCGCCCAGACCTGGCCGCCATGCGCCTTGACGACATACTGAACCAGCGGCAGCCCCAGTCCTAATCCTTCCACGCCGCGCCGCAATGGATCGGCCAACTGGGTAAACTCTTGCCAGAGTTCTGGCAGTTTTTCGGGAGGAATGCCTACGCCGGTATCAGTCACTTTAACGACTAGGCCTTCCGGTGCAGCGTGGCAGGACAGCGTTGCCGAGCCGCCCGGACGATTGAACTTGATGGCGTTGTGGAGCAAGTGATAGATCGCTTCAGAGAGCCGCTCTCGGTCGCCGTACACGGCCGGCAGCGACTCGGCAATCTGAGATGTCAGCGTCACGCCCCGCGTCTGCGCCATCGGCTCAAGCGTCTTGGCCGTTTCCTGAGCAAGCTGACCCACGTCCAGCGCAGCCATCCGCAGTTGTCCTTGCTTGCTCAGGAACGCGGCAACCGTGACCAGGTTGTTGACCATCGTCTGTGCGCGCCCGAGTCCGCTGGTCAGTTGCTCGATTTGCTCGCGCTGCTCCGGCAGCAAATGATCCAGCCCGTACCGTTGCAGCACCTGCATCGAAGAATCCAGCTCGGCGAACGGCGTGCGCAGTTCGTGTGAAACGACCGACACGAACTCGCTTTTCAGGCGATCCACCTCGGCCTCTTGGGTCACGTCGTGCAAGACCACCACTGCGCCGCGCCGCCCTGCCGAACCCAGACTGACCGGCGCAACGCTGAGGGCAACCGTCCTGCTCCCCCAAACGACTTTGAAGCCGGGCGGCAGCGGCTGCCCGCCTTCGATGCGCGCGCGGACAAGAGCATAGCCATCTGGTTGGGCGTGTCCGTCCATGATCTCTTGCAAATTCTTGCCGAGCACATTCGCCTCGATGAGATTCAGCATATTGCACGCAGCCGGGTTCGCCAGGACCGCCTGCTGATGGTGGTCAAAGACGATGACGCCATCGGCGATGGACTGCAAAATCGCGGCGCGGCGGTTGGCTTCTTCCTCTCGCAGACTGAGCGACTCGGCCAGCTCACGCGTCTGCATCTCGATGACCTGATCGAGCAGCGCATTTTCGGCGGCGGCGGCGACCTGCGCGCCAAAGGCTTCCATCACGCGCAGCTCGCTTTCGGAAAAAACGCGCCCCCCCTTGCCATTGAGCGCCACGATGACGCCCAACACGCGCCCCTGGCACAGCATCGGCTGGATGAGCGCCGGGCCGGCGCTGCTGCCCATCAGCGCCGCCAGCGCGTGAATGCCGCGCTGGGATGGCGTCAGGTTCACCTGCCGGCGAAGCTGTATCGCGTCCGCGATGGCGGGCTGCGAAGAGAGTGGAATAACCGAGCCACGCAGTTGAGGCATCGGCGGATAGAGGGCCTGGATCAGAAGCGCATGCTCCGCGGTTTCATCTAACAGGCCGATCAGCGCGCTATCGGCGCCCAGGCCCAACGCCACGCCCTCGACGGCTTCGCGCAAGACTTTGGCCACATCGGCATGCGTCAGAAAAGTGGTGCTGGCGCGCAACAGCGTGAGGAGTTGCTGAGTCTGGCGGAGCGAATACTCGCTGAACGAGCGAAGCTCCGATTGGGCACTTTCCAAGTCACGCGTGGCGACTTGGACCACCGCCACCAGCAACAGCGGGAACGCGACGAGGCGAAGGATCACCGCTGCCACCGCCAATCCTGCTGCGTCGATCAACGCGCCTGACATCAAAAACGCGAACGCCACCGAAAGCATCAGCGGCTGATCGTGACGCCGGGTCCACAGCGCCAAAAGCGTCACACCATAGATCACCGCAGCAATCAGCCACCACAGTTGCGCGGCCCAGGCAATTTCCGCGCCGGTCAGTTGCCACAGGCTCGCGGTGAACGCACCCAGCACTCCACACACCGAAAGCGAGCCGATGAGGAATGCGCGCCGCGCGCGCCCCAAGAATGCCCAGCCCAGCATGACTGCCGAGACGCAATCTAATGCGTGCAGCAGCGAGCCGGAAGCCGCTCCTCCAATACTCATGCCCAGCAACACGGCCTGAATGACTGCCACGACAACAAAGGCTAAAGCTATCTCACGCAGAGTATTTTCATGCAGGCGGAGAAAGCCGTACCAGGCGACGAGCGCAGTCAGCGCGCTCGTGACGCACGGCAAGAGAAAAGCCACCAGGGCTAATATCGGAGGCGAGGCAATAGAAAGCTCGGGCATGGTAGACTATTCAAGATTATAGCCCCGAGCAAACGTAGCAGGGTTACGAAAGAGTTGCGGTTGAGATACAAGATGCAGGAGGCAAGAAGCAAGAAAAGGACACAAAGAATTCTGGGCGGTTCTTCGTGTCCTGCGTGGATGAACTGGCTGGGTTACTCGTTCTGGCTGCCCAGCGGGATGCGGAAGCCGAATACGCTTCCCTGCCCCGGCTGGCTGCGCGCCCAGACCTGGCCGCCGTGCGCCCTGACCACGTAGCGCACCAGCGGCAGTCCCAGTCCCAACCCTTCCACACCGCGCCGCAGCGGGTCGGCCAACTGGGTAAACTCTTTCCATAGCTCCGGCAGCTTTTCCGGCGGAATGCCCACGCCCGTGTCGGACACCTCCACGATCACGTCCTCTGGCGCGGCGCGGCAAGCCAACGTCACACTGCCGCCCTCCCGGTTAAACTTGATCGCATTGTGGACCAGGTGATAGATCGCTTCGGCCAGACGCTCGCGGTCGCCATAGATTTGAGGCAGCGTCTCCGAAACCTCGAGCACCATTTTCACATCTCGTTTCCCCGCTATCGGCTCAAGCGCCTTGACGGTTTCCTGGGCGAGTTGCCCCAGGTCTACAGACGCCATGCGCAGTTGCCCTTGCTTGCTCAGAAACGAGGCAAACGTGATGAGGTTGTTGATCATGGTCTGCGCGCGCTTTAATCCTTCCGACAACTGCTGCAACTGCTCGCGCTGCTCCGGCAGCAGGTTATCCAGTCCGTACCTTTGAATGAGTTGCATCGAAAAGTCGAGCGCGGCAAACGGGCTGCGCAACTCGTGTGTGATGACGCCGATGAACGCCGACTTTAGCTTGTCCAGCTCTTGGAGCTGCTCGTTGGCGTGTTCCAGGTCACGGTTCAGGTCGGCCATCTGCTTGTTCGCCGCGCGCAGCTCGGAAAATAGCCGGGCGTTTTGAAGCGCCACGCCGGTTTGATCGGCCAGCGCAGCCAGGTAGGCAATGTCGCTTTCAAAGTAAGGATCGCGCGACCGCTTGCTGCCCACCGCCAGCACGCCGATGAGCTGCCCCATCGTCCGAATCGGGAACAAGATTTCCATCTTCCAATCGGCCAGCGTGGCCCGCTCGGCGGCGCTGACCGAGCGAAAAGCGGGCAGCACATCCACATCGTATTGCAAGAGCGGCCCACCGCCCTCGCGCCATCGCAGCGTGATCGGACTGTCCGCCGGGCATTCCAGTTTTTCCAGTAACTCGACCCCCAATCCACCGACGGCTAAAAGCGTCAGGTCTTGGTGCACACTATCTTCAACCAGGAACAACGCGCCGCGCGAGATGCCCAGCGCCGAGTCTGCCGTCTTCATGACCATTTCGGCCAGCAGTTCCAGGTCGAGCACCTGGGTGATGCGCTGGCTGTAATCTTGCAGCGAGGCTGTGTAATCCACTGCCGCGCCGCCGAGCGCGCGCTCGGTCAGCCATTGCGCTCCCCGGCGCAGCGGCGCGTATCCCAACGCCAATACCGCCGCCACCAGCACCGCGCCGAACAATGGCGCCCAGCCGGTCTGCGCACGGAACGCCAGTTGCGCCAAGAGAATGCCAAACAAGTAAATCGCAAACGTGACCAGCGTGATAAAGATGTAGCTGACCGCTCGCCGCAGCGTCACGCGCACGTCGGGCAGGTAATACGCTCGCCACGTAATGACCGCCACCAGCGAGCCGAGCAGAGTCGCCGTGCCGCCGACCAGCGGCGAGAGATTCGACAGCCTCAGCGCCGTCGCCAGCGTCAGACCCGTTCCAAAGGTCGTCAGCAACAAAGCGCCCGTCCAGTAACGCAGCCGGTTGTGATGCAATGGACTGGACGTGCTCACTCGCGCGCGCCAGGCCAATCCGAGCGCCAGTACCCACGCGGTGACCCACGTCAGCGCGCCCGCCGTCAGGCGCAGACCATCTTGTGTAATGATCCCGCCACTCACCGTCAACGCGACGTTGCGCGGCCCGAACACTCGCGCGTCCAGCGCCAACGCCGCGCCGAGCAGCGCAGTGGGCAAAATCAACCACAGCCACGCGCGCGGCTTGAATTGAATAAAGGCCAGCGTCGCGCCGAGCAGCGCCACGAGCGTGACCAGCGTGAGATACTCGGCGAGGATGGCAAGCACCGGGGGAGAGAATTGTGGCAAGCGCATCCCATACAGCGCCAGCGCCCAGGCCGCTTGCAGCAAAAGATACAACGCAAGAGGAACCGCGCGCCAGGAGGGTCGCTCGCGGCGCAACAAGAGGCCCGCCACTAGCGCCAGATTGCCGAGGACGAAAAGCGCTTCCAGAGGCGCGCGTCCATCAGGGGGCATAGGACACTCCTCACGTGAAACGTGCTGCGTATTCCGTTGCGCGACGGACTATGCAATACGGATTAGAGTTTCAGTTTGATGAACAACCAGGGCGCGCCATAGGCGACCCAGAAACCGGTGACGGCATAGCGCAGGTAACGCAACGCCTGGGCCACCAGCGATGCGTCACGCGGCAAGACCGCGCGCAGGCCCATCCAAAGCACCAGCACGCCCACTGCGCCCAGCGCAAAGCGCAAGAGAAGCTTCCACCACACGCGGCGCGTGTCAAAACTGGTCTGGTGGAACAAGAGCGCCAGGCCCGCCGTGAGGCCAAAGAACACTCCGGCGACGCCAACAGCCCCACCGATGTCGCGCGGGTTGATGGCTAACTCGCCCGGCTTTAGCGGGTAAGCCTGTGCCGCCATCGCAGCCCACTCGGGTGGATCGGCCAGGGGCAGAAACAGATGGCCCGCGAGCGGAATGGCGATCAGCAGCAGCGAAGCGATAAAAGCCAGCCTGATTTTTTCCCAGAGCGTATGACGATTGACCCAGGCCAGCACCCGCGCTTCCCAGCGCATAAAGGCCCACAGCACCACTCCGCCGATCACCCAGCCCAGCAGCACGTCGGTGGGAAAGTGAACCGCCAAAAAAACGCGCGAAAAACCGATGAGAAAAATCAGAACGACCATCGCCCAACGCAGCCAGCCTCGGGCCGCCGCGCCGACCAGTCCCCACACTGACAGGGTGTTTTGGGCGTGGCCGGACGGAAGGCCATACGACGTTTCGCTGCTCATCGCTTTCACCTGGGTGCTGACCCAGTAGGGTCGTGGAGTATGAAAGAACAGCTTGAAAAAGTCGTTGACGTTGCTCGAGACGGCGAGGAGGACGCCCACCCGAGCGCCCAGGCGCGGGTCCACGCACCAGTAGAGGAAAGGCAAGAGCACCAGGAAAAAATCCTCGTTGCCTAAAAAGCTCAAGAATTGCATCGGGCTGCGCAGCCAGGGGAAACTGGCTTGCAGCCAAGCGATCAGATTGATGCCTTGTTCGAGAATTGGATTCATATCACACCTCCGAAGAATTTACGGCCAGCGATTGACGGTTGAGAATCGGCGTGAGCAGCATCGCCACCGGGACGAGCGCCAGCCCGGCCCAAATCGGCGCGGCGGGGCGTTGGCTATACAGCCAACCGGCAATGTAGGGCGCCACCATCTGTGCCGAAGCGACACAAGTTTCGGCCAAGCCAAAGGCCGCGCCGCGATTTTCCGCCGAAACGCGCCCGGCCATGTGCGCGCTGGTCAGGTTGCGGCACGCGCCGTATCCGCCGCGCATCCAGAACCCCAGCAAAGCAAGACCCGGCAGCGTCCGCGCGCCGACGAGCACCAAACCCAGCGACCCCCACACGAGCGCCTGGGCGACCAGCAGCCCACGCAGCTTGCGCGAGGCCGTCGCGCTCCATCGCCCCAACGTCGGAGAGAGCAGCGTCACGCCGAGCGCGTGAAGCGAGCCCAGCAGCCCGATGCGCTCGACCGGCCAGCCGGCGTCTTTTAAAAAATTGGGCGCGAGCGGTTGACCGATGTACATCGCCAAAAAGATGGCAAACACGATAGCGCCCAACGCAGCGCCGGAGCGCAACGACGCGGCAGAGGGCATCTGCCACGCGCTCATGCGCGCCCGCACCGGCTGCGGCTTGACCATCAGGATCGCCAACGCTGACAGGCCAAAACACATCGCGGCGACGACATACACGGCGCGCATGTTGATGAGGCTTGCCAGCCATCCGCCGATCCACGGCGAGGCGATGCTGCCCGCCCAGAAAAAAGCATAAACGGCCGTCAGCACGCGCTCCAACGGCGCGTCACCGGCAGCGTCGGCAATCGTCGCGCTGATGGCGGGGACGCAGAACGCCGAGAACGTATAGAGCATCACTCCGGGGATGAACTCGCGCCAATCGCGCGCGGCAGCCATCACCAGCGCCGCGACGAGGCCCAATCCCCAGCCGCTCAACATCATCGCCTTGCGCGAGACGCGGTCGGCCAAAATCCCGCCGGGCAAAAAAGACACCGCCATCGAAAACCCCGCCAGCGAGAGCACGCCGCCGATTTGCACCGGGTCCGCGCCGAGCTGCTGAACATAGATGGGCTGGATGTAAATGAACAATCCTTCGCCGCTGGCCCACAGAAAAAGCGCCAATGCCATCAGGCGATTGTCACGGCTCAAATCGGTCACAGCGGCTCCCGAGGAACGAGTCAGCCGGGCGGCGACTCGCCCTGGCGATGCGCCTTGTCCAGCTGGTCTTGATCGGTCTTGAAGCGGCGTAGCATGACCAAGCCGACGGCGTAAACCGCTCCAGCCACCGGAATGCCAAAGATAAACCCCCACACGCCCCACAGTCGCACGCCGATCAACACGGATACCAGGGCGAGCAGCGACGGCATGCCGATGGCTTCGCTCATGATTCTGGGCACGACAAAGTGAAGCAAGATTTGTTGAAACACCGTCAAGAACGCCAGCAGTGAGAGAGCGGCCACGAGTGGCAAGCCCTGGATGAGCGCCACGATGCTCGGCGTGAACATGGCAATCGGCGCGCCGATCAGGGGGACAAACATCACCAGCCCGGCCATCACGCCGACGACTACACTGTAGCGCACACCGGCCACGGTGGCCGCAATGCCCGTCACCACGCCCGAAAGCACTGCCATCACCACCTGGCCACGCAGAAATCCGCCAAACGTGCGACTGATGGTGGACATGGCGAATTCATACTCATCGCAGTAACGTTCGGGGATCAACTCATAGATTTGCCGGGCCAGCCGCCGCCCGTCGAGCATCAAATAGTAGCTCAACGCCAACACCAGCAAAGTCTCGCCAACGCCGGAAACAATGCCGCGTATCAGGTAGCCCACAAAGCGCGGCGCTGCCTCGGCGATGGCGGTGATTTGCCGGCTGACGTCTTCGGGTTTATAGAACCGGTTGATCAGCTCGGGCGACACGTTAAAGCGTCCGGCCAGGTTAGCCTGAAACCCAGCGACCCACTGCGGAGCCTGGGCAAGATAGTCATTCACGTTGATCCCCAGTTGCCGGGCCTGGCTCAAAACGACCGGGACAATCGCGACAAGGGAAACAGCCAACAGACCGAGCAGCGCCAGGTAAACCACCGTGACGGCCAGCGGGTCGAGCAGCCGGCCCACCCAATTGGTGCGCTTTTCGCCCCACCGCCGATACACCGCGATGAGAAGCCGCCACGCCAGGGGCCCTTCCGCCATCCATTGTGCGACCGGCCGCAGAATAAACGCGATGAGCCACGCCAGCCCAAACATCAACAGCAGATCGGTGAATGTGGCAAGGATGTCCCACAACATTCTGAGCAAGTAGACGGCGGCAATTAGAGTGAGCAACACCAGGAGAGTGTTATAGAGTCGCTTGCGCGTCATTTCTTTTCCCGCTTCTTGACCGGCTGCGCTCTATTGTACCATAAAGGCGCTTTGCGCCAATTGAGGTATACTGATTGGAGGTCGGAGGTCGGAGGATGGGGCGGACATTGTTGCTTACCGGACATCCCGGCGTGGGCAAGACGACGGTCATCCAGCAAGTGGCGGCGGTGTTGGGACAGCGCGCTGGGGGATTTTATACGGAAGAGATAAGCGGCCCCGGCGGGCGCAAGGGCTTTCGGCTCGTCACGCTCGATGGCCGCAAAGCGGTGATGGCGCACGTGGACGTCCGCACACGCCATCGCGTGGGACGTTACGGCGTGGACGTGGCGACGCTCGACTCGGTGGGCGTGGCGGCGATTCGCAAGGCGATAGACTCGCGCGACGCGGCAGCGGTGGTGATAGACGAGATCGGCAAGATGGAAATGTTTTCGGGCGAGTTTCGCGGCGCGGTGCTCAAGGCCATGTCGTCAAGCAAAATCGTCGTGGCGACGGTGATGCAAAAGAATCACGACTGGGTCAGCGCGCTCAAGGCGATGCCGCAAGTGACGATGTGGGAGATCACCGAGGCAACCCGCGACGCGATGCCGGGGCGTGTGATGCAGTGGATCGCTGGGTGACCCCCAAGACAATACGGTTCAGTTAGGCCGTAGCGTAGGGCCTCGTGCCCATCCACGAGGGGCTAGGTGTCCGTAGTCAGCACATTTTGCACAAGTTGGTGTATTCAGCACATCGTGCACACCGACCCATAGGGTGTATTCAGCACATCCTGCACAAGTGGCATGATTATCTCCAGTTAGGAAGTGGATCATGTCACAGGCAGGTCAATTGGGAAGACTTGAGCGCCGACTGGTACAATGAAGCAAAGACGATGACACCATGACTGTCATTCTGAGCGAAGCGAAGAACCTCTTTCACGCGAGGCTGAGACCCTTCGCTGCCCCGTCGCAGGCTCAGGGCTTCGGCTCAGGGTGACAAAGGCGAGGTAAATAGATGTTGACAAATTTCGACACTTGGCGCATAATAAGAGTACATCCCCCGGTAGTAGCTTCGGCGAACCCGGTGCGAAGCCGCTCTGCATAAGGGCGGCTTCCGCGTTTGTGCCATCGGAGGCGGCCCATGAAGGCCAACGTTTACGTGGACGGCTTTAACCTCTACTATGGCGCGGTCAAGAACACCCCTTACCGTTGGCTGGACATTTCCGCAATGTGCCGGCTGCTGCTGTCGAAAGACGACATTCAGCGCATCAAGTATTTCACGGCCCTGGTAGACCCTCGTCCGAGCGACCCTGACCAGCGTGTTCGGCAAGAGACTTTTCTTCGCGCTTTGGCGACCATTCCCAATCTCTCTGTCTTTTATGGCTTTTTTCTGACGCACGAAGTGACCATGCCCCGTGTGGGCGGCGGGTACGCACAGGTCATCAAGACCGAAGAAAAAGGCTCGGACGTCAACCTGGCCACGCAGCTCCTGGTGGACGCCTACCACGACGATTACGAAATCGCCGTCGTCGTCTCGAATGATTCAGATTTGCTCATGCCGATTCAAGTCGTGACCAGCGAATTCAAAAAACCTGTCGGCTTGCTGAACCCGCAAAAAAATCCCAGCCACGCGCTCTTGCCACACATCGCCTTCATCAAGCAGATACGGCCTGGCGTCCTAGCCAAGAGCCAGTTCCCCAAAACGCTGACGGACAAGCGGGGCAGTTTCTCCAAGCCGGCTTCGTGGTGAAAGAGGCGATGGCGCACATCTCGCTTTTGTCATTCTGAGGCGCGCAGCGCCCAAGAATCTCTGCCTTGCATGGCAGAGACCCTTCGCTGCCCTTTCGCAGGCTCAAGGCTTCGGCTCAGGGTGACAATCTGTGAGGAAATAAATGTACTATTCTTTCGCTGCCTACGAACAAGACTTTCGCGGTTGGTGGGAATCGCGCGAATATCCAGTGGATCATGTCACAGGCAAGTCAATCTGATGAGCCAGAGGTGCAACGACGCCATCTGGCCGTCCAGATGTTTCGAGCCGGTTATGACCCGGACGAGATAGCACAACAGCTTGAACAGAGTCGTCGGTGGGTTTATCATTGGATTGCCTATCAACGCCAACATCCGCATACGCGCTTTCGGTCCGCATCGCGCGCGCCACATCATCATTCCAATCAGACACCCCGCCGGATGTCGGCGGCCCCGCCGGTTTATGCAAGTCAGCGCCGCGCAAAAACGGGCCGCAGGTGATGGACACGCCGTTGCCCGCCAGACGACCTGCCCGGCCAACACGGTCTATGTTCAACTGTGCCTGGAAAGCGCGCAGTATGGGCGTTTATGCCAGGCCTGGCCGCTGCCCTATGGTGACGGGCAAGAATTCGTGGCGCAATACGACCACATGCCC
>CAYHAR010000013.1:0-34344 GCA_964354595.1 uncultured Anaerolineae bacterium | reverse complement strand
ATGGCAAAGCTCAGAGCTTGATCGCGCATGATATTCTCCGCGTTGAATTGGGGGTACGCCGAGTTTACCACATCTGACAGAGATTGCCAACTGTATAGACCTGATGATTACCCACAACTCGGTTCGACCGCCGTTGCGCGAAACGTGCGGCCCGGTGGCGGCAGTTCAACTGCCGCCAGAACGATGTGGGTAATCATCAGTATAGACCCGAATCAGGCTTGGTCAACGCTGCGTGATTGCGTGTTGAGGCTGATTCTGTTATAGTTACCCCCCGTTCAATGAAAAATGACGAAGGACAAAGGACGGATTGGTGAACCAAGTTCTGATTATTGGCCTGGACGGCGCGACGTGGACGAACCTGCGCCCGTGGATGGACGCGGGCAAGCTGCCCAACCTGGGCAAGCTGGTGGCAGACGGCGCATCGGGGCTGCTGAGGACGACGATTCCGCCCGTGTCGCCTTCGGCGTGGGTGTCGTTTGCCACCGGCTGCAATCCGGGCAAGCATGGCGTGTTCGATTTCGTGTTCCCGCGCCAGAACGCTTACGACATCGGCGTGGTGAATGTCAATACGCGCAGCGCGCCGCCATTTTGGAAGGTGATTGAAGACGCCGGTGGACAAGTCGGATTGGCGAGCGTGCCCATCACGTACCCGCCGCAGCCGATCAAGGGCTGGACGGTGTGCGGATTCATCGTGCCGAACGAGCAAGCCGCATACACGCAGCCGCCTGAGCTAAAGCGACAAATCAAAGAAGCCGGCCTCGCCTGGCCGCTGCACGAATTCGAAGGCAACCGCAGCCGCGACCCGCGCAAGTTTCTTCAGGACATGCGCTACTTTGACGAGTCGCGCACACAGGTCGTGACGTGGCTGATGAAAACTCGCCCGTGGAATTTGGTGTCGTTCGTCATCAAGACGACGGACACGACGCAGCACGAGGTGTGGCACTTGCTCGACCCGCAGCATCCGCGCCACGACGCGGCGATGGCCGCGCAAGTGAAAGAGGACATCGTCGCATACTTTCAGGCGATGGATGCGTGCGTGGGCCAGCTCGTCCAAGCGGCGGGGCCGGAGGCGACCGTCGTTGTGATGAGCGATCACGGCGGCGGACCGTTCGTAAAGTTCTTTCACGTCAACAACTGGCTGGTCTCGCAGGGGTTTCTTAAATTCAAGCGAACGCCTCTCAGCCTCGTCAAGCGCGCGCTGTTCGCTCTGGGTTTTACTCCTATCACGGCGCTCAAAATCGTCAACTTGCTGCGGCTGGGCAAATTTCGCAAGAATGTCAAGCGCGGGCGCGGGCGCGGTTGGATGGGGCAACTGTTCCTCAGCTTGCGCGACGTGGATTGGATGCGCACGCAGGCGTTTTCCATCGGCAACTTTGGGCAGATTTACATCAACGCGCAGGGCGCGCGCCCGCAGGGCATCGTCGAGCCAGGCGCGGAATATGAATCTGTGCGCGACCGGGTCATTGCCCAGGCGCTCGCCTTGCGCGATCCTGAATCCGGCGATGTGGTCATTCGCGCGGCGTACAAGCGCGAAGAGCTGTATCACGGCGCTTGCTTGCCCAATGCGCCCGACATTATCCTGCATACTGACCGCGCCAAGTACGTCTCGTTCGGCCACGCCGATTTTGGCAGCAACCAGCTCATCGAGCCTTCTATCGGCCAGACCGGGCATCACACGATGGACGGCATTGTGATTCTGCGCGGCGCGGGCATTCCCGCCGAAAGCCGCATCGAGGGCGCGAACATCATTGACATCGCGCCGACGACGCTGGCACTGATGGGGCTGCCCGTCCCGGCTGAGATGGATGGCAAGGTATTGTTCGGGGCAGAGACCAGGAGACAAGGAGAGGGGGAGACCAGGAGACAAGGGGATGTGGAGGAGAACCCGTATTCGGAAGAAGACGAGGCGCAGGTGATGGAGCGGCTGCGCGAGCTGGGGTATGTGGCGTGATGCGTGAAACGTCAAACGTCAGAGTGCGTTCTTGACGTTTCACGTTTCATGTTTGACGAGTCGCGCATTGTGTTTGATGCCGATGAATAATCCACTCGACTTGACCATCGTTCTTCCAGTTTACAACGAAGCGGGTGCATTGCCGGAACTGCACGCCGAGTTGACGACCGTGCTTTCGGCGCTGGGCAAGAGCTATGAGATCATTGCCGTAGACGACGGCTCGCGCGACGAGAGCTTGGCGGTTCTCAAGCAACTGGCGCAAGCCGACCCGCACCTGGTCGTCATTGCGCTGCGGCGCAACTTTGGGCAGACGGCGGCGTTCGCAGCGGGCTTTGATCGCGCGCGCGGCGCTGTGGTGGTGACGCTCGACGCCGACGGGCAAAACGATCCTGCCGACATCCCGGCCATCCTGTCCAAACTCGAAGAGGGTTACGACATCGTCTCCGGCTGGCGGCAGAATCGCAAGGAGCCGTTCTTCCTGCGGCGGCTGCCATCCATCATTGCCAACTGGCTCATCTCGCGCTCGACGGACGTAAAGCTGCACGACTATGGCTGCTCGCTCAAAGCGTATCGGAGCGAGGTGGTCAAGAACGTGCATCTCTACGGCGAACTGCACCGCTTTATCCCCGCGCTGGCTTCGTGGATGGGCGTCGAGATCGCCGAGGTGATGGTCAGTGACCGCAAGCGCGCGTATGGCAAAAGTAAAGTCGGCCTTGGCCGCACTCTGCGTGTGCTGTTTGATTTGCTCACGGTGGGCTTTCTGCTCAGTTACAGCGCGCGCCCGATGCAGTTGTTTGGCCTCCTGGGCATGGCATCGTTTGGAGTAGGCACACTGTTTGGCCTCTACCTGACGGCGCTCAAAGTGTTCTATCGCGTCAGCCTGTCTAACCGGCCATTGTTGTGGTTGGCCGTGCTGCTGATCGTCATCGGCGTCCAGTTTTTCTCGTTGGGCCTGATCGCCGAGATGATGACGCGCACGTATCACGAGACGCAGAACAAGCCGATTTACGCGGTGCGCGAGATTGTGCGCCCTTCGCAAGGTTGACTGACTCCCGCCGACTGGCCTACGCGGCTACCTCAAAAAAGCTTTTGGCAGTATAATCACATTGAGCATTCAGCCACTTGTTTCCACGCCCAGCGGCCCTTTGTCTGAACACCGACCCCGGGCCACTCACCTGACGGCTGGACGCTTGCCGGAAGGATGTTGACTGCGCGCGGGCCAAGCGCCCGGCGCGGGGGCCAGGGGTGACCTATGCCGGAAGAATATACCAAGCTCGCCGAAGGCATTGTCAAAGGCAGCGTCCCGATGGTCGCCAGCTTTGTCGAGCGGTACGTCTCGGAAGACGAGCCGGGTTTTTTCGTGGGCGACCGCGAGCACATTGACGGCGACATTCGCGTGCACGTCACCCTGTTTGCATATCTGGATCAACCCGACGCGCGCGCACCGGAGCCGAGTCAACTGGGCGTGGTGGATTTGCAGCAGTTGCCTGACGAGCGGGTGTGGATGGTGGTCGGCGGGCAGCCCACACTGCTGGAAACTGAAGCCTGGCTGAACGATCTCTATTCGGCGATGGTTCGCCGGATGGCCGCGCGGCTGGTCCAGTTCGGCTTCCTCGACGCGCCGCATCGTCCGCGCCTGCGCGCCGCTTCGACAATCGCGTTAGCGCAAGTGGCTCAGGCGCTCCGGCCACCCAAGCCAACTCCCGCGCCGGAGCCCATAGTCGAGCCGATCAAACCGGCTCAGGCTACCGAGCCGGTTCAAGTCGTTGAGCCGATCAGACCTGCTGTTCTTGCGGCCGCAGCGGCAATGCCGACCGCCACGCCTGCGGCGCAGTTTGCGCCCAGCCGTCCTGTGCCCGCGCCCGCGGCGGCGTCGCTTGCGCCCGAAGCCAATCCGCTCAGCGTGGCCTCTGGCCCGCAGCTCGATGTGATGCTCACCGCGGCCATGGTGCTCATCTGGCTGGTGGCGTGTGGGATGTTGAGTTACTTGTTGGTGCTGTTGCTCAGGTAATAATGAATCGGAGGCCGAAAGTCGGAAGACAGGGGACGGAGGTTAGAGCGGCTCTGCTTGCTGTGAGCGTTTGACCTCCGACATCCAATCTCCGACCTCCGACATCTGAAATCCGAAATGAACAGACTCCTCGTAATTGGCCTCGACGGGGCGACGCTCGACCTCATTCGCCCCTGGGCTGCGCAGGGCCATCTCCCCAATCTCGCAAAACTGGTTGACCAAGGCACTCACGGGCCGCTCGAATCCACACTGCCGCCGGTCACGTCGCCTGCGTGGCCGTCGTTTGTGACGGGCAAGAATCCGGGCCGGCATGGCGTGTTTGATTTCATCCGTCCACGCGCGGGCAAGTTCGACATGGTCAACGCCAGCCAGATTGACGGGCGGATGATCTGGGAATACCTCTCGGACGCGGGCCTCTCTTGTGGTGTGCTCAACGTTCCCATCACGTACCCACCACGCAAGATCAACGGCTACCTGGTGCCTGGTTTGCTCAGCCCCGATCAGGGCAAGACGACCTATCCGCCGGATTTTTTGAAGCCTTACGAAGCGGAGCTTGGCCCGTATCGCCTCACGCCGCACGTCTCGTACAAGGCCAGCAACGAGGACGAGTTCATCGCCGACATTCACGATTTGATCGAGACACAGGCTCGCTATGCGCTCCGGCTGATACGCGACCATCCGACCGATTTTACGATGGTTCACTTTTTGGCGACGGACATTGGCCAGCACGCGCTGTGGAAGCATCAAGACCCGACGCACCCCGCGCACGACCCGACGCAGGCGGCGCAATACGGCAACGCCATCCGCGATATTTACGCGCGGCTCGATTCGGTCGTCGGCCAGATGATAGAACTCGCGCCCGATGCAACCGTGATGGTGATGAGCGATCACGGTTTTGGACCGCTGCACCGCATCGTCAATCTCAACATGCTGTTCCTCGAAGCGGGCTTGCTCGCGCTCAGGCGGACGCCGTGGGTGCGATTGCGCGCGTGGGCGTTAAAGCGCGGGTTCACTCCATCGGCGGCGTGGAAGATCATTGAGCGACTTGGCCTGCAAAACATCGTGTGGCGCGTGAGCAAAAAGGCGCGTAACGAGGTGGTGAGCAAATTCCTCGGCTTTGAGGACGTGGACTGGTCGCGCACGCTGGCGTATTCGATGGGGCACGTGGGCCAGGTGTACGTCAACCTCAAGGGACGCGAGCCGCAAGGCATCGTCGAGCCGGGTGATTACGTGGCCGTTCGCGAGCGCGTCATGGATGTATTGTCGCGGTTGCCCGTACCCGTTGATCGCATCATCCCGCGCGAAGAGGCTGCCTCCGGCCCGTACCTCGACCGCGCGCCGGACTTGCACGTGATGATGGACGGCTATCGCACCATTGCATTCCCGCTGTTTGCCCAGGACGGCCAAATCATCACGCAGCAGATTCGCAGCGATTCAGGCTGCCATCGCCTGCACGGCGTGTTCATCGCACGTGGGCGAGGGATAGGGCGTGGCGAAATTTCTGGCGCACGTATTATTGACCTTGCACCGACGATTCTGCACTTGATGAACGTTCCCGTGCCGGACGACATGGACGGGCGCGTGCTGACCGAGGCGCTCGTCACGCAGCGCCTGGTCGAGACACAAGTTGCTGTGCCACCATCACACGCGCAAGAAGACCTTACTGCCGAAGAAGCTGCCGAAGTCGAAGAGCGATTGCGCGCTTTGGGTTATCTCGGTTGACCTGTCTTACTTGCCATGTTAGAATATCGGCGGAGGAGCAAGATGTCTGCGCAAATGGCTTATGTGACAATTTCTGCCTCACCGACCGTCATCGAACAGCTCCCGCCTGATCCGACAACGCGGGAGCAAGTTCTGGAGCTCGGCCTGCGTCAATGGCGAATTCGCCAGGCGCTGGAAGACTATCGGCAAGGACACGGCACACTGGCCTATGCCGCCGAGCGAGCGGGCATCTCGATCCGCGAGATGATCCCTCTAGCTTACGCTTATGGACTAACTCCCCCGGTTGGTCCAGACTGGCTCACCGATACGCTCACTCTCGACCAAGCCGCGCAATTATGATTGCCGTTGCCGACACTGGCCCGTTGCTTGCGTTGGCAAAAGTCAACGCGCTTGACCTGTTGACGCAACTTTACCGGCCCGTCATCACAACGCCGACCGTGTTCACCGAGGCGGTGACTGCAGGCCTGGCTCAAAATGCGCCGGATGTCTACGTTCTGGAGGCTGCTTTTAAGGGTGGCTGGTTGCAGGTGCGCACTCCAACGTTAGCCTCGCTACCCCGTCCTGCTCTTGTCCATCGCGGCGAAGAAGAAAGCATCCGCTTGGCGATTGAACTGACCGCCGATTGGCTGCTTGTGGACGATCTCGAAGCGCGGCGTGTGGCCTTGGATAACCTGGCTGCAGCCGGTGTGTCTACCAGGGTCAAAGGTACGCTGGGTGTGATCGTCACTGCCTGTCAGCAACAATATCTTGCGCGAGAACAAGCTATCGGTCTGGTGAACGCGATCAAAGCGCGTCCCGACATCTGGATCAGCAGAGACTTGTGTGATCAGGTAATCCGCACAATACAAAGGAATTGAGAGGCACTCGTCACGCAGCGGCCCGTCGAGACGCAAGCCGCTGTGCCCACGTCACAGGCACAAGAAGATCTCACCGCCGAAGAAGCTGCCGAGGTGGAAGAGCGGTTAAGGGCGTTGGGGTATCTTGGTTGATCTGGCTTCCTCAATGTGCTAGAATGTTCCTAGCGAACTCCAAGGCGAGTGCATATCGCGCCCCCCTCTCGCTCCTCCTGCTTGCGGAAGGAGAAGGAGGGGGGGCGCGGATTTTTCCGCACTGTGCAGTAAAGGAGGAGTCCAATGGAAATTGAACGTCAGGAAAGCAAGTTTTCCATCACTGCCCGGCTGGGGTTGGTTGCAGCCCCGCTGGCCGGGCTGCTTGGCCTGTTGTTGGGTCTGGCAGTGTCGGCCGACGCGCAGGATCCCGGTGTGGTTGTTGAGGCTTTCCCTGCGACGGTAATAGCCAACGGCCTGACAACGGCAACCATCACCGTCACCGTCATGGGGGTGCCCGAGAGTAGCGTGGTGACGATCACCACCAGCGCGGGTTATCTCGGCAATTGGCAGCGAACTGTTACCGGCACTACCAGCAGCGGTGTGGTCAGCACCATCCTCACCTCGGCGCCCAGCAGCGTTACCGCCGCCATCGCATTGACCGCCACCGTGAGCGGCGAGAGCGGCTACGGGAGTGTGACCTTCCAGGCTGTTTCGTGCCGGGAGAACCTGTGGGACTGGCGCGAGTATGACCACAACCCTGTCTTCGACCCGGCTCAGACAGTGTATTACCCCACTGTCATCTACCGAGCCGACGCCTTTGGACAAAGGCAGGGAGACGTCATCAGCGCGAGTTTGCCATATACCTATGTTGTTCCCCCCTATTACAAGATGTGGACGGCGCGGAGTAATGCCGACCGGGGTCTCCAGTTTGTCTACTCTGGCGATGGGTTGACTTGGCACCAGTTCAACGCTGGAGCACAACTGCCTGGCTTGGCCCTCAATGGCTATCACAGCCTGGTGCTGTACGATGCAGATGCCTTTGGCGGCAGTGGTTACTTTTACAGAATCTGGTATTGGAACCCCGACCAACCCCTCACCAGCATCAACGCTTTTCGAACTGCCAGATCGGCCGACGGCATTTCCTGGGTGAATGACCAGGCCCTTACCCAGAGCGTCACAATGCCGCTGGTCTCGGGCGTGGACGGCACATATTGGTATCACACTTATGGTCCTGCCGCCGTCCTCTACAATCCTGCTGGGCCGGGCACACCCGATAGCGGCCATCCTCTAGACAACCGCTACGTCATGTACTATAGCGCCTCCGGCGAAGGATTTGCTCCTGATGGCAACGATGAGGCAACCGGTTTGGCTTACTCTGCAGATGGCATTGCCTGGACTCGTTATGGCGATGAGCCGGTGCTGTCAGTTGGCCCTGCCGGGGCCTGGGATCATAAATATGCTGTAGCTTACAGTGCCGTGCTGCGCGGCCCAGATAGTTTTTACCATATGTGGTATAGCGGCGGCATTACTCGGGTGCAAGAAGGCATCGGCTATGCCGTCTCCGCCGACGGCGTCCGCTGGAGCAAGAGCCTGAACAACCCTATCTTTCACATCTACGATGGCGTGCCAACGCGCACTTCCCGCACCTATACTCCTCTCGTCCTCTACGACGCCAACGGCTTTAGCGGGCATGGCCCTGCCGCACCTTACAAGATGTGGTTCACCGGTGATGACGGCAGCAATCGCACGATACACTTTGCCATGCTGCAACCAGCGATCACTCTCAGCTATGTCTCCGGCAGCGGACAGATGGAGAACATCGGCGGCGCGCTGGCCAACCCGTTCGTGGTTCGTACGGCCAACACCTGTGGTGACCCTGCTCCAGGTGCTTCTGTCTCCTTCTCTATCACCGGCTGGCCAGATACGGCCACCGTGAGCGGCACGCTGTCCGTTACCAACACGGTCACTACGGCCAATGGGCAGGCCGCCTCCATTCTAACCCTAGGCAATGCTAACGGTGTCTACACTGTCACTACACAATCGGCGGGGCTGTCCGGGTCGCTCGTAGTCTTCACTGCCACCGCGCCCACCGCCGCCGATGTGCGAGTCAGCAAGCAAGCCGAACCGCCGTCGGCTACGCCGGGCCAGGCCATCACCTACACCCTGGCCTTCTCCAATGCCGGTCCCGGCCTTGCCACCGGCGTGGTCATCACCGACATCGTGCCCGTAGGACAAGTTGCCAACTTGTCCTACGGGGCGAGCATTCCCATCACACTCACTGGCAGCGTCTCCTACACCTGGCAGGTGGGCAGCCTCGCCCCCGGCGCAAGTGGCGTCATCACCATTACCGGCGTGGTCAGTCCAGAAATAAGTGGGAGCGTCATCATCGTCAATACGGCAACCATCACCACGACCACGCCAGATAGCAACACGAGCAACAACACAGGTCAGGCCGTTCTCGTTGTCACCCGGTACCAAGTGTACCTGCCGCTAGCGCTCAAGAGCTATATCTCCGCTCCTGACTTGGTGGTGGAGTGCATCATCGCCACCAGCAACAGTGTACAAGTCGTCATCAAGAACCAGGGCAGCGCGCTTGTGATAGACGAGTTCTGGGTAGACGCCTATATCAATCCCAGTCCTGCCCCGACCCACGTCAATCAGATGTGGGATCAACTAGGCAGCCAGGGCCTCGTCTGGGGTGTGACCGCTCTCGCTCTGCCCAAACTGACACCGGACGGCACGTTGACGCTGACTGTGGGCGACGACTATTACGATCCGATTCGCAGCCGGGTTTCTTGGCCGCTGGCTGCGGGCATGCGAGTCTATGCCCAGGCGGATTCGTGGAATTCCGACACCACCTACGGCGCGGTGTTGGAGAGCCACGAAATCAGCAGCGGGGCGTACAACAATATCACGGGGGCGGTTTCGACGTCTGATGTTATGAGCGCAGTGTTACCGCCCGATGACGCCAAGACTCGGCCCGTTTCGCCCTGCCGTGCAGGCTGTGATTAGCGCGAGCCACGACCCGATCACCACACAGCGGCCCATCGAAACATGGGCCGCTGTGCTTTCTCACACGCACACGCGCTAGCGGAACTCAAAGTGGAAGAGCGATTGAGGGCACTGGGCTATCTTGGACAAATGACGAATGGTGCTACAATTGGGCTACATCGCAAGGCCATTCATATTGGAGATTCCCATGACTGATTTGCACAACAAATCCTTTGCCACCCGCGCCGTTCACGCGGGCGAGCGCGCGCCGCGCGGCGACTATGTGCCCGTCGTCGCGCCGATTCATCCCACGGTGGGCTTTGTGTACGAGAGCATGGACGACCTGGCAGCCGTCTGTAATGCGGCGCAGGCGGGCTATGTCTATCCGCGTTACGGCAGCCCGACGGTGGCCGCGTTTGAAGCCGCCGTGGCGGAGCTGGAAGGCGGCGAAGCGGCGTTCGCGCTGGCTTCCGGCATGGCGGCGGTTCACATCGCGCTGCTGGCGGCGGGCGTGCGCGCGGGCACGTCGGTCGTCGCCGCGCTCGACCTCTATGGCGCGTCCTTTGTATTGCTCAGTCGTCTGTTGGCAGAGTTGGGCGCGCGAGTCCGTTTGGTGGACATGACGGATTTGGCTGCCGTGGAAGCGGCGCTGGCCGAAACCCACCCTATCGCGCTCATGGCCGAAACGATTTCCAATCCGCTGCTCAAAGTGGCGAAAGTGCCTGCGCTCGCAGAGTTGGCGCATCGCTACGGCGCGCAGTTGCTGATAGACAACACGTTCGCTTCGCCTTACCTCTTTAATCCGCTGGCGCACGGCGCGGACTATGTCATCCACAGCGCCACCAAGTACATTGCCGGCCACGGCGACGTGATGGCCGGCGTGATCGCCACGTCCGCCGCCAACCGCCGCAAGCTGTACGAGATGAACAAGCTGGTCGGCAGCGTGCTCGGCCCGTTCGAGGCATGGCTGGCGATGCGCGGACTCAAGACTTTGCCGCTGCGCGTGCGGCAGCAGTGCGCCAATGCCGCCCAGGTGGCGCAGTGGCTGGCTGCCCAGAGCAAGATCGCGCGCGTCAACTATCCTGGCCTGTCTGCTCATCCTCAGCACGATGTGGCGCGTTGCCTCTTTGGCGGGCGAGGCTTTGGCGGGATGCTCTCGTTCGAGATTGCCGATGCGAACCGGGCGAGCGTCTTTCGATTCATGGAGGCGCTCGAGTTGTGCTTATCAGCGACAACGCTGGGCGACATTTATACGCTCGTCGTACATCCGACCACGTCATCGCACAGCGGCCTTTCAGAGGAAGAACGGGCCAAGGTCGGCATCCGCGAAGGGCTGGTGCGCCTTTCGGCCGGCATCGAAGACGCCGACGACATTATCGCCGACCTGGATCAAGCCCTTGGCGCGATTTGAGATTTGAATTTCGACATTTGAAATTTGGAGGAACTCGTGTCTCACATCTCTCTTTCAGGTATCTTTCCGCCGATTCCGACGCCGTTCAAGGCGAACGAGGAAATTGATTTCGACCACTTGCAATCCAACCTCGAGCGTTGGAACAAAGAACCGCTCGCGGGATACGTGGTCGGTGGCTCGAATGGCGAGTTTGTTTTCCTCACGGTTGAGGAACGCGTCCAAGTGGTGCAAGCCGCGCGCCAGGCAATCCCGCGCGACCGGCTGCTCATCGCCGGGTCGGGGATGGAATCCACGCGCGAGACGATTGACCTGACGCGCCGCATGGCCCAGGCCGGCGCGGACGTGGCGCTCATCGTCACGCCCAACTATTACAAGAGCAAGATGAGCGTGGCCGCGTTGGAGCATCACTACCGGCAGGCGGCGGATGCCTCGCCCATCCCCATCATGCTCTACAACGTCCCTCCCAACACTGGGCTGGATTTGCCCGCGCAGGCCGTCATCGCCCTGGCGACGCATCCCAACGTCATCGGCCTCAAAGACAGTGGCGGTGACGTGACCAAGATCGGCTGGATGGCGCACGAGACGCGCGACGCCGATTTTCAGATTGTGGCAGGCTCGGCGGGTTTCTTTTTGGCGGCGCTGAGCGTGGGCGCGGTGGGCTGCGTACCCGCGTTGGGCAATATCGCGGGAGGAAAGCTCGCGCAACTACTCGAATGCTTCAAGCGCGGCGACCTGGCCGGAGCGCGCGCGATTCAGTTGCCGCTCATCGAAGCCAACACCGCCGTCACCTCGCGTTTTGGCGTGCCGGGCCTCAAAGCGGCGATGGACATGCTCGGCTACTATGGCGGCCCGGTGCGCTCGCCGCTGCTGCCGCTCTCGGAATCGGACGCCGCCGAGTTGCGGCGCATTCTCGTCAAGGCGGGTGTGCTGTAAATTGTAACCGCTCAGCCGCTCCTGCCGCGCAAAGCGCGCCGGATCCGGCAACACGTTGAGCAACCTTGAGCCTGGATTTGTCAATCCAGGTTGAGCAGTCGCGATTTGTAGTCCCTCGGCCCTACGAAAATAGGCCCCTGGGCCAATACACTTGACACCCTAAATCTATTACACTATATACGCCAAATTGTAACCCTCGGGCGGTCTACGCCCGGCCTTTTTGTTTCCTACGGAGCAGTTCAATGAGGATTCGACTTTCGGCTGAAACGGTTCGCGGCGATTTTGTCAAACAGGTAGAAGAGATCAGCGGTCAAGATTTGTTGGCGTGCAATCAGTGCGGCAAGTGCTCGTCGGGCTGCCCGGTCGCGTTCGCGCTTGACGTGCTGCCCAGCCAAATCCTTCGCTTCACTCAACTAGGCCTGGAGGACGCGCTTCAGGCCCAAACGATTTGGACGTGCGCCTCGTGCCAGACGTGCGTTTCTCGCTGCCCCAAGAATGTGGACTTGCCGCGCGTGATGGAGGCGCTGCGCCAGATTGCGATGGAGCGCGGATACACGCCGCTGTATGTGGCGGAGCTGCGTCCCGACCTGGTGACCGATGCGCCGCAGATGGCGATTATTGGGGGATTCCGCAAGTTCACGGCGTAGAAAGTGATCAGTGATCGGTGAACAGTGATCAGTTTGGACTCATGGACAAGAAGATTGCAATTGGAATCGGCATAGGTTGTGCAATCAGCTTGTTCATTGCGCTGATCGCGGGCGTGGCGTTTGTCGCGGGCGGTGCATTCGCGCGGTGGACTGCCTCACCGGAGATTCGCCGAGAGCCTATCAGCAATGTGGATTACGCTTTGCAGTTTGATGGCCTGGACGATTACGTGGACCTGGGCAACTGGTTCAACTATGACACGTTCACGCTGGCGATGTGGGTGAATCCGGCGTCATCCCAAGTCACCTACGCTGACATCATAGACAACAATCACACCGATTTTAGAAGCTGGGTCATCCAACAAGATCAGGACAATATAAACAGGTACCTTTCTGGAGTCAAAGACGGATCATCGGTCATCTACTTTACCTTGACCGCCAACACCTGGCAGCATATAGCTGTGACTCGCAGTGATGGGGTGAGAAAGGTCTATGTCAATGGTTCGCTGATCAATACAGCTACCGGTTCTTCGTCTATCGTCTACGACGGAACTCAGATATTGAGCCTGGCCCGGTACGGTTGGAGCGGGAGACACTGGAAAGGCCAGATGGACGAGGTCCAGATTTGGGACGTTGCCTTGACACAGCAACAGATTCAAAACTACATAAAGCGCCGCCTCAACGGAAACGAAAGCGGCCTCGTTGCTTACTATCGTTTTGACGAAGGCAGCAGCATCATCGCCAAAGACAGCAGTCTGCACGGACACGATGGCAGATTGTATAACAATCCTGTCTGGGTCATCTCTTCTGTACCCAAGTAACTGATCACTGAGAACTGATCACTGGAGCGAAGCAACACATGGGCACACCCTACTTTCCAGGTTGTACGTTAGCCACCAAAGCCAAAAACTATGACACCTCTGGCAAAGCCGTCGCGGCGGCGCTGGGGATGCCGCTGGACGAGCTGCCGGACTGGCAATGCTGCGGCGCGACGTTCCCGCTGGCGACGGACAACACGATGGCCCTCATCGCCCCGGCGCGCGTCCTCATCCAGGCCGAGCAAACCGGCGCGGACAAGGTCACGACGCTGTGCGCCATTTGCTACAACGTCCTCAAGCGCACCGAGACGACGCTCCGCAAGCACCCGGAGCAATTGGAGCGCATCAACTGGTTCGTGAGCACGGACGAAACCACCGCCGGTCAGACGTACACGGGCAAGGTGCGCGTCACGCATTTCCTACAGCAACTCCGCGACGATTTGGGCTGGAAGGCGCTCGGCGATAAAGTGACGCAGCCGCTCAAGGGATTAAAGGTTGCGCCGTACTATGGCTGCTTGCTGCTGCGCCCGCCCGCCGAAATCGGCCTGGACGATCCCGACCAGCCGACGATTCTGGCGGACTTGCTCAAGGCTTTGGGCGCAGAGCCAGTGGATTTTCCGTTCAAGGGCGAGTGCTGCGGCAGCTACCTGGCCGTCAACAAGCCCGAGGTCCCGACGGCGCTTTCGGGTACCATCGTTGAAAGCGCGGCCAAGCACGGCGCGCAGGCCATCGTCACCGCGTGCCCGCTGTGCCAATACAATCTCGACGTGAAGCAAAAGGGTTCGTCGCGCGGCGTGCCGGTCGTCTACTTTACGCAACTGCTCGCCGTCGCGCTTGGATTGGGTGATGAGGCGCGTGCATTGAGCGGTCACTATGTCAGCCCGGCGCCGTTGTTTGCCAAGTGATTTATTTGTAAGATGCCAAGAGCGCAAGGGATTTCAATTGCAAAGGGCTTGGTCTTTGCGTCTTGGCGGTGAGAAGTGAGATTGAGATGGTCAACAAGGCACTTGTAATCGGCGCAGGCATTGCAGGGATTCAAGCTTCGCTCGATATTGCCAACTCGGGCTATCAAGTCGTGCTCGTGGATCGGTTGCCGTCCATCGGCGGGCACATGGCGCAGCTTTCCGAGACATTCCCCACGCTCGACTGCTCGCAGTGCATCATGACGCCGCGCACGGTCGAAGTCGGACATCACGAGAACATCAAGCTGTACACGTACAGTAAAGTGGCGGAAATCAGTGGGACGCAGGGAGATTTCACCGTCAAGATTCGCCAAAAAGCCAAATACGTCAATTGGGATGCGTGCACCGGCTGCGGCGTGTGCCAGGAAAAATGCCCGTGGAAAGCGCCCGCCGAATTTGACCGCGGGGTCGGCGTCCGCAAAGCGATTTACACGCTTTCGCCGCAGGCGGTGCCGAACAAGCCCGTCATCAATCCTGACGTGTGCGTGCGAATCAAGAGCATGGCCGCGGGCGAAAAATTAAAGTGCGGCGCGTGCCTCAAAGTCTGCCCGACCAACTCGATTGATTTTGAGCAGAAAGAATCATTCGTCCAAGAGCGCGTCGGCGCAATTGTTGTGGCAACTGGCTTTGATTTGTTCCCGCAGACCAGGCTGCCCGAATACGGCGCGGGCAAAGTCCCGGACGTGATTGACGCGCTCGCGTTCGAGCGACTGTTGGCCGCCAGTGGCCCGACCGGCGGCAAGGTCAAGCGTCCCTCGGATGGCAAAGAGCCGCGCGAGGTCGTGTTTGTCCAGTGCAGCGGCAGCCGTGACCCGGAACATGGTGTTCCGTACTGCAGTAAGATTTGTTGCATGTACACGGCCAAGCAAGCGATTCTTTACAAGCATCGCGTGCACGGCGGGCAGCCTTACGTGTTCTACATTGACATCCGCGCGGGCGGCAAGGGCTATGAGGAATTTATCAACCGCGCGCAAGAAGACGAAGGCGTGGTGTACCTGCGCGGCAAGGTCAGCAAGATTTACCGCGATGACGATAAAGTGATGGTGTGGGGCAGCGACACGCTCTCGGGTCGCAAGGTCGAAATTGCGGCGGATTTGGTGGTGCTGTCTGTCGCCGCGATTCCGGCGACTTTGGAAAACGGGCATCGCATTCCCGGACTTGATTTGACGCTGGACGAGAACGGGTTCTATCAGCCCAGCGAGGCGGAGCTTGCGCCGATGGAAAGCAATATCCCCGGCGTGTTCCTGGCCGGCGCAGGAGTCGGCATCAAAGACATTCCTGAATCGGTGGCCCAGGCCAGCGGCGCAGCCGCGAAGGTATTGACGCTGTTTAGACAAGCAACACTTTGACCGCCGATCACGGTCTACTTGTGACGATGACTCGACACTACAAGCTCTTTATCCCAGGCCCGGTCTCGGTGGACGAAGACGTGCTGGACGCGATGAGCCAGCCCGTGATGCGTCACTATGGCGACGAGTGGCTAGAGATTCACAACGAGACGCTCGACCTGGCCAAGCGAGTCTTTCAGACGCAAGGCGACTTGTTCATCGTCCCCGGCCCCGGCTCGGCGGCGATGGACATGGGCCTGGGCAGCCTGCTGGCGACGGGCGATAAAGTCGTCGTCGGCATCAACGGATTCTTTGGCGAGCGGCTGGCGGCGATTGCCCAGAGCTATGGGCTTGAGGTCGTGCCGTTCACGGCAGAACTCGGCCAGCCGCTTGCGCCAGATGCGCTGCGCGAAATCTTGCGCGAAAAGGACGCGCGCGCGGTGGCCGTCGTCCATCACGAAACGGCGACGACGGTGATGAATCCGGTCAAGCCGCTGGCAGAGGCGGCGCACGAGGCCGGCTTGCCCATCCTCGTGGACGCGATTTCGTCAATGGGCGGCGTCGAGTTGCCGGTGGATGCGTGGGGCGTTGATATTTGTGTGACGGCGACGAACAAGTGCCTGGAATGTCCGCCGGGACTCGCGCTCATTTCCATCAGCCCGCGCGCGTGGGAGCAGGTGGATCAGGTCGAGAATCGCCATCACGGCTGGTACCTCAACCTCAAGACGTGGCGACAGTATCGCGCCAATTGGGGCGCGTGGCATCCTTCGCCGGTGACGCTGCCGACGAACAACATCGTGGGGTTGCGCGTGAGCCTGCGCAAGATTGTGGCGGAAGGACTCGAGGCGCGCTTTGCCCGGTTCGTTCGCATCAGCCGCGCCGTGCGAAAGGGACTGGGCAATGTCGGCTTTGAGATGTTTGTGCCGGACGAGTTCGCTTCGCCGCTCACCACGGCGGTCAAGGCGCGGCCCGAGTTCCCGGTGAGCGAGATGTTACGCTGGCTGGCGGAGGAGCGCGGCATCCTGGTCGGCGGCGGGCTGGAGCAACTGGCAGGCAAAATCTTTCGCGTGGGTCATCTGGGCAAAGCCTCCACGCGCGAATATTTGATGGATTTCTTGTTCTCGGTTGAAGAGTTTTTGCGCCTCAAAGGGATGGGTGTGCCGGTAGGCGCAAGCTTTGTGGGACTGTGACGAAGGACGAACGACAGAAAGCCGGGCTTGCGCCATTCGTCGAATGTGAGAAACAGGTCATGCGAAAAGTAGGCGTATTCATTTGTCACTGCGGAATCAACATTGCGGGCACGGTTGACGTAGACAAAGTGGCCGAGGACATCCAGAGCTATCCCGGCGTCGCGTTTGCCACGACGTACAAGTACACCTGCTCTGACCCCGGCCAGCAAATCATCAAGGACGCCATCCAGCAGCACGGATTGGACGGCGTCATCGTCGCGGCGTGCTCGCCGGCGATGCACGAGACGACCTTTCGTCGCACGGCGGCTGCCGCCGGAATGAACCCGTACCTGCTCGAGTGCGCCAACATCCGCGAGCAATGCTCGTGGGTGCATCAGAACGACAAAGGGCGCGCGACGGAAAAGGCGCTCCTTACCATCCAGTCCATGGTGGAAAAGGTCAAGCGCAACGAGGCGCTCGACCCACTCAGCCTGCCGCTCACCAAAAAGGCGCTGGTGATTGGCGGCGGCATCGCAGGCATCACCGCCGCGCTCGACATTGCCGACGCGGGCTATCCGGTCATCTTGGTCGAGAAAGGCGAGCACCTGGGCGGCAAGATGGCGGACCTTTCCGGCACGTATCTCAACTTTGCCGCTGCGCTGGATTTGCTCACGCGCCGGATTGACCGCGTGCTTCAGCATCCGAACATCCAGGTCATCACGGGCGCTGAGGTCGTTCAAGTTGATGGATACGTTGGGAATTTCAGGGCGACTGTTGTTCAAGGGACGAGGGACCCGGGACTGGGAAATACGTATGACGTTGGCGCAGTGATTGCCGCAACCGGCTATGGGCGTTACCCACAATCCAAACTCCCCGAATATGGCGGCGGTACAATCCCGGATGTGATTGACGGGTTGACGTTCGAGGCGATGCTCGCGCCCGGCGCAAAAATCCAGCGCCCATCCGACGGCAAGACGCCGAAGGAAGTTGTGTTCGTCCAGTGCGCCGGTTCGCGCGACCCGGAGCACGGCGTGCCGTATTGCTCCAAAGTCTGCTGCATGTACACAGCCAAGCAGGCGGTGCTGTTCAAGGAGCGCGTGCCGCACGGCCAGGCGTATGTGTTTTACATTGACATTCGCTCGGCGGGCAAGGGCTATGACGAATACGTCCAGCGCGCGATGACGGATTACCGCGCGCTCTACCTGCGCGGCAAGGTCAGCAAGATTTTCCAGGATGGCAACAAGGTCATCGTATGGGGGAGCGACACGCTGTCGAATCGGCAGGTGGAAATCGCCGCAGACCTGGTGGTGCTGGCGACGCCGATGGCCGCGCCCGAAGGCGCAAAAGAGTTGGCGCAGCGGCTCCACATCAGCACGAACGCCGATGGTTTTTACAACGAGGCGCACCCCAAGCTTCGTCCGGTGGAAAGCCTGACGGCGGGTATCTTTCTCGCCGGCACAGGCCAGGGGCCGAAGGACATTCCCGAAACCGTGGCGCAAGCCAGCGCAGCAGCGGCCAAAGTCATGCAGCTCTTTAGCCGCGACGAGATGAAGGCCGAGCCGACCATCGCGCAGGTGATCCCCGAGCTGTGCGCGGCGTGCGGGCTGTGCGTCAAAGCGTGTCCCTACGGCGCGCGACAGGTGGACGAGATTTTGCAGGTGGCGACGGTGAACCCGGCGCTGTGCCAGGCGTGCGGCGCGTGCGCGGCGGCCTGCCCCAACAAGGCCAGCGTCGTCCGCAACTGGACGCCGACGCAGATACTTTTCATGGCAGATGTTCTTGTGTAAAGTCAAACGTCACGCGAAGCGCGTTTCATGTTTGACGTTTGACGGAGGAGTGCAACATGCTTGATGTGACATTGCAAGGCCGAGTGAACGAACTGGCGCACGAAACGATTCAACTGTGTTACCACTGCCACAAGTGCACCGCCGGCTGCCCAGTGGAAAACGAGATGACTTTCGGGCCGGACATTATCTTGCGGATGGTGCAGTTGGGCCAGAAGCAAGAAACGCTTTCCAGCCCGGACATTTGGCTGTGCGCGGGCTGCGAGACGTGCGGCACGCGCTGCCCCAACGACATTGACATCGCGCACGTGATGGATGCGCTGCGGCAAATCGCCGTGGCGGAAGGCGTCAAGCCGGCCGTGCCGAACGTCAAGCGATTCCACGACATTTTCCTGTACGTCGTCGGACTGACGGGCGAGATGCACGAAGCGGGCCTCATGGGAGCCTACGAGTTGCTTTCCGGCGACCTGTTCAAAGACCCGTCCATCATGGCGCTGGCGGCCAACTTGTTCATCAAGGGCAAGGTTCCAGTTCTGCCCCAGCTCAGCAAGAATCGCTCGCGCGTCCAGCGTGTCATTGAGCAGAGTAGGCAAGTAAAGTGAAAAGTAGACAAGGCGGTAGCTCTGTTCCCTTGTCTACTTGCACGAGGTGAGGTCATGCAATTCAGCTATTATCCCGGATGCAGTCTGCATGCGACAGGCAAAGAGTACGACGAATCCACTCGCGCCGTGTTTGAATCGCTCGGCGTCCAGTTGATTGAGATAAAAGACTGGGTGTGCTGCGGCGCGTCATCGGCGCACTCGGTCAGCGCGGATTTGGCAATCAACCTGCCTGCCATCAACGTGGCGCTCGCGCAGGAAGCGGCTCACGGCGACTTGCTCGCTCCGTGCGCGGCGTGTTTCAATCGCACCAAGGCCGCCGATTACGCGTTGCGCAACGACCCGGTCCGGCGCAAGTCTATCGAAGAGGCCGTGGAGTTTACCTACACGGGCGTTGTTCACGTCCGCAATCCGCTCGATGTGGTCATCAACGACATCGGGCTGGACACGGTGGCGAGCAAGGTGACTCGACCACTGACCGGCCTCAAGGTCGTGAGCTATTACGGATGCTTGCTCGTCCGCCCGCCACACCTGATGGAGTTTGATAATCCGGAAAATCCCACGGTCATGGATCGGATTGTGGGGACGCTGGGGGCGGACGTGAAGGACTGGTCTTATGCGACCGATTGCTGCGGAGGGAGCGCGTCGCTGCCGCGCGTGGACATTGCTACGCGATTGGTGGGCAGCCTGGCTCAGCACGCGCGCGAAGCCGGCGCGGAAGCCATCGTCACCGCGTGCCCGCTGTGCCAGATGAATTTGGAAATGCGACAAGCCGAAAAGCCACACGTGCCAATCTTTTATTTCACCGAGCTGATGGGACTGGCATTTGGATTGCCGGGGGTGGGCGCGTGGTGGGGCAAGCACCTCATCCCGACGACTCGGGTCTTGAGCGCCGCCGGGCTGATGTGAGAGAGCATGACGAGCACACTTGAGCAACTCACTACATATCGCCGCCTGGTCACGTTGAACGACGGGCTGCGGGTGCTCATCCGCCCGCTGATCAAAGGCGACAAGGAACAGCTTCTCAAGCTGTTCGCCAGGGTGCCGCCGGAAGGCCTGGATTATTTCCGGAGCAACGTCAGCGATCCGGCTGTCGTCGCCTCATGGTGCGACGAACTGGACTATGGCAAGGTCTTTCCGCTGGTCGCCGTGGTCAACGAGCAGATTATCGGTGATGCGACGCTGCACATCGGCTCTCGTTACAGTCGCCACATCGGGTGGGTGCGCATGTACCTCGACCGCGAGTTTCGTCGGCGCGGCATGGGCGGGCTGATGCTGAGTGGGCTGATTGACATTGCCCGCAAGATGGGATTGCAACAACTGATTGCCGAGGTCGTCACCAATCAGGTGCAAATCATCAAGGCGTTCCAGAACCTCGGCTTCAAAGAAGAATTTATCTATCGGGATTATTTTATGACGCCGCAAGGAGAGACGTTGGACGTGGCTTTGCTCATCCTGCGGATGGTCGAAAATCCCACGACGTTCTAATTGCACAAGGGTGGTGACAGATGGCAGACTTTTCTGGAAACGGACATGAAAAAATTGGAGCCGTGCTCGTGGTGGGCGCGGGCATTGGCGGGATGCAAGCCTCGCTCGACCTGGCCGAGTCTGGGTTCAAGGTGTATCTCACCGATTCCAGCCCGGCCATCGGCGGGACGATGGCACAGCTCGACAAGACCTTTCCCACCAACGACTGCGCCATGTGCATCATGTCGCCCAAGCTGGTGGAGACGGGCCGCCATCTCAACATTGACATCCTGACGACGACCGAGGTCGAGGGCATCTCGGGCGAGCCGGGCGATTTCACCGTGCGGCTGCGCAAGCGCGCGCGGTTCGTGGACACCACCAAGTGCACCGGCTGCGGCGACTGCGCGACGGCGTGCCCAATTTGCCAGCCCGACGAATTCAACGCGTTGCTTTCCACGCGCAAGGCGGTCTACAAGCGTTACCCCCAAGCCATCCCGAATGCGTTCGCCATCGAAAAGCGCGGCGAGGCTCCCTGCCGCAACGCCTGCCCCATCGAGCAACGCGCGATGGGCTACATCGCGCTCATCCGCGAGGGTCGCTTTGCCGACGCGTACCGCACCATCAAAGAAGACAACCCATTCCCGTCCGTGTGCGGGCGCGTGTGCAATCATCGCTGCGAAGAAGCCTGCTCGCGCAACGACTGCGGCTCCGAGCCAGTCAACATTATGCAGCTCAAGCGATTCGTCACCGATTGGGCGCTGGCGCACCCCGAAGATGTCCAAAAGGTATATGCAGCGGGCGTCCAAAAGTCGCCCGATACGAGCGGCGCGGGCAAAAAGGTCGCCATCGTCGGCAGTGGCCCGGCGGGCCTCACCGCCGCGAATGACCTGGCTCGCCAGGGTTACTCTGTCACCGTGTTTGAAGCGTTCTCTGCGCCCGGCGGCATGATGCGCGTGGGCATCCCCGAGTATCGCCTGCCCTACGATTTGCTCCAACAAGAAGTGAACGACATTACCTCGCAAGGCGTCGAGCTCAAGCTGAACCATCGCGTGGATGACGCTCCTGCGCTGCTCAACGATTTCGACGCCGTGTTCATCGCCGTCGGCGCGCACACCGGCGTCAAGCTTCCAATTCCTGGAAATGACTTAACCGAGACCAGCGTAGCCACCGAGTTCTTGCGGCAAGCGGCCCTGGGGACTGGGGACAAGGATGAGGTCAAATCCCGGGTCGCTGGTCGCCGTGTCCTGGTTCTGGGCGGCGGCAACGTGGCGATTGACGCGGCGATGTCGTCGGTGCGCTTGGGCGCTGCGTGGGTCGGCATGACGTGTCTCGAATCGCGCGAGAAAATGCCGGCGCACGATTGGGAAGTCCGCGACGCGGGCGAAGAAGGCATCGAGGTGATGCCGGGCCGGACGTTCAAAGAAGTGACGAACCAGAATGGTCATGTCACGGGCGTGCGGACGGTGAATGTGGATTTCCGGGGATTCATCGAGGGTCGCCCGGACTTTGACGAGATTCCCAACACCGAGACCGTCATCCCGTGCGACGTGGTGATTTTCGCCATCGGCCAAAAGCCCGACCTCGCGTCGCTCGGCGGCAAGGTCGAGACGGTGCGCAATCGCACAGTGGCGGTGGATAAAGACACGCTGGCGACCAACGTCCCCGGCATTTTTGCGGGCGGCGACGCGGTGACAGGCACTACATTTGTCGTTGATGCTATCGCCGCAGGGCACAAGGCAGCACGTTCTATTGATGCATACCTCAGACAAGAGGACAAGGAGACAAGGAGAGAGGGAGAGAAAGAATGGCGGGTGTGGCCGCCAGTGGTAGAGGTGACGGAGCGATTGCCGGAAGCCAGGCCGAATAAAGTGCAGGTGAAGCAACTCATGGCGGTCAAGTCGCAAGCGCCACGCGCGATTCCGGTCAAGCGACCGGCAGACGAGCGCAAGCGCGACTTTGCCGAAGTTGAAGCGGCGCTCACCGAAGCGCAGGCGATTGAAGAGGCCAAGCGCTGCTTCGAGTGCGGCATCTGCTCCGAGTGTTTGCAGTGCGTGTTCGTCTGCCGCGCGGGGGCCATCAATCACGACGACCGCGACCAGGTCATTGACCTCAAGGTAGGCGCGGTCATCCTCACGCCCGGCCTCAAGACGGTGCCGGGCGGCGTCCGGCCTGAATATGGTTACGGCGTGTACCAGAATGTCGTCACCAGCATCGAGTTCGAGCGCATCCTGTCCGCGACCGGGCCTTCGGCTGGCGCGGTGGTGCGGCCTTCGGACGGCAAGCATCCGCACAAGGTAGCGTTCATCCAGTGCGTGGGCAGCCGCGACATTTCCTGCGGCCAGGATTACTGCTCGTCGGTGTGCTGCATGTACGCGACCAAGGAAGCCGTCATCGCGCGCGAGCACGATTCCAACGTCCACCCGACGATTTTCTACATGGACATTCGCGCGTTCGGCAAAGGCTTTGAGCGATACTATCACCGCGCTGAAGACGAGCAGGGCATCACGTACATCCGCTCGATGGTATCAGCGGTCAAGCAAGTGCCGGAATCCAAGAACCTGCGCGTGCTTTACACGACGTGGAAATCCGACGGCAATGGCAAGATGAAAGCCGTCCAGCATCAAGACGAATTTGATATGGTCGTGCTCTCGGTGGGCTTGCAGCCTGCGGACGGCACGAAAGAATTGGCCGAGCGGCTGGGCGTTCAGCTCAATCGCTTTGGCTTTGCAGAGCAGCTTGCTGATGCGCCGACGCACACGACGCGCCCCGGCATCTTTGTGGCAGGCGCGTTTGCCGCGCCCAAAGATATTCCTGAAACCGTCATCGAGGCTTCGTGCGCGGCGGCGAATGCGTCGCGCTTGCTGGCCTCCGCGCGCGGGACGCTCACACGCGCGCGAGAGTATCCGCCGGAGCGCGACATTAGCCACGAGCCGCCGCGCGTGGGCGTGTTTGTGTGCCACTGCGGCATCAACATTGGCGGCGTGGTCAAGGTCCCGGAAGTCGTCGAGTACGCCAAGAATTTGCCGAACGTCGTGTACGCCGAGCACAATCTCTATACCTGCTCGCAAGACACGCAGGAGAAAATCAAGGAAAAAGTGATGGAGCACGGCATCAATCGCGTGGTCGTGTGCTCCTGCACGCCGCGCACGCACGAGCCGCTGTTCCAAGATACGATTCGCCAGGCCGGATTGAATCCGCACCTGTTCGAGCTAGCCAACATCCGTGAGCAAGACAGTTGGGTGCATCGCGGCGACCGCGATGTTGCGACGACCAAGGCCAAGGGCCTGGCGACGATGGCCGTCGCCAAGGCCAGTCAGCTCAAGCCGCTCTATCGGCAGACGCTCGACCTCGACCATCGCGCGTTGGTGGTGGGCGGCGGCCTGGCCGGCATGACGGCGGCGCTTTCGATTGCCGAACAGGGCTATGACGTGCATCTCGTCGAGCGCGAGGACGTGTTGGGCGGTAACTTGCGCCACATCTATACCACGCTCGACGCCGGCGCTGACCCGCAAAAGATTTTGCACGCGATGATCGAGCGCGTCTCGGCCAATCCGCGCATCCACGTCTACCTGGGTGCGACGGTGGACGACGTGCGCGGCTATGTGGGCCAGTACACGACGACGATTCGCCTCAAGGATGGCCCTAACGGGGATCTCGGACGCGAAGAAGTCGGCCACGGCGTCGTCGTCGTCGCCACCGGCGCGCACGAAATCACGCCGAAAGAATATCTCTACGGCCAACATCCCAGCGTCATCACTCAACGCGAATTGGAGGAGCGGCTCCGCAATCCGCAATCCGCAGTCAGCAATCCGAAATCCGTCGTGATGATTCAATGCGTCGGGTCGCGCGACGACGAGCATCCGTATTGCTCCCGCATCTGCTGCACCGAAGCCATCAAGAACGCGCTGGAAATCAAAAAGCTCAACCCGCAAGCCCAAGTCACCATCCTGTACCGTGACATTCGCTCCTATGGCTTCCGCGAGTTGGCGTATCGTGAGGCGCGCGAGGCGGGCGTGTTGTTCCTGGAGTACGATGAGAAGCAAAAGCCCGTGGTAGTAGACAACCAAGTAGGCCCTTCGGGGGAGACAAGGAGACAAGGAGACAAGGAGGCAGCGTTAAGTGTGCAAGTTGTCGTACAGCCTGAAGGGACAAGGGTCACGCTTGACGCCGACCTGGTCGTGCTGGCGGCGGGGATTGAGCCGAACAAGGATAACGATACGCTCGCCAAGATGCTCAAGGTGCCGCTCTCGGAAGACGGGTTCTACCTGGAAGCGCACGCCAAGCTGCGACCGCTGGACTTTGCCGCCGACGGCGTGTACCTGGCGGGGCTGGCGCACTCGCCGCGCTTTATCGAAGAGACGATGGCGCAGGCCAATGGCGCGGCCGTCCGCGCGGTGACGCTGCTCTCGCGCAAGCAGTTGCAGAGCGCGGCCATCATCGCCGCCGTCAACGAGCGGCTGTGCGCCGCGTGCGGCATCTGTGTGGACGTGTGCCCGTACTCGGCACGCGTGATTGACGAAGAGAAAGGCTACGCCAAGGTGTTGGAGGTGCTGTGCCAGGGCTGCGGCGCGTGCGTGGCCGCCTGCCCGAACGGCGCGAGCTACCAGCGCGGATTCGAGTTCAAGCAAATCTTTAGCGTGATTGACGCGGCGCTGGCGATGGTGTAATCCCTTATCCTCGACTTTTCTTCCTGGAAGTGGAGGAACTGGGGGAAACTCAACGCTGAAGGGTGAAGGAAGGGTAATCAAATATGCATTTGCTGATTCCATACGTGTACCTTCCACTTCACCATGATCCCATCCTCGAAGAGTTTACTTACGGTGATGTCGACGCGAGGGGCAGAAAACTGAGATCTCTGGAGAAGGGCGACTACGTTTTCTTTCACACTACCATTAGTGGAAAGAAATGTATAACCGCCTATTACGTAGTGGATCGGTATTGGGACACTGCTGAAGCAGCTAGAGACAAGAACATCAAAGCAAAATACAAAAGCCCGCATATTTCGAGATTCTTGCGAGGTAGGCTCTCGGATCAGGACGACGTGATGATTTTTGGTGATCCAATCCTGTCGAGGGTTCTGAGCAGGCCGCTGTTGTTTGACAAGGCTCTAGCCAAAAGACTCTCTCTGAGGATTCGCTTTCCAAGCGGCAAGTCGGAAACGAGAGCTATAGGTGAGGCAACCAGAGCGTGGAGAAAACTGACAGATGACGATGTCAAAACACTACTGAAAGCGATCAAGGCTTCTGAAGAAAAGTCTTCTGTAGAAGCAATCCTGTCCACAGGTGAGGTCACTGAGGTCATAGAGAAAGACATCGAAGCTTTTATCAAGAGAAATCCAAGCTTGCTCGGAAAACCTCTAAAGCTGGAAGCCAGGCAGTTCGATACAGAAGTCGGCAGAATTGATTTGCTTTTCAGAAGTAAGGTTGGCCATCTGGTCGTCGAAATAAAGCTTCACAAGATAGGACGAGACGCGGTAAACCAGCTAAGAAGATACATAAACTGGGTCAAGAAGAATGACCGAGGCCAAGTCAGTGGAGCCATCGTGTGCGAAGGCGTGATGCCAGCATTCCAAGAGGATTTCAAGAAGTTGAAGAACATCAAAATCTATTGCTACGGTTGGCGGTTGAAAGTTTACCGATGGAGCGGAACTGAGTGAAACGCAAAGGTCTGGTCATGTCTAGGACAGATTCTTCGCTTTGCTCAGAATGACAGAATCGTTTTACGCAGTACGAAATACGCACTAGGAGTCTCCTATGCCAGACAACGGATTTGAACCACGCATCATCGCATTCTTGTGCAACTGGTGCACCTATACCGGCGCGGACCTGGCGGGCACGTCGCGCCTGCAGTACCCGCCCAACGTGCGCATCATCCGCCTGATGTGCTCCGGCGCGGTGGACGCCAGCTACGTGCTCAAGCCGCTGCTGGATGGCGCGGATGGCGTGCTCATCGGCGGGTGTCACCCCGGCGACTGCCACTACCAGGAGGGCAACTATAAGGCAAGGCGGCGCATCGCCATCCTGGAAGAGACGCTCAAGACGATGGGCTTTGAAGGAGACCGCGTCATGCTGAGGTGGATCAGCGCGAGCGAAGGCGGTCTCTTTGCCGAGACCATCAGAGACTTTACGGAAAAGGTGCGCGCCAAAGGGCCAGCGCCGACCAAGCAACTCTGGGCGCTCTAATTTGAACCGCAAAGACACAAAGAGCGAAGATTTAAAAGCCTTTGCGTCTTGGCGGTGAGAAAATGTGAGGTGAACATGAACGGACTCTATCCGGTTGAAAATAACAACGTGCGTGCGGCGGTGAGTGGGTTGCTGGTGAAGGTGCTGCAATCCGGCCTGGTGGATGCGCTGCTCGTGCCGCTGCGCAACCCGGCCGGCGACGCGGTGACGCCTGCGCTCGTCAAGAATCCGGCGATGCTTTCGGAAGCCGACCCGCTTGCGCCGGTCTTGCCGGTCAACGGCTCGCGGCTGGTCTCGATGCTGACGCAGCACACGCCGCGTCCGCGCATTGGCGCGGTCATGCGCTCATGCGAAATCCGCGCACTCGTCGAGCTGGTCAAGCTGCAACAGGCCAGCCTGGAAGGCTTGACCCTCATCGGCGTGGATTGCCCCGGCACCTACGAAGTACCCGACTATGCCAAGATTGCCAAGGGTGCCGACCCGGCGAGCCTTGCGCTGCGCCCGGCGTGCGAGATGTGCGAGTATCCCGCCCCGACGAATGCCGACATCATCATCCATCAAATCGGCGTGGACAATTCGGCCGCGTTGCACGTCGAGGCAAAGGAAAATTGGGCGGCGCAGTTGGGATTGACCACGGCGCAAGCCAATGGCCGCGCAGGTGCGCTCGAAAAGCTGGTGGCCCAGCGGACGGCCAAGCGCGACGCCGTGTTTGCCGAGATGCAAGCGCAGGTCAGCTCGCCGGAAAAGCTGGCGGCGATGTTTAGCACGTGCATCCGCTGCCATAACTGCATGACCAACTGCCCGATTTGCTACTGCAAGACGTGCTTCTTCAAGACCAACGTCTTTGACCACGAGCCGATGCAGTTCATGGCCTGGGCCGAGCGCAAGGGCGCGACGCGGATGCCGGCTGATACGGTGCTCTTCCACTTGACGCGCATGAACCACATGAGCACGTCGTGCATCGGCTGTGGGCTGTGCACCAGCGCGTGCCCGGTGGATATCAACGTCGGCGCGGCGTTCCGCACCGTCGCCGCCAAGACGCAAGCCGTTTTCAATTACGTGGCTGGACGAAGCGTGGACGATCCGATCCCAGTCAAGAACTTTGAAGTGAACGAGTTGCAAAAGTTGGGAGAACACTGAAAGAGACATGGTGTGGGGGTGACAAGGTGACACGAGATCACCTTGTCACGGACGAGAGGTAACTATGGCAGAAAACGAATTGATTCCCGTCTATATCATGGGCAAGCGATACGAAGTCCCGCCGAGCCTGACGATTATGAAGGCGATGGAATATGCGGGTTACGTGCTGGTGCGCGGCGTGGGCTGCCGAGGCGGATTCTGCGGTGCGTGCGCCACGGTCTACCGCGTCAAAGGCGACGAGCGGCTGCGCTTTGGCCTGGCGTGCCAGACCGTCGTCCAGCCGGACATGTACCTGGGGCAGATTCCCTTCTTCCCCGCGCAGCGCGCGACCTATGACATCAGCGAACTCGAGCCGGAGCCTTCCACGCTATGGAAGATTTATCCCGAACTGCTGCGCTGCCTGGGCTGCGGCACCTGCACCAAAGCCTGCCCGCAGTCGCTCGACGTGAAGGGCTATATGGCTTCAGCCATGCGCGGCGACATTACTGCCGTCGCCAACAAGTCGTTCGACTGCATCATGTGCGGGCTGTGCGCCGCGCGCTGCCCGGCGGAAGAATCGCAATACAACATCGCCATCCTGGCGCGGCGATTGTATGGCAAATATCTTGCGCCCAAGCCGTTGCACCTGGAAAAGCGCATTGCCGAGATTAAAGAGGGCAAGTTTACCGCTGCCATTGCCGAACTCAAATCCGCTGACAAGGAAACCCTCAAGAAGCGCTACGCGGAACGGGATATTGAACCAGAGTAGTTGCTTGTCGCGTATCGCTTGTCGCGCAACACGCTAGCGACAGGCCATCAGCGATAAGCGATATGCCATGAGCGATACGCGAGAGAGGGCACGATGAACGTCAACCGGATTGTTGAGGTGAAAGAGGGTAATACACTGGAGGCGGCGCGGGGCTTTTTGTCTTTTTTGTTGCAGGCCAACGTGGTGGATGCGCTATTTGCTCCGCAGACCGCCGCGGATGGCACGGTGAGCGCGACACTGGTCAGTAACCCGGATGCGCTGATCAAGTCCAATCCTTTTGCGCCGATCATGGTCGCCAATGCGGCCAAACATGTGGCGGCGGCGACGATGAAACAGCCCGACCGGCACATTGGCGCGGTGCTGCGCCCGTGCGAAATCCGCGCGCTGGTGGAGCTGGCCAAGCGCGGACGCGCGAGCCTCGCCAATCTCACTGTGGTCGGCATTGACTGCCTGGGCACACTGGAGCCCTTCGAGTACATGCGGAAAATGTTGGCCGCGGGCGGGGCCGCCGAGATGACGACGCAGTGCATGCAGGTGGCCGAAGAGGGCGAGATCGCTTGCCCGACCCGCACCGCCTGCCAGATGTGCGAGCGGCCCGCGCCGCGCGGGGCGGATGTGACGCTCGGCTTTATCGGCGTGGACGCGACTCAAGAGCTGCTCGTCATTGCCGCCGACGAGTCCGCCGACGCGCGCCTGCGCCTGAGCGAGGTGACGGGCCGCGCGGCGCAAGAGCCCGAGGTCGCCCGGCGCGAAGCCACGCTGACCAACATCATCGCCAAGCACAACGCGATTGCCGACCGCGAGCTTGCCCGGCTTGAAACGTCGTTTGGCGGTTTGGCGGGCGTGTTGACGACGCTGGCGACCTGCACCGAGTGCCGCTCGTGTCTGCAAGCCTGCCCGCTTTACGATGGCGAGCTGGACGATACTAGCCTGTCGCTGGTGGGACAACTGGGCGCGGTCGCCCGGTGGTTGGTCTCGTGCTCCGGCTGTGGGATGTGCCAAGAGTCGTGCCCAAACGGCGTGCCACTGGCTGTGTTGGCCCGCGCTCTTTCACGCCCCTTGCGCGCCAAGCTCGACTATACGCCCGGGCGCAGCGTGACGGAGAAATTGCCGTGGGCCGTTGCATAGCGGATTTCGGATTTCGGTCGGCGGCTCTCAAGTTCCGCAACACCTGCACTTGCCCACAGGGGGCCTTCGGCTCCAGCGCAGGTGAGTGTCCGCAATCAAAAATCCGAAATTGATAGTTTGATGGAGAATCGCCATGATCTATACACCTGAAATGAAAGAATCACTTGAGAAAGTGAACACCAGCCGCCAGCGCCGCTTGAACGAAAATTTCCCGCGCATGACGCAGGACGAGCGGCAAGAGGTGCTGAAAAAGTACCACCCCGACTATATCACCACAGCTTTCCGCGAGCTCAAGGTCGGGCCGAATAAGGGCGGCAGGACGTTGCACGAGCTGGCCGACGTGCTCGAAGGCCGCAGTCGCTTGGCGCCAGGCTTTGATCTCTCGCAGCCGGCGTTCGAGACGGATGTGCTCGTCGTCGGCGGCGGCGGCGCAGGCGCCAGCGCGGCGTTGCTTGCCCAAGAGCAGGGCGCGCGCGTCATCCTCGCCACCAAGCTGCGCTTTGGCGACGCGAACACGGTGATGGCGCAAGGTGGCATCCAGGCGGCCGATCGCCAGGAGGACAGCCCGGCCCAACACTATCTCGACGTGCTCGGCGGCGGCGGGTACGCCAACGATCCCGATCTGGTGGAAGCGCTCGTCACAGACGCGCCGCAAGTGATCGCGTGGCTCGAAGCGTTGGGCTGCATGTTTGACAAAGAGCCGGATGGCACGCTGAAGCAAATCCACGGCGGCGGCACCAGCCGCAAGCGGATGCACTATGCGCGCGACTATTCCGGCGCGGAGATCATGCGCACGCTGCGCGACGAAGTCCGCAACCGGCCCGGCGTCAACGTCATCGAATTCGCTCCCATCATCGAGCTGGTGATGGACGACCAGGGCCATTGCGTGGGCGCGATTTCGATGAACCTAGAGACGCAGCAGACGGTTTACATCAAAGCCAAAGCGGTGGTCATTGCCACGGGCGGCAGCGGACGGCTGCACTATCAGAACTTTCCCACGACCAATCACTATGGCGCAACCGCCGACGGGTTGGTGATGGCGTATCGCCTGGGCGTGCCGCTGGCATTCATTGACACGATGCAATATCACCCGACCGGCGCGGCGTTCCCGGAGCAAATCCTGGGCCAACTGGTGACGGAAAAAGTTCGCGGCCTGGGCGCGCAAGTGTGCAACGTGGATGGCGATCAATTTGTCTTTCCGCTGGAAACGCGCGACGTGGAATCGGCGGCCGTCATCCGCGAGTGCGCCGAGCACGGCAAGGGCGTCCCCACGCCGACGAACCAGCCCGGCGTCTGGCTCGACTCGCCGCGCATTGATGTGCTGAAAGGCGAAGGCACCGTCAAGCGCGAATTGCCCGCGATGTATCGCCAGTATCAGCGCTTTGAGATTGACATGAGCAAAGAGCCCATCTTGATTTATCCGACGTTGCACTATCAGAACGGCGGCATTGCGATCAAATCGGATGGCTCGACCAAGATACCAGGACTGTACGTGGCGGGTGAAGCGTCCGGCGGCGTGCACGGGCGCAACCGGTTGATGGGCAACAGCCTGCTGGATATTGTCGTGTTTGGACGGCGCGCGGGCGCGGCAGCCGGGCAGCACGTCAAAGACGTGAGCTTGGGCCGCCCGACGCTCGAACACCTCAACGCCTGGAACAAGGAGCTCGACGCGGCCGGAATTGACGGCAAGGTCAGCCCGGTCATTCTGCCCGATTACACTCGACACGCCTAGACCGTAGGAGCGCCCTCTGGGCGCGAGAGTCGCGCCGGGGAAGGCGCTCCTACAAACGTGTGTGCGCGGAGCGGCTGCGAGCTGACCCGAGGGGGTCGGCGCAAAAGCCTGGCTCCCTGTGAGCCGCCGGTGATGAACCGGCGGTTTTTTTATTCGCCGGCGTCCGGGCAAGGTTGCCACCTCGCCTTGGCAAACATCTGCCGGGAAACCCTGTGGCCTGCCCTGGGCAACCAAAGGTCGCCCCTACCCTGAAACATTAGGCTTTTAGGAATTTAAATCACCTCTCGCAAAGGCCGAAAGTTGCCTGAAAGGATGGCCTTATTCTCTCAGCATCTTCACAGCATTGGCTCAACTTGCTCTTAGTCGGAACGTGCTATAATCTTGAAAGAAGGAGAAATGCGAGACACGCGATGGTAACCGTTCTCATCGTGGACGATGATCCCAAACTCTTGAAAATGCTTCAGCGCACGCTGGTCTACGAGGGCTTGCGCGTCCTGAGCGCCACCAATGGAAACGAGGCGCTGGCAGAGGTTCAGGCGCATCACCCGGATGTTGTGGTGCTCGACTGGCTCATGCCGGGGTTGGACGGCATCGGCGTGCTGGAGCGCTTGCGCGCCGCCGGCGACAAGACCCTAGTTCTGATGCTGACGGCGCGCGATGCGGTCGAGAATCGCGTCGAGGGATTGGAGAGCGGCGCCGACGATTACCTCGTCAAGCCGTTTGCGCCGGCCGAGCTGTTGGCCCGCATCCACGCGCTGTTGCGGCGACCGTCCGTGGCGATCCAGAGTGAGCGGCAAGCTTATGCCGATCTCTACCTCGACCCGGTGACGCGCGAAACGCGGCGCGGTGACCGACCGTTTGAACTCACTTCCAAAGAGTTTGACTTGCTGCAATATTTGATGCGCCATCCCCGCCAGGTACTGCTCCGCGAGCAAATCCTGCAAGAAGTGTGGGGCTATGATTTTGGCGGCGATGACAACGTTCTGGAAGTGTACATTGGCTACTTGCGGAAAAAGACCGAGGCCGGCGGCGAACCGCGCTTGATCCAGACCGTGCGAGGCGTCGGCTACGTGTTGCGTGAGGAGTAGCATGTCCATTCGTCTGCGCCTGACCTTACTCTACAGCGTGATCCTGGCGCTCACCTTGATCGCGTTCAGCACGAGCCTCTACGTCACCCAGTCGCGCGCGACCTATGATGGCATCAAGGCCAACTTGGTGCGCCAGGCCGACGGCATTAGCAGTCCACGACGTTTTCCGGGTCCCCCGCCTCAACCGCCGGCAGAAGTTGCGCCATTCGAAGGTGCGCCACCCAGCGTGAATCTGCCGAGTGGCGCTCTGCCAGGCCGGTGGACCCAAACGCGCAGTCTGGATGGCGCGGTTCTTTCGCGCACGTTTGACCTCGGCGACCTGACCCTGCCCCTCAGCCCAAAGGGGCTGAGCGCCGTACAGAATGGAACGGGCTGGTTCGAAACCGCGCAGGTTGAGGATCAACCCGTGCTCATCTACAGCCGATCGTTTGAAACGCAAGGCGGCGCGGTCGAGATCGCGCAAGTGGCTTTTCCGATTGCGCAACCCGAACAATCTCTGCGCGCGCTGCGAACGATCCTGGTGATCGGCTGCAGCCTCGTCATTGTGGCGGCCTTTGCCATAGGGTGGGCTCTGGCTGGGACGGTGCTGCGGCCCATCCATCGCATCACGCGCACCGCGCAAGCCATCGGCGCGGAACACGATTTTGGCCGCCGCGTGCAGCACATCGGCCCGACCGACGAGGTCGGCCAACTCGCCATCACCTTCAACGTAATGTTGGCCGAGCTAGAGTCCGCGTATCGCCAGCTCGAGCAAACACTCGAGTCACAACGCCGTTTTGTGGCCGATGCCTCGCACGAACTGCGCACGCCCTTGACCACCGTTCGCGGGAATATCGAGCTGTTGCGCCGTGAGCCGCCGATGGACGCGCAAGAGCGGGCGGAGGTGCTGGCAGACACACAGGATGAGGTGGATCGGCTGATTCGCCTCGTTCATCAACTCCTGGTTCTGGCGCGAGTAGATGCGGGACAATCATTGCAAAGTGAGCCGTTGCCGATCAAGCCGCTGCTGGAGGATGTCTGTCGCCAGGCTAGACTCCTCGCTCCACAGCGGACGATACTCTGCGAGCCTCCGCCCGATGTGCTGGCGCTGGGCGACCGCGACACGCTCAAGCAGGTGTTCCTCATCCTGCTCGACAACGCGCTGGCGCACACGTCGCCGGGCGCGACGATTGAGATGACGGTGGTCACAGCAAAAGGGCGTGTGGCGATCAGCGTGCGAGACACCGGGGCGGGTATCACGCCCGATGCGCTGCCCCACATCTTTGAGCGGTTTTACCGGGGCCAAGTGTCGCGGAGTGGCGCCGGCACCGGGCTAGGCTTGTCCATCGCCAAGGAATTGGTCGAGGCGCAAGAGGGAACCATCACGGTGGAAAGCAAGGTCGGGCAAGGCAGTGTGTTCACGGTGACGTTGCCACAGGCTGTAGAGTAAGAAGCTAATACTTTAAAAGTCCGTTCCTCCTCTTGGAGAAACGGGCTTTTTGTTTGCACTGGCGCTCGACGACATAGCGAGTTTCTTACGCTGTCCGCATCCATGTAAATTGCCCGATGTGGCTCCTTCCCCCGATTCTCTCAGCATCTCCTCAGTCTTCGCTTAGGCCTGTCTCAGTCGAATACGCTACACTCTTTCATGTAGCGAATGCTCAGAGTGAGAGCATTGACATCACGAAAAGGAGATAGGTCGAATGAACAAAAAGTTGGGAATCGTA
>CAYHAR010000012.1:0-35084 GCA_964354595.1 uncultured Anaerolineae bacterium | reverse complement strand
GACCTACGGGCAAACTTTTCTCAAATCGCTGCCGGAATGTGCGGTGCGGCGCGGGACTCGGGCCGAGATGGAACGCGCGGTGACGGAGTGGATGTCGCGGTGATTGTGGTTATTCCCCATCGCGCAAGCAGCGGCTTGCGGGCGAGAGGTCGCAGCTTTGTGGCAGACCATCAAAGAAGCCGCCCAGCGTAAAGCCAAGCGGGGCATGGCCTGGTTCACGCGCGCCCAGGACGCGGCCTACATGGTGTTGACTTTGCACCGCGCATTACACAACCGGATGCACGAGCAAGGCACCTATCACGGTCACATGCCCGTGACGGACCACGCCGAACACCGTTGACACTGGACGTTGGCGTAGCCACTCGATAGGTAGTTCGCTCCGTGAAGAATACGCTGACCAAATTTACGACTTGCGTGTAAGAAGGATACAATTGAGTTGCAAAGGCAGTGCGCTATGTTGGAACAACCCCGGTTTGACCCAATAGACCTGACGCAAATGCGGCTGTTGCTCCAGCTTCCCCCGCACAAGCGCGTCCGGCTGATGCTGGAAGCGCGCGAACTGGCAGTCGGGCTGATCCGAGGACGACTGCGGCAACGCTATCCTGATCTCTCTAGCCGCGAACTCAACCTCAAGGTGTTGGAGGAAATCTCGCGTGTCGAACGAGCGCTCCCCAGACCTCAGCCTGTTTCTTGACATCTTGCACACCCTGGAAGCGATTGATGCGCCGTACATGATAATCGGCGCTTTTGCCGCCACGGTGTACGGCATCACGCGCGTAACGTATGACATAGACATCGTGGTCAATCTCCAGGAGCAGCACATCCAAGCCTTGTGCAAGGCTTATCCATCGCCCCGCTATTATGCCGATCCGCTGCAAATGCGCGACTCGATTCGGCAGGGCATCATGTTCAACATCATTGACACCACGCGCGGCGAAAAGGCTGATCTCGTGCCCCTCACCATGTCACCCACCTATCGCCTGGCGTTCCAGCGCCGGGTGCGCCAAAGAATCGAACTGCCCAACGCCGAATCGTTCGAGGTCTGGTGTGCGCGCCCGGAGGACGTGATCGTGGGTAAGCTGAAGGCGTGGGCCGAAGGCCGGTCGCGCAAACACGAGACCGATATTTACGAGATGATGGTCTTTCACTATCTGGGCCACGGCGCGACGCAGACCGCAACGCTCGACGAAGGCTATGTGGACGCGCAAGCAGCGGCTTGCGGGCGAGAGGTTGCAGCCTTGTGGCAGACCGTCAAGCAAGCCGCGCAGCGTGAAGCCAACCGGGGGATGGCCTAGTTCGCGCAAGCTGAGGACGCCGGCTTGGGTACAAGCAGCTACAAGCGGATGCGCCTGGTGTTGACTTCGGCGCACCGCGCATTGCACAACCGGATGCACCAGCAAGGCACCTATCACTGAGATTTCCAGAGAGCGCTTTTCGGGCGCTTGGCGACCGGACACTTTTGGGGCCAAAACACGTTCAGTTCAATCGCCCCTATCATTCTCGCCAACGCACCTGCCATTGCAGGTCTGAGCTTCCGCCACATTCTCGGCGAGCAAGATGCAGACGCCCTCTACACCAAGATGACAGCCGCAATCCAGACACACAATCTGTCGAAACGCTACGGCGATGTGCTCGCCGTTGATGGGGTCAACCTGCGCGTTGACCGTGGAGAGATTTATGCGTTCCTGGGCCTCAATGGCGCGGGCAAGACGACCACCATCCGGGCGATGCTCGGCATGATTCGTCCGAGCACAGGCGGCGTGTCTTTGTTTGGCGAGCCAATCGGTCACGGTGGACGCGGCCCGTGGCGAAGGGTCGGCCATCTCGTGGAGACGCCGGCGGCCTATCCAGAGCTGACCGTGCGCGAGAACTTGGGGCCCGGCGGCTGCACGGCGTTGCCCAAGCGAGCGCCACAGCGCGCGTCATCGAACGGTTCGGGCTGTCCGATTATGCCGGCCGCCCGGCCCGCGCTCAGCGCAAGTCGGCCTGCAAAGCTATATCGTGGTGGCGTTGACGTGTGCGGCTGGCCTGGCGGGCACCTTTGGAGGGTGGCACAACGCAGACCAGGCACACTGAACGAACTCTTTTATTTCTCTTGGCTGCCTGGCTCTCTATACCAGAAACCCGTTTTCTCGCCTCGGGCAGAAAACGGGTTTCTGATTTTTGTGAAATTTGATATTTGAACTATTTGTCGTTCAGCGCCGCGACGCCCGGCAGCACTTTGCCTTCCAGGAATTCCAGCGACGCGCCGCCGCCGGTCGAGACGTGCGTCATCTTGCCGGCGACGCCTGCCTTCTTGACCGCGCTGGCGCTATCGCCTCCGCCGATGACGGTCGTCGCGCCGCTTTCGGCCAACACGTGGGCGATGGCAAACGTGCCCTCGGCGAATTTCGGGAACTCGAACACGCCCATCGGCCCGTTCCACACGACGAGCCTGGCGCCTTTGAGCGCATCGCCAAAAGCCTTGACGCTCTTGGGGCCAATGTCCATCACGCGCCAGCCCGCCGGGACCTTGTCCGCGTCCACCACCTGGCTATTCGCCTCGGCTTCGAACTTGTCGCCGATGACCGCATCCACCGGCAGCATCAGCTTGTCGCCCGCTTTCGCCATGATGTCTTTGGCCGTGTCCACTGCGCTGGTCTCGACCAGGCTATCGGCCATGGCGTAGCCTTTGGCCGCCAGGAACGTGTTCGCCATGCCGCCGCCGACGATGAGCCTGTCGCATTTCGTGAGCAAGTTTTCGATCACCGCAATCTTGTCGCTGATCTTGGCTCCGCCGAGGATGGCGATGTAAGGTCGCTCTGGATTCAGCGTCGCGCGGCCCAGGTATTCCAATTCCTGCTCCATCAAAAAGCCGGACACGGCGGGCAGAAAGCGCGCGACGCCTTCGGTGCTGGCGTGCGCGCGGTGCGCCGACCCGAACGCATCGTTGACGTACACCTCGCCCAACGCCGCCAGTTTCTTGGCGAACTCGACATCGTTCTTTTCCTCTTCCTTGTGGAAGCGGACGTTTTCGAGCATCAGCACTTGACCGGGCTTGAGAGCTTGCGCCATCGCCTCGACTTCCGGGCCGATGCAATCGGGCGCCATCTTGACCGGCTTGCCCAGCAGCTTGCTCAATGCTTCCGCTGCAGCCTTGAGGCTGAACTCGGCATCGAACCCTGTGCCTTTGGGCCGGCCCAGGTGGCTCATCAGAATCAGCGCGGCATTCTGCTCCAGCACGTACTGGATCGTCGGCAGCGATGCCTTGATGCGCTTGTCGTCCGAAACTGCGCCGTCTTTCATCGGCACGTTAAAGTCCACGCGCATCAGCACGCGCTTGCCTTTCAGGTCAATGTCTTTGACGGTTTTCTTGTTCATGGCAGTTACTCGGCGATCAGTGATCAGTTGCTCAGTGATCAGTCGCTCGGCCTGCGGATCAACTGATCACCGATGACTGACCACCGATCACACCCTAGAGCTTGCTCGCAATGAGATTCGCCAGGTCGGCCGTGCGGACGCTATAACCCCACTCGTTATCGTACCAGGCCACGACCTTGACGAAATCGCTCTTGTCTGCGCCAAGCACCATCGTGAACGGCAGGTCCACCGACGAGCTGTGCGCGTCGCCCTTGAAGTCAATGCTGACCAGCGGCTCGTCCACTGCGGCCAGGATGCCCTTCATCGGGCCGGCGGCCGCATCGCGAAAGGCCTGGCGCAGCTCGGCGGTCGTCGTCGGCGTTTCGATCTGCGCGGTATAGTCCACCACAGAAACCGTCGAGGTCGGCACGCGCAGCGCATAACCGTCGAACTTGCCCGCCAGATCAGGGATGACCAGCTTGAGCGCCTTGGCCGCGCCGGTCGTCGTGGGGATGATGCTCATAGCCGCGGCGCGCGCGCGGCGCAGGTCGCTGTGCGGCATGTCCAAAAGCTTTTGATCGTTCGTGTAGGCGTGAATGGTAGTCATGAACCCGCGCACGATCTTGTACTTGTCGTGCACCACTTTGACCGCCGGAGCCAGGCAGTTTGTCGTGCAGGACGCATTCGAGAGGACGTGGTGACTGGCCGGGTCGTACTTGTCGTCGTTGACGCCCATGACGATGGTCAGGTCTTCGCCTTCCGATGGGGCCGAGATGATGACCTTTTTGGCACCGCCTTTGGTGATGTGATTTTCCGCGCCCTTGACCGTCTTGCCCTTTTTGTTCACGCCGTCTTTCTTGACGGTGAACAGGCCGGTGCTTTCGATGACAATGTCCACGCCCAGATCGCCCCACGGCAGCTTGTCCGGCTCGGTCTCTTTGAACACCTTGACCGGCTTGCCGTCAATGATCAGCGCGCCGTCGCCCACTTCGACCGTGCCGTCAAAGCGGCCATAGTTCGAGTCGTACTTGAGCAAGTGCGCCATCGTCTTGAGATCGCCAATGTCGTTAAAAGCGATGACTTTTAAGGTGTTGGGGTAATAGTCCCGAATCGCCTTGAGCACTTGTCGTCCAATACGGCCAAAGCCGTTGATGCCAACCTTGGTAGCCATTGAAAACTCTCCTCGTGTCTAGTTTCGGATTGATTCCAAACGCCCGGATGAGGGCGTTTGCCGTTCTTGCATTTTGGATCAGTTCGTCCCGGCGCGTCCGCCAGATTGAGCGTATACATCCATGACGGCCTGCGCCAATTTGCGGCTATCGTGCCGCCAGGGATGCTCCACGTCAACCAAGTCAGTCGTCACCAGGCGCGGACCCTGCGGCTGACTCGGCTGAACCATTTCGCCCACGCCCCCAGGCGCAGCCGCTTGGAAATCTACATCCAGCCGGTCATTAGCCAATACGACGTTCACCAATTCCTCTCCCACGTGCCGCTTGATGGCGGCCACGTGATCCGTCGTCGAGTAATGATCGGTTTCGCCGTGCTGCGTGGCAACGTTGCATACATAGATTGTGAGCGCGCGGCTCGCCCGGATCGCCTGGGCAATATCGCGCACGAGCAGGTTGGGCATGATGCTGGTATACAGACTGCCCGGCCCCAGGATCACCAGGTCGGCTTCAAGAATGGCGTGGATGGCTTCCGGGTACGCGCGAGCGTCGCCCGGCTCCAGGTACACGCGCTCAATGTACCCGCCGCTCTCGGTGATGCGCGACTCGCCGGCCACGCGGTTGATCCGGCCTTCAACCTCCTCACGCAGATCGGCCATCAGCGTGACGCTTTTCAACGTGCTGGGCAAGATGCGCCCCCGCACAGCCAACACACGACTGCTTTCGACCAGTGCGCTTTCAAAGCTGCCCGTCACGCCTGCCATCGCGGCGATGAACAGATTGCCAAAACTGTGGCCGTCTAACCCCTGTCCTTCGACGAAGCGATACTGAAAGAGCTGCGTCGTCAGCGATTCGCTGTCGGCCAGCGCGGCGATGCAGTTGCGAAAATCGCCCGGCGGCAGCACGCCCAGCTCGCGCCGCAGCCGCCCGGAAGATCCGCCGTCGTCGGCCACGGTGACGATGGCGGTGATGTTCGACGTATACTCTCGCAAGCCTCGCAGCAGTGTGGAAAGCCCGGTGCCTCCGCCGAGGGCGACGACCTTGGGGCCACGCTCGCGCTGGCGGTGGCGATACACCGCGTCCACCACCGGCTCGGAGCCAGGCCGCACAAAGGGCGCCAGCAACGACCGGTTGAGTTGAATCAGGGCCACGATGAACGCGCCGACGCCCAGCGCGCCAAAGAGCGCCGCGCGCGCCAGGCGTGGAATGAATTGCAGCGTCAGATAATAAAACACCGGCGGGACAGCTTGCTCGCGGTAAAAATTCACGAGCACGTAGGCCCCGCCGAGCGCCAGAAAAATGACACTCAAGAGCAGCAATAGCAGCCAGCGCTTGATGCCAATGCCCGGCACCAGCCACTTCAAGGCTGACGTGTGCCATGCCTTCCGAGATTTGCGGTGGCCGTCCTTGGCGAGCACTTGGTTTCCTTGCTGCAATCGTATGAGAAGGGATTGTAACAGAAAAGGATAGGGGTGTCAAAGCGAATTCGGCGTGGCTGTGCTATAATCTGCTCTCAAATCTCAAATGTCAAATTTTAAATTGCCGTTTTGAGATTTGATGGAGGTCACATGGCTGACTTGGAATTGATGCGCGAGCTGACGATGACGGCAGATACCAAAATCATCCTGCTCGTGATGGATGGGCTGGGCGGGCTGCCCCGCGAGCCGGGCGGGCCGACGGAACTCGAGTTTGCCCAAACGCCGAACCTGGACAAGCTTGCCCGCGAAGGCATGATTGGGCTTTCGATCCCGATTGCACATGGTATCACGCCGGGGTCGGGACCGGGCCACCTGGCGCTGTTGGGCTACGACCCGGTCAAGTATCTCATCGGGCGAGGCATGCTGGAAAGCGTGGGCATTGGCCTGGAGCTGACGCCCGATGACGTGGCCGCGCGCGGCAACTTTTGCACGGTGGACGAGAATAGGGTCATCACCGACCGGCGCGCGGGCCGCATCCCGACCGAGAAATGCGCCGAGCTGGTGAAAATGCTCAAGCCCATCAAGCTGCCGGGCGTCGAAGTGATCATCGAGCCAGTGCAGGACTATCGCTTTGCGCTCATCCTGCGCGGCAAAGGGCTAGCGGATAAACTCTCCGAGACTGATCCGCAAAAGACGGGGCGCAAGCCGCTGCCGGTGAATGCGCTTGACCCGGAGGCCCAACATACGGCGGACCTCGCCAACGAGTGGATTGCCCAGGCGCGCGAGATTCTCAAGAATGAGCGCCCGGCGAACATGGTCACGCTACGCGGTTGGGCGCAAGAGCCGGGCCTGCCAAAGTTCGAGGATATCTACAAGCTGCGCGCCGCTGCCATCGCCGTCTATCCGATGTACAAGGGACTGGCAAGCCTGGCGGGCATGACGCTCATTCAAGGGCTGCATCACCTGGGCGAACAAGTGGAAGCGCTCAGGGCCAACTGGAATAGTTACGATTTCTTTTTCTTCCACTTCAAGTACACCGACAGCCGCGGCGAAGATGGAAATTTCGAGGGCAAGGCCGCCGAGATCGAAAAAGTGGATGCCGTCATTCCGCGCATCCTTGAACTAGTGCCCGACGTGCTCATCGTCACGGGGGATCATTCCACGCCCGCGGTGTGGAAGGCGCACTCGTGGCATCCGGTGCCGACGCTGCTCGCAGCGCGTGCGCCCGGGCTGACCCGTCGCAACGACGTGACCGGCTTTGGTGAGACGGAATGCCTCAAGGGCGCGCTGGGCCAATTTCAGGCCACTGACTTGATGCCTCTCGCGCTTTCGTATGCCAAGAGGATGAACAAGTTCGGGGCATAAAAGACAACGGCTCTCCGGCGCTGACATAGCCCCCGGCCTTGGCAATGAGGCCGGGGGTTCTATTTACCGTTTGGGAGGTTGCTCCAAACGAGCGAGCCTGGATTCTATCTGAGCGAGTTGCTTGTGCATTTCCCGGATCATGAGCAAAATCTGCCCGATCACTTGCTCGGCGGTCAGCTCCGCTTTTTTCCATTCCCGGATAATGTGTTCCAGCGAGTACATGCCCATTCTTCCTCCGCTCGAAAAAGAGCACACGAAATCGTGTTTGTCTCGACAAAAAAGAGCGCGATTACATTATACACGATTTCGTGTAGACTGTCAAGAGGGAAAGAGGTGAAGAGGTGAGCTATGCCTTGTCGGTCTTGCTTGGCTCGTTGGTGCGGTATCGGAACTCGGCGCGTTCAGCGACGATGGCCAACAGGCGCGCCATGCCACCTCGCGGGCAATGATACCCCAGCTCCCAATCGCTGATGGTCTGCTGGCGGATGCCCAGTTCTTGGGACATTTGCTGTTGGGACATGTCCAGGTGGCGACGCAGCGCGCGAATGCTGTCGGCATTCCATTCGTATTTGGGTTTGCGTTTGGCCGCCATATCCAATCTCCGTATCTGCTGTCGAGATATTATACCCAGTTCCTCGAATCATTGCTTTTTGCTGCGCGGTTTTTTGCTTTGCGCGGCTGGCTTTTCGCGCCTGAGCGTTGTGAGGCGCACTCCGATGCCCAACGCGACAACCAGGCAGCCCGCCCCAATCAACGCCAGCGCCGACACCGGCAACCCGCGCGAGTGATTGGGCGCGGCAGGCGGCGTCGGCATCGATTCTACAGTAGGAATGAGCGGGGGCGGTGTCGCGCTGGGCTGTAGAGTGGCGCTGGACATGAGCGTCGCACTCGGCTCGATGGGCTGAGCTGTCGGCGTGGCAGGCTCGATCCGAATGACAAGCGGCTGTCCGAGAAACAGTTCGGTGCTCGTGAGGATTCGATTTAGCTTGACCAGGTCGCTCACTTGCAGGCCGTGCCGGAGCGCGATGTCGAATAGCGTGTCACCCATCTGCACGGTGTACGTGATCGCGCCGACGGGGAACGGTGTGGCAGTGGAGACAGGCGCGGTGGCGCGCGCCCTGCCAGTCAATGTCGCTGTGACGGCCTGCCCCGCCGTTATTTGTGGGGTCGGCGTTGTGTATGCGCCGACGATGACCAGGCTTGCGTCGTCCAGGTACACGTCGTTGTTCTTGCGCGCCCATTCCCATTCCGGGCGCGAATGGGTGAACACGGTCACTGTGTCGCTGATTGCCACCGTCTCTACCTGGAACAGCACAAACTTGTCCCACGCCGGCTGTTCGGCTGACCAGACGACCGTCGTCGTGAATGGGTCCGTGCCGCCGAGTGGATCAATCCCCACGCGCAAGTGCATGTCCGCCGGAGCGTCGGAACGCTCGCCGCTCTTGCCGCACACAGCAGGATCGGAGCACATCCACGCTTGTACCCAGATGGAAAAGCGGACGCGCGCGCCGGGCGGAATGCCACGCACCTGCTGCGTCAGACCAGCTTCGTGCATCCGGCCATACGAAAAATATTTTTGCGAGCGGACGCCACCGTGAATGCGGTTGGTAAAGTCCACGTTCGTGCGGAATTCAGGCCGCATCCAGTAACAGTGATAGCCGTCTGCACCTTTTTCGCAATTGGTCGGCATTTGGACGTATGCGAGCGGCGCGTCGAGGTACCAGGCGCGCCAGCCGGGAGCTACCTGGACTTCTTCGATGGCGTCTTGCTTGACCCACGGGTCCGGCGCTTCAAAGTCGCCGTCCACGAGCAAGTTGCCGCTGACCTGTTCCTGCACAAGGGGGCTGGCTAGAACCAAGGCAGGCACCACTGCTAGACAGGCCATAGCCAGAAGAACCCAGAACGCTCGACGGGTGAATAGCGTGCTCAATGTACGGACCTGCCCCACCACCACGCTGCTATGCCCAACACGACTGCTTCGACGATGGTCGTCACGCCGATGACGGTGGCGGCGTCGAACCAGAATTGCGGCGGGTACAGGCGAATGAGGGTATCGGTAAAATCGAACAGCCAGGTCTCGCCTGTGAAAAACACGCGGTGAAACGCCGTAAAGAACGTGTCAAAGCCGACTAGCACAAGGGCGACTAGCGCCACGAGCAAGACCAGCGTGCCCCTCGCCCCGGTCAACATGGCTGTTGGCGCAGCCGATTTAGGCCCGGCACGTACTAGCGCGAACGCCGCGAGCGCCGCCGCGATCAACATCACCACCTGCGCCACGTAAATATTGGCCGTCACCACCCGCACGTCCTGCATGTGATCCACTTCGCGCTGGTTGAACGCGGGCGAGCCATCGGGAAGCCGCGCCTCTTGCAGCACGACGACGCCGCGCGGCCCGACGATGGACTCGACGCCAATGATCGCCAGCCGCGTCCGCTCCTCCCGCGTAAAACCGAGCGGGTCCGGCGCAAAGTCCGGCTTGCCATATTCGAGCCACACGTAGCGCGGGTGCATTAACAGGCGCACCGGCATCACCACCAGCACGATCGGCACAGCGACCACGATCACTATTTGCAGCAGCACTTGAATCCAACGATTCATTTTACGCTCCATTCTCCACGCTCTACGCTCCGCGTCCTCATGGCAACACGACTTGCCCCATCGCCGTCTGCGCCATAAAGCGCAGCACGATCGCATTCGTCAGTTGCTCCACGGGCGCTTTATCGTCGGTAAAGACGACCGGCCCCGGTCTGGTCGGGCGCAGATTCTTGAGCGCGTCGTCGGCCACCTCGCGCAAGAGCGGATGCTTGAGGAGTGGCAAGTTTGCGCGCAGGTGATCTGACGTGGACGGCTGCACGGTGGCGACGACCATCGCATTGAACGTGTTCGGCAAATTGATGACGTGCGCCGACGGGAACACGGTTTGCAGCGTGGCAACCATTGCCTCGATCAGGCGGTAGTCATCTTCCGTGCGACCCACGTTGACGACGAGCACGCCGTTCTCGGTCAGGTGGGCGCGGACCTGGGAAAAGAACTCGCGCGTCGTCAGGTGCCAGGGGATGTAGGGCAGCCGGTAAGCGTCCACGCCGATCACGTCGTAACGCTGTGTCGAGTGCGCCAGCGCGTAGCGTCCATCGCCGACGATGACGTTCAGGTTCGGCTGATTCATCGAAAAGTAATCACGCCCGACCTGAATAATCTTGGGATCAATTTCAATCCCGTCAATCGGCAGCGGGCCATAGACCGCCGTGTACTGTCGCGCGATGGTGCCCGCCGCCAGGCCGACGATCGCCGCGCGCTTGACTCGTTCCGGCTCAAACGGCGGGGGATTGAAAAAAGGCGCGACGAGAAAATAATCCCACGTGCCGAACGTTCGTAAATTGTTCGGGTCGTAAATCGAGTGAATCCCTTGTCCCTCGTTGAGCAGCAAGTAACGCGCGCCGTTGCGCTCGACGACCTGGATATAGTTGTAGGCTGACTCGGTCTCGTAAATCACGCCCTCGACCGGCTTGACGACCTGCCCGCGCAGCAGCACCGCGAGGATAATGAGCACGACTGGCATCCAGAGATAGACCAGCGCGCGTCGCCCCAGGCCGATGAAAGCGACCGCCAGCAAGAGAAAAGCGAACAAGAGAAACGTGTTGCGCGTGCCGATGTTGGGAATCGTCAACAACGCAGGCAGGAATGTGCCGAGGAACGAGCCAGCCGTCGAGATGGCATAGATGCGCCCGGCCACGCCGCCCGCGGTCGCCACGTCCGAAACGGCCAGCCGGATGGCGAACGGCGAGACGCAGCCGAGTAGGGTCACCGGAACACTAAATAGCGCCAGTATCGCGCCAAACGACCCGGCCAGTATGCCGGCATTCCAGTTCGTGATGCCACGGTCGGCCAGCCGCAACACTGGCTCTGCTGCGAACGGAACCAGCCCCACCGTGAACGCCGCCCAGGCGATGATGCCAAAGAGCGTCGCCGGCTTGGGCGAACGGTCGGCCCAGCGTCCGCCCAGCGCGTACCCGACTGTGAGGTAGACCAGGATCAGCCCGATGACGCTGGCCCACACCAGGTTCGAGTCGCCAAAGCGCGGGTTCAGCAGCCGCGAAGCCGAAATCTCAACCGCCAGCGAGGTCATGCCGCCGACAAAGACGGTGAGGTAAAGGATAGAGTTTTTGGTCTGCATTCAGGAGCCATCATTGTGTGGTGGACTAGGCGTATTTCGTCACGCAATAGAGTACGCAGTACGGGAGTATAACACGATGGGGCGTTTGACGGAAGCGGTGCAGGCTGATATAGTCAGCGTGCCATGAAACGCGAGCGCATCATCTGCAGGAGCATTGGACTTGCCGTGCTCGTCGCGCTCGGCGCGGCGACGTGGCGCTGGGGTGGCGAGTTGTGGTCCCTGTTTCGCAACCGCACGGCCATGCAGGCGTGGATCGCGTCGTTCGGGGCGTGGGCGCCGCTGGTCAGCATCGCGCTGAACGCAGCGCAGGTCATCGCCGCGCCGGTCCCGGGCCAGGTCATTGGGCTGGCGAACGGCTACCTGTTCGGTGTGTGGCGGGGGACGCTCTACAGCCTGCTCGGCGTGATGCTGGGCACGGGCATCGTTCTCATCCTCACTCGCAAGTGGGGACGTCCCTTTGTCGTCAGGCTCGTCCGCGGCGAGCAGCTTGAAAAGCTGGATCGCCTCGTCGCACGGCGAGGCGCGCTGTTTTTCTTTCTGATTTTCCTCTTGCCCTTTTTGCCTGACGACTTGACCTGCTTTGCTGTCGGCCTGACCGATTTGCCCATCGGAAAAATGATAGCGTTGATCGCCATTGGGCGATTGCCCGGACTGATCGTCTCTAGTTGGGTCGGGGCAAATGCGGCGAGCTTGGGTCTTGCTGAGTGGGTCGCGCTGATCGTGGGCGCGTGCGCGCTGGCGCTAGTCTACCTGCGGTGGGCTGGGGCAATCGAGACGGTTTTGATGAACTGGATCGAACATGTGGCCCACACAAGAAAACCCTCCGGCAGGTTGTAAACCTACGGGAGGGCCATTGAGCGTCGAGCGCAATGTCAAGCAACAGCGTAAGCAGGTGGTCGCCCCAGGATATCGAGTCTCTGCAACCGAGATCGGACGGGTGTCATCTCGGTGACTTCAACGTACACAACCGTGCGGCCCGGCACATCATCCGTCTTCCGTGCCTGCTGCGCCAATTCGATAGCCTGTCGGCTGTATTGAGGGTCATGCTGGTCCAGTAGCACAACTTGAGCGCCTTCTGGGATGCGCTCTGCAAACTCGGGGTGCTCCACCAGGTAGCGCGTAAACTCCATGAACAGTTCGTTGAACTTGGCTCGGTAGAATCCATTCATCGTTCCATCTCCTTCTCATACTCCGCTCGGTACCTTGGCCAGTTCTCCATAATGTCCCGCTGACCAATCGTCAATACTTCGGTGTTGGTATAGCCTGGATACATCTCTCTAGTCTGCTCTGCGTGAGGATGAAGGGTGTCTCGATGCGGCTCACCATGAGCACTGTCATATCGCACCACGGGATACCACCGGCCTGCGATAAAGGCCTCGTATTGAATGCGGAACTCGACAATCTTACCATGCTTCCATACATGCCGCTGGCGATAGCGATTCTCGTGCGCTTCGTCCAGATAGATCAAGAACTCTTTCTCGCTCATTTGCTACATCCAAATTTTGCGTCCACACCCGCTGAAGCGCACCTGACAGGATTATACCAGATGAGAGAACTTTCTGTTCCCCCTTACACCGCTCGCCGGAGCGCCACCGCCTTGCCCAGCACCTCTTCCAGCAGATCGCCCTTGCGAACCACATAGTTCGGGATGGCGGCCAGCGTAAACTGCGCGGCCACCTCGCCGATGCCGTGCGGCCCGCCAAAGCTCTGCGGGTCAATCAGCACCGCCACCACACTCAATCCGCTGCGGTCCAGATGCCGCGCCGCAATGGCATAGCGTATATCCGGCGACGACGACACAATGATCAGCGTCGTCCCGCGTGAAAGGCCCATCGCCTCAGCGGCCAAGACCTCACGGAGCGAGAAATCGCCCTGCGCGTGCAGCACGGCCAGCGTCTCTAAAATCTTGTTGAGCTGCCGCTCGCCCCGGTCGGCCTGAATCACTTCGCGCCGGTGGCCGACGGCGACCAGCCCCAAGGCGCGATCGTGACGCAAAAAGTATTGGGCGATAGAAGCCGCTGTCGTCACCGCGTATTCTTCGGTGCTCGGCGGCAGCTCGATCCGGCGCGGTTTGCGCGACCAGGGAGGCAGGTTATCAATCTCTTGAATCTGCTTGCGCCATTCCTGCACGCCGGCGTCGTGGTGAACGGCGCGGTGCATGTCCACGACGATCCACACATCCGAGAGCGGGTCCAGCTCAAACTCTTTGACGATCATCCGGTCGCGCTTGGCGGTAGAAGGCCAGTGGATGCGATTAAGGCCATCGCCAGGCGCATAGTCGCGCACGCCGGAGGCGTTCGTCGTGATATAGTGCGTGCGGCGGCGCAGCGCATCGCCGCCCGGCAAGCGACCGACGGGCAGGGGAAACATTCTCAAATCCACCATCGCCGGATAGACGACGACCGTCGAGGTGGCCGGAATCTTGCGCGATACACGGTACAGGCCGAATGGATCACCGCTGGTCAACACGACCGGCCCAAGCGTAAAGCGCCCGCGCTCCTGGCACGTCGTCCGCACCGTCCAGCCACGGTCGGAGCCTGCCGCAAGGTTGCTGATGACAAAGCCAGCGTGATGCCCCGGCAGGTTCGAGCGGTCGTCCACTTCCAGCCAGAGCTTGGGCAATCGGCCCGTGTTGCGGACGGCCAGTCGCTCGTCGAGTGGCCGCCCCACCTGCGCGCGGCGGATGCGCGTCTGCCGCGAAAAGCGCAGCCAGCCCACACCCGTCCACGCCCAAAAGAGCGCCAATAGCAGCACTACCACAATGGCGTAGGTGAGTTGATAGAACACTTCGCGCCCGGAGACCAGCGCTCCGACGAGACAGAGAAAGCCCAGCGCGAGAACCGTTCTGAGTCGAGTCATCGGCGCACCGAAGCTCCCGGCACAGGCACGCTGCTCAGAATTTCGGAGAGGACGCTTTCCGCCGTCACGTCCTTGATGCGCGCCGAGGGGCTGACAATCATCCGGTGAGCCAGGCAGGCCGGAGCCAGCGCCTTGACGTCGTCGGGCGTCACGAAATCACGGCTCACTATCGCCGCGCGCGCCTGCGCCGTGCGATACATCACCAGCGATCCGCGCGGGCTGGCGCCCAGAAACACTTCGGGATGCTTGCGCGTCTGGGTCATCAGCTCCACGATGTACGACTTGATCTTGTCGTCCACGTGAACCGACTTGATGGCTTCTTGCGCCTCGATCAACGACTGCGTGTCCACCGCCTGTTCCAAGTCGTCTATGGGATGCTTGAACTGCTGCGAGTCCAACATGGCAATCTCGTTGCCCACGCTGGGGTAGCCCAGGCGAATCCGCAGCATAAAGCGGTCGAGCTGCGCTTCGGGCAGCGGAAAGGTGCCTTCGTACTCGATCGGGTTTTGCGTCGCCAACACGAGGAACGGACGCGAAAGCGTGCGCGTCACGCCGTCCACCGTCACCTGCCGCTCGCCCATCGCCTCCAACAGCGCGGCTTGCGTCTTGGGCGTGGCGCGGTTGATCTCGTCGGCCAACACGATCTGCGCAAAGACCGGCCCTTCGCGGAACTCGAACTCGCGCGACTGCTGATTGAAAATCGAAACGCCGGTCACGTCGCTGGGCAGCATGTCCGGCGTGAACTGGATGCGGCGAAAGGCGCAGCCGATGGATTTGGCGATGGAGCGCGCCAGCATCGTCTTGCCGACGCCGGGCACATCTTCGATCAACAGATGGCCCTGGCATAATAGCCCCACCACCGCCAGCTCCACGGCGTCGCGCTTGCCGATGATGACCTTTTCCACATTGGCGACAATCGCCTGGGCAATGCTTTGAACGTTCGACATGAATTAATCCTCCTGGATTGCGGATCGCCTGTTGCTTATGGCACATCGCCTGTGGCCTACCGCGTGTTGTCTACTCCCGTGCAGCGTGCTGAAAAGCAAATGATCAGCCATAAGTCATACGCCAGATACGCGCTTGACTTACCTCCAACCCTGTGCCATAATTTTAGCATGAATACTCTACGAACGTTTATCGCGATTGAACTACCTGCCGAAATCCTACGCTTGATGGAACAGGTGCAGGCGCAGCTCAAAACTGCCGCGCCGCCGCGCAGCGTGCGCTGGGTCCGCGTCGAAGGGATTCACCTGACGCTCAAGTTTCTCGGCCAGGTGCCCGTGTCGCAGCTCGACGCGATCACCCGGGCCATGTCCGCTGCCGCGCACGGCGTCGCGCCGTTCACAGTGACCATCGGCGGCGTGGGCTGCTTTCCCAGTCCCAAGCGTCCGCGCGTCGTGTGGATCGGCGTCGCTGAGCCGACCGGCGGGCTGAACAGCTTGCAGCGCGCCGTCGAATCGGCCATCTCGCCGCTGGGCTATCCGCCCGAAGACCGGGGCTTTCAGCCGCACCTCACGTTAGGCCGCGCCGCGCGCGATGCCGCGCCCGATGACATCAAGCGCCTGGGCGAGGTCATCACCGCCATTCAAGTCGGCACGCTCGGTCAGGTGGCCGCGAGCGAAATCGCGCTCATCAAGAGCGACCTGAAACCTGCCGGCGCAGAGTACACTGCGCTGCAACGTGTCCATCTGAAATCCTAAAGCTGGAGGTCGGGAGTTAAAAGCCAGAGGAGCAGTGATCTCTGACATCCGACATCCGAAACCGCCATGAGATTCCAAGATCGCGTCTCTGCCGGACAAGAACTCGCTCAGGCCTTGGCCGACCTCAAGGGCCGCAACGACTTGCTCGTGCTCGGCGTCCCGCGCGGCGGAGTCGTCGTCGCCTTTGAGGTGGCCCGCGCGCTCGGCGCTCCGCTCGACGTTTGCCTCACACACAAGCTCGGCGCGCCGGATAATCCCGAGCTGGCGATTGGCGCTGTGACCGAAGCGGGCGAGGTCGTCGTTGACCGCGATATGATCGAGCACTTGTGGATTCCGGCTGGCTATATCCAGGCTGAATCGGAGCGCCAATGTAAAGAACTGGCTCGCCGCGCCCGGCTCTATCGAGGCGACCGGCCTGCGCTGCGCATCACAGGCCGCGCCGTCATCGTGATTGACGACGGGCTGGCGACCGGCTCGACGATGCTGGCCGCGCTCCAGACGCTCGACGCGCAGGCGCCAGCGTCCCTCATTGTCGCCGTTCCCGTCGCCCCGCCGGAAGCCCTTCATCGCCTGGGGAGCAAAGCGGACCGCGTCGAATGCCTGCTTGCCCCGCGTCCCTTTTGGGCCGTCGGCGCGTTCTACGTTCACTTTGACCAAGTGTCAGACGAAGAGGTCATTGAGCTTCTCGAGCAAAAAGACGGCGGATGAAAGACGAGCGGCCGATTCGTCACTCGTCTTTTTTCACTCGTTCTTCGTCCTTGGTCGTCTGTCCACGTCCCGCGCCGTGCCAGGCGTGCGCCAAGAGATGCGCCGCCGCCATCGTCACCCCGCCGAAGACGAACGCGAACGCGGCAATAGCGCCCATGCCCACCAGTTGCGCGGTGAATTGACCCGGATCGGCGGCGAACCCCGATGCCGTCAGCAGCCCGGTCACGCCCTGGCCGTTGGCGAGCAAGTATTCTTTTGCGCCGACGCCGTTCCAGCCTGCGCCCCATTGTCCATCGGCCACAAGCCCGACGGCGAGCGCACCCAACAAGCCGGGCACTCCGTAAACCGAGACTGCCGCCGTCGCATCGTCCAGGCGCAGCAACCGATCTACGACGTACATCGCCAGCGGAACGATGATGCCCGTCAGCGCGCCGAGCATCAACGCCGCCCAGGGCGCGGCAAACGGGGCCAACGCGCTGGCGACGACCCAACCTGCCAGCCAACCGCGGGTGGCCATCAACGGCTCGACGTGTGAGCTGGCAAACCAACTATACAGTTGCGAGACGATGGTGGCCGCCGATGCCGCGAGCAGTCCATTGACCATCGCCTGTGGAATGTTGAGGGATGCGCTCGCCGGGTGAAGCGGGTCGGTTGCTGCCCACGCCATCCAACCCAGGCTGAACAGCACTCCGCCGGCCACGGCGAGCAGCGGCAGGCGAGCTTCCGGCAATCGCGCTGTTTCTTCGCGCGGGTGTGACCGGTCAAACAGTCCCAGCCCGATGAGCGCCAACAGTCCGCCAACGAGATACACCGGCCCGGCTCCGGCCATGTCCACGTAGCCATGACCCAGGCGCAGGTTTTGCCCGAGCGCGGCCAGCCATCCGCCGCCCCACACCCAGTGGCCGGTCAAGGGAAACACGATGAGTGCTACGATCAATCCGACCACCGCCACGACCAGGTTGTGCACTCGCCCAGCCAAGGCCAGCATTGGGATCATGGCAGCCGTCATCACCAGCGGTAATTGGTGTAAAAACAAAATAAAGCCATCTGGCCCCAACGCCCCGGCCAGCATAAAGCCCGACAGCCCGACAATGTTCCATGCGCCGCCGGTCGAGTCGGGCAGCGACCAGACCTGGTCGAGCGAGCGGTAAGCTTCGATCTGGGTGACGTGCCAGATGCCGCCGAACTGGAACGCAAATCCCGCCGCCACGTAAGCGACGACAGACACGGCCAGCGCCAACAATCCCACGCTGGCCGCTCGCCGCGAGTTTTCCGGCGGCAGCCCGCCCCAACTCGCCATCATCACGCCGATGGGCAACAGGAATGACAGGGCAATGCCCGCCAAGCTCACAGCTTATTCTCCACAAAGGTAGGGCAAGATGACATCTTGTCCTATGCTAGTTTGACAAACCAGGGCCATGCGTTGTATCCTTGTGGCTATCTTACCAGAGAGCCATGAATCCTTCAACTGACACGCCTTCGCTCAAGTTGTTGACCGATGGGATGCTCGGTCGTCTGACGCGCTGGCTGCGCGCCCTGGGCTACGACACGGTCTACGCGCCCGACACCGACGACGCCGAATTGCTGCGCCGCGCCCGCGCGCAAGACCGCGTGCTGCTGACCGCCGACCATGCGCTGGCGGCGCGGCGTGGCGCGCGCACGTTGCTCATAAAAGCGCAAGACCTGGCCGGCCAACTGCACCAGGTACGCGCCGCGCTCGGCCCGCCGCCGGGCGGCGAGTTCTCGCGCTGCGTGGCCTGCAACGGCGAATTGGTGGAGGCAGACAAATCCACGCTGGCCGATGTCGTGCCGCCTTACGTGCTTACCTCGCACCAGGAATTTTTTCGCTGTCCGGGCTGTGGTCGCATCTACTGGCCCGGCACTCACGTCGAGCGGATGCAAGACATGCTGGATGACATGGCCGGGCTATCCAGCTAATACCTCTCTCAGCACATCCGGCTTGTTGGTAATGATCCCATCCACGCCCAGCGCGACGAGTCGGCGCATCTCGGCCGGCTCGTCCACCGTCCACGTGTTGACGCGCAAGCCGCGCGCGTGACACCATTGGACGGTTGCCTCTGTCACCATCGTAAAGCGGGGATGGCGCGCTTGGTGCGGGATGAACGGCGCCAGCCACGCGCGGCGCAAGTGAATCGGCATATCCTCCCGATACAGCAAGCCGGCTGGAATATCGGGCGCGAGCCGCTGGATGGCGCGCAGCACGAACGGGTTGAACGACGAGAACAGCACGCGCTTTTCCATCGCGTGCTGGCGCACGACCTCCAGAACCGGCGCTTCCAGCTTGCCGCCAAACGAATCAAAATCTTTGAGTTCAATGTTGACGAGCAGCTTGTCCTCAATCGCTTCAAAGACTTGTTCCAGCGTTGGGATGCGCTCGCCCGCAAACTCGGACGAGAATCTGCTTCCCGCGTCCAACGCCTCTAGCTCAGCCAGTGTTTTATCGGCCACGCGGCCTGCGCCGTCGGTCGTCGTTTCCACCACAAAATCGTGAATCACCACCACCACGCCATCGGCGGAAAGCTGCGCGTCCAGCTCGACGCCGTCCGCGCCAAGCTCGATGGCCTTGCGAAACGCCGCCAGCGTGTTTTGCGGCGCAGCCGCCAAAGCGCCGCGATGGCCGATGTTGAGTGGGCGCTCGCGGGGAATCAACCAATCCGATGTCATCATTCAATCTTCTCGCGTGATACGTGCTGCGTGATTGAGGCATACGTATCACACAGCACGCAATAGGGAACGCATATCAGATGTCCACGAAATACGCCCGGCACGCCCGGTCAATCAGCTCTTTGGTCAGGCGCGGCTCGACGTTCATGTACTTGGCGATGTCAATGAGCTGGTCTACCAGGTCGCGCGGGTGAACGGCGCGCAGCTTGGCCCGCCGCTTGATATAGTATTCCTGCAGCAGATAGCCCAGCGCCTTTTCGTCGTACGGGATGCCCTTGTGCTCGCACACGCGCCTGAAAATCTCGCGGAACTCGTCGAACGACGGGTCGCCGATTTCGATCTTGTGGCGGATGCGGCGCAGGAAGGCCTCGTCCACCAAGTCTTTGGGGGCGAGGTTGGTCGAGAACACGATCAGCACGTCGAAGGGGATTTCGATCTTGCGCCCGGTGCGCAGCGTCAAAAAGTCAATCCGTTTTTCCAGCGGCAGAATCCACCGGTTGAGCAGATCGCGCGGGCGGACTTGCTGCCGGCCAAAGTCGTCAATCAGGAACATGCCGCCGTTGGCCTTCATCTGGAACGGCGCTTCGTAATACTTGTTCACGTCGTCGAACGTGAGGTCGAGGCTCTCCAGCGTCAGCTCGCCGCCGACGGTGATGACCGGGCGGCGGATGCGCACCCAGCGCATGTCGCGCTGGCGAGCCTTTTGCAGTTGGCCGGTGCTGGAGGGGGTGGCATCGTCGGGGATGCGCTGGTGATTGACACTGTCGAACACTTTGATGACCTGGCTGTCCACCTCAACTGCGTAAGGAACGAGAAGATCGCCGCCCAGCACCATTCGTCCGATGCGTTCGGCGATGGCGGTCTTGCCATTGCCAGGCGGGCCAAACAAAAAGATGCTGCGGCCCGAATTGACCGCCGGGCCGATTTGCCCGAACGTCGTGTCGTTAATGATCATGTCGGAAAGCGCCTGGCGCATCGCGCGCTGGTGGACGACAAAGTTCTTGAGCGACTGTTTGATCATCGCCTGGTTGTAGGTCATGAGCGGCACCGGCGCAGGCCCGGCGTACTGGCTGCGGTCGAGCGCCTCGCGCGCTTTTTCGCGGCCCTTGTTCGAGATGGCGTACTGGTACGATTGCTCGCCAAAGCCGGCCGCCGCGCTGCGCACTTCGCAAAACTGCTCGCGCTTGAGGAACTCGAGCACCTGATCTACCACGCCGGAAAACGGCAGCTTGATCCGGTCGGCGATGGTCGCGCCGGAGATATAGCCCTCAAAGTACATGACCTTGAGCACGAGGTCCGACAGGAACCCGATGCCGAGTCCGGTCTCGTCAAGGTTGCGGGGCGGCGGCGGCTCGTAGGCGGGCGCAGCGCCGGTGGCCGGAGCGAGGGGCGCTGGCACCGGGCGTAATGGCTGTTGTGGTTGAGGCATGGTAACTCCTCCCTAGGCGTTCCCCAACACTTGACCGACTGTTAATATTTCGTCTTCAGTGTTGTAGCAGTGAGTTGACACACGGATATAGTCTTCGCGGCGGGCGACGATGACCCGCGCAGCCTTGAGCTTTTCCAAAGCGGCTTGTGGATTGGCCACGGAGAACGAAACGATAGACGAGCGGCAGGCCGGGTCGAGACACGAGGCAATCGCGTACCCGCGCCGCTGCAAATCGGCGATCAGCACATCGGTGAGGTGGAGCGTCCATCGTTCAATGTTGCTCAGGCCCAGTTCCATCAGAAACTCGACGGCGGCTTTCATTCCGGCCAGGCCGACCCAGTTGTACGTGCCCAGCTCAAAGCGGCGCGCGTCCGGCAGAAAAGTCAGGTTATAATCGCGCCAGTTTGCCCAGTCCACCACGCTCAACGGCCCGGCGAACGGCGGCTGGAGCTGGGGGATCAACTCTTGCCGGATGTACAAAAAGCCCTGACCGGGCGGCCCCATCAGCGATTTGAGCGTTCCTGAAGCGAGCACGTCAATTTGCGCCTGGCGCACGTCGAGCGGGAGATGGCCGAGCGATTGAATGCCGTCGGCGACGAACGTCGCGCCGTGCGCGCGGCACCACGCGCCGATGGCGCTCACGTCGTTGCGATAGCCGGTGAGAAATTCGACGATGCTGGCGACGACGACGCGCGTGCGACTATCGGCGGCGCGCTCAAGGTCGGCCACGGCGAGTCCGCCGCGATGGTGCGGGATGATGCGCGTCTCGATGCCGCGTATCCGCTCCAGGTTCAGCCACGGATAAACCGTGGACGGAAATTCCATGTCGCACAGGATGACGTTATCGCCTGGCTCGAGCGATAGCGCGTGCGCGGCAATGTTGATGCCTTCGCTCGTGTTCTGAACCAGCGCAATCTCGGAAGGCTTGCCGCCGACGAGTCGCGCGATGGCGGCGCGCGTGTCGTCGAGCAGCGTCTTGTGCCGCTCGGCGGGATCGGCCACGGCCACGCCATCGTCGAGCAGCGCGGTCATCGCGTTGCGCACGCGGCTCGAAAGCGGCGAGATGCCGGCATGATTGAGATAAACGCATTCTCGCGTGATCGGGAATTCGTCACGGACGGCTTGCAAATCGTACGGGGCAGTTGCAATGGGCGTGTCGAGCACGGACCTCTCCAAGCTTGAACCTCGGGCTGATTATACCACGATTGAACACGTGGGGGCAGGTCTTGCCCGGCCAGCGGCCTGTCGGAGAGGTAGTGGATCCCCAATGCGGTTAAATTGGGTTGCGGCTGTTGGCCGCGCTATGCTATAATCATGGTGCAACCATTACGCATTGGGATTGGCCCTGCGAACTGGACAAGGAGGACAAGTGGTAAGTGAACTAGCACGTGACGAACTGTTCGGCCTGTATCGGCAGATGGCGCTCATCCGGCGATTCGAGGAAAAGTCTGCCGAGTTTTATTCCGAGGGCAAGATCGGCGGATTCTTGCACCTGTACATCGGCGAGGAGGCTGTGGCCGTCGGCGCGTGCAAGGCGCTGGCTCAAGAGGATCACCTCCTGACAGCCTATCGCGACCACGGCTGGGCGATTGCGCGCGGCCTGGACCCCAAGCGCGTGATGGCCGAGCTACTGGGCAAGGCGACCGGCGTCAGCGGCGGCAAGGGCGGCTCGATGCACCTGGCCAGCCGCGAGCGCCACTATTGGGGCGGGCACGCCATCGTCGGCGGACACTTGCCGCTGGCGACCGGCGTCGGGCTGGCGATTCGCTACAAGGACGAGCAGCAGGCCGTGCTGTGCGTCATCGGCGAAGGCTCGACCAACATCGGCTACTTTCACGAATCCCTCAACCTGGCTGCGGTGTGGAAGCTGCCGGTCGTCTACCTGGTGGAAAACAACCAATACGGCATGGGGACGGCGGTCGGTCGCGCTTCGGCGGTCTCGAACATTTTTGAGCGCGGCTGCGCTTACGACATCGCCAGCGCGCAGGTCGGCGGTCAAGATGTCTTGCAAGTCTATGAGGCGATTGGCAAGGCGCTGGATCATGCGCGCAAGGAGGGGCCGTTCCTGCTGGAAGCCAAGACCTATCGCTACGCCGGTCACTCGATGGGCGACCCTGAGCGGTATCGCACCAAGGCCGAAGTCGAGCAAGAGCGGCGCGCGCGCGACCCGATTCATCTGTTCGGCAAGCGCCTCAAAGTGCAAGGCCTGGCCGACGACGCGGCGCTGGACAAGATTCACCAATCGGTGGAAAGCGAGCTGGCCGAGATCGCGCAATTCGCCGAGTCCAGCCCGGAGCCGGACGATGCGGCGCTGTGCGAGCACGTCTATGTCAATTGGCCGGCGCACGTTTAGGAGGCAGCGACGATGGCACACATCACCTATCGAGAAGCGATCAGCCAGGCGCTGAGAGAAGAAATGCGCCGCGACGAGCGGGTGTTTATCATGGGCGAAGAAGTGGGCACGTGGGGCGGCACGTATGCCGTCACGCGCGGTTTCTTGGCCGAGTTTGGCGAAAAGCGCGTGCGCGATACGCCCATCGCCGAAGGCGTCATCGTCGGCGCGGCCACCGGCGCGGCGCTGGCGGGCTTGCGCCCGGTGGCCGAGCTGATGACGATCAACTTTGCGCTGCTGGCGATGGATCAGATCGTTAATCACGCGGCCAAGCTGCATTACATGTTCAACGGCCAGTTCACCGTCCCGCTGGTCATTCGCACCGTCGGCGGCGGAGGGCGGCAGTTGGGCGCAACTCATTCGCAAACGCTCGACGTGATTTTCGCTCACTTTCCCGGTCTCAAGGTCGTCGCGCCCGGCACACCCGCCGATGCGAAAGGGTTATTAAAGTCGGCCATCCGCGACGACGACCCGGTGTTCTTCATCGAGCACGCCACGCTCTATTCGGCGCGCGGCGAGGTGCCCGACGACGAGGATTTTCTTGCGCCGATTGGCGTTTCGGATGTCAAGCGGGAAGGCAAGGACGTGACGCTCGTCTCGTATTCCAAGATGCTCCAGGTGACGTTGGAGGCGGCCAGCAAACTGGCCGAGCGCGGCATTGAAGCCGAAGTGATTGACCTGCGCTCGCTGCGCCCGCTCGACATGCGGCCGGTGCTCGCATCGGTGAAAAAGACCAATCGCCTGGTGGTGATCGAAGAAGGCTGGCGCAGCTTTGGCGTCGGGGCCGAGATCGCCAGCCGCGTGGCCGAGGTGGCGTTTGACGACCTGGACGCGCCCATCCGCCGCGTGGCCCAGGCCGAAGTGCCGCTGCCTTATAATCGTCGGCTGGAGCAGATGGCCTTGCCGCAAGTGGACGATGTGATCCGCGCCGCTAAAGACGTGCTGTATATCAAGGACTAGGAGAGCGCACATGGCTGAGCTAATCACCATGCCCAAGTTGGGCTTTGATATGGCCGAGGGGACCCTGGTCGAATGGGTCAAAAAAGTTGGCGATGCAGTCGCGGAAGGCGAGGTCGTTGCCATCATCGAGACCGACAAGGCCAACGTCGAGGTCGCATCGTTCAAGGCCGGCGTTTTGCGCCACATCTTGGCCGAGGCAAAGACGAGTGTGCCGGTGGGCCAACCCATCGCAGTGGTCGGCGGCGCGGACGAGGCGATTGACCTGGCCGCGTTGGGCGCGCAAAAAGCTGTGCCGCCCAAGAAAGAAGAAAAGGCCGCGCCCGCAGCTCCCACAGTCGCCAAGGCGGGACCCGTCGTCGCTTCGCCCGTTGCGCGTCGCATGGCCGACGAGCTGGGCATTGATCTGCGCGAGGTGCAGGGCAGCGGGCCGGAAGGCCGCATCGTCAAGCGGGACATTGAAGAATATCTCAAGCAGCGCGAGCAAGCGCCCAAGAAAGCGCCCCCGCCACCGATTCTGATTCCATCCGCTTTGCCCACGGATGAAGAGTATCAGGCTGTGCCGCTGACGCCGATGCGGCAGACCATCGCTCGCCGCATGACGGAAAGCAAGCAGCAGGCGCCGCATTTTTACATCACGATGGAGATTGACATGGAGGCGGCGCTGGCGCTGCGCCAGCAGCTCAATGCAATCTTGCCGGAAGAATCCGCCGTCTCGGTCAACGACCTGCTCATCAAGGCGGCCGCCATCGCGCTCAAGCAATTCCCCAACATCAATGCGTCGTTTGCCGGCGACGAGATCCGCATCCACAACCGGGTCAACATCGGCATCGCCGTCGCGCGAAAAGTGGGATTGGTGACGACGGTGCTACAAGACGCCGACAAGAAATCATTGGCGCAAATCGCGCTCGAGTCGCGCGAGTTGGTTGCGCGCGCGCGTGAGGGGCGCATGAAGGCTGAGGAGATGATCGGCGGCACGCTCAACCTCAGCAACCTGGGCATGTTCGGCGTCGAGCATTTCATCGCCATCATCAGCCCGCCACAAGCGGCAGTACTCGCGATTGGCGCGGTTCAACAAGCGCCCATTGTCAAAGATGGACAATTGGCGGTGGGCACGCGGATGAAAGCTACGATCTCGGCAGATCACCGCGTGACGGATGGCGCGGAGGCCGCTCGCTTTATGCAGGCGTTCAAGGCGGCGCTGGAACAGCCGATGCAGCTGATGCTCTAGTTGATCACATAGCGAAGGCTTGGCCCTTGCGAGATTGGCAAGGGCCATTTTGTTTCCGGGCGTAACCTGTCCGTAATCAGATGGCAACACAGAGCAATCACACGCGGAGGTTGTCTTTTAAATCGAGAGACGTAACTCGACCGTAACAAGGTGGTAACCCCGATTTAGCGAGAATCGGTGTAGACTGTAAATCAAGATCAACAGGCGGAAACGAAATCATGGGCACCGTTCGCCGCCCAACACTCTGAAGGAGGCAAAAAATGAACGCCCAATTAAAAGTCAGTGGAAGTATCGTGAGAGGGATCAGCCTGGCAATCATGGCGATCGTTCTCGTCGTATCGGCGGGGCAGCCAGGCGGCGTCGCCTCGGCCCAGCCCGTCAACGTGCCCTCGTCCCAGGCGGTGGCACATATCTATTACGACGTTTGTCCTGGGCCAGACCACCCCACCAACATCATGATTAGAGACGTGGCGGACCTGTACAGCGCGGACCTCAAGATCCCATTCGACAAGAACTATCTCAAGATCGTGTCCATCACCACGAGCACTTCGATCTTTGCGCCCGGCACGGTTGCGCCGATGGACATTAGCGCGTTCAACGCTAGCGGCGAAATCTCGTTCATCGCCACCCTGGAAAACCCGCAAGAGCCGATCAGCGGGACAGGGACATTGTTCACTATCAACTGGGAGATAGGTACCTGCACCACTCCCGGCGTGCCCGTTCTCACCATTCCGGTTCATGTGCCTGTTGTGCCGCCTAACCCGCCTCAGTTGTCCGACCGCAATGGCATGGACATCCCCTACACTGCCGCTGAGCCATGCCCCTCCTGTCAGCCTGACGGCTGCAAGGTTTCGGGTAAGGTGCTGTTGCAGGGGCACACGGATTCTGCCGGCCAGCGCCCGGACTATGGCGGCACGGACATTATGCTTTCGACTGAGCGGGACTGCCCGACGAATTTCACCTATTCCGCTCTGTGGGATTGGCCCGGCGTCCTCAAGGCCAAGACGGCTGCGGATGGGAGTTTTACCCTACCTAAAGCGCAAACGTGCAAGTGCCTGTACGCGTTCAAGGGCGGGTATCTGACCGCTTTGGGCCAAGGGCCTTACCCGTATACTGGCACGATCACCATGACAGACATCATCTTGCGGGGCGGCGATGTGACCCAGGACGACGCTATCAATATCTTTGACCTGACGCTGATCGCCACGCACTACGGCACGGAGGATGTCTCGACGAATCCGGAAGCCGCGCCGGCCGATATCAACGGAGATAACAAGGTCAATATCTATGACCTGGCGCTCGCCGCCGGCAACTCGGGTGTAGCACGCGGCCCGCAACAGTGGTCCAGGTAACAGACAACGCATCTAAACCGGCAGACCTCGGAGGCCGCTCGCTACACTCGCCGTGACCTCCGAGGTCGCCTTGCCCATCCGGGTCTGCGCCGGATACGAAACGATTGCTTGCTACGCCTCCGAGAGTCGTTTGTGTGTCGTCGTGTGGACGATGTGGATGCATCGGCGCCGACGGTGCTCGCGCCCTCCAGTGATACCCTCACTGGCGTATTCGTTTAATCGCCAGTCTGCTGGTCCAGGCGGCTGACGCCAATGCCGCTATGCTGTTCATATCGAGGGGAGACTGATATGCAATCCGAGCTCAAGTCCTGGAATACGCCGCGCCTCACGCTGGCGGCGACCGCGTTGCTCATCTTGGTCCTGTTGATCGGCAGTTCGGCGCTGGCGCAAACAGATCATTCCCCCTCTTCATCCTTCTTCCTTCAGGGGGAGACGACGCGGGCCTGGATGGGCCTCATTCCCGAAACCATAGACTCTGCTGGAACCAAAAGAAATACCCTAGAGGTCGGAGGCCTGTCTGAAGAATTGGGGGGCGCGCAAGGTCGGCTCAGGTTCAACCCGCAGTGCGCTCAGGTGGATAGGATTGAGCTGCCGGGTCAGCGTTATTTTGAAAATCCGACCGTGACCATTGATAATGTGGCCGGGGCGATTGATTTCACGGCGACCCCGCCGTACCACGGCAACCACGACTATGATGGTGACGTCTTGTTTATCGTGATCTGGAAGTGCGGCACGGCAGGCTGCGCCGCTTCCTGCGCCCCGGTGCGTTTTGAGCAACACCGATTGTTTGACAATCAAGGCCACGACATCCCGCATCACGTCAAGCCGCCTCCGACCGAGACACCGACCGATACGCCGACGCCGACTATCACGCCAACGCCAACCAAGACGCCGACCAACACGCCCACACCGACCAACACGCCCACACCGACCAACACGCCGACGCCAACGCCCACTCCGACAGCGACGCCGACTTTTACTCCCACACCTACGGGCACACTGTCACCTTTGGCGTGCGTCATCTCTGGCCAGGTACTCCTGCAAGGCCGCACCAATCACGCCGGAACGGATATCATCTTGTCTACGGAGCGTCCATGCCCGTCGGATGCTTTCGTATCCAGTCAATGGAACTGGCCCGGCACGCTGATGACCAAGACCGACGCGAACGGCAACTTTAATCTCGATAGCGGCAACAAGTCATGCCAGTGCCTGATGGCTTTCAAGCATGCTTACCTGACGGCCATGGGGACAGGGCCTTATCCGCTGGTAGACGATGTCACCATGCAACCCATCACGCTCAAAGGCGGTGATGTGACGGAGGACGAGTACATCAATATCTTTGACTTGGCGCTGATCGCCAACCGCTATGGCTGCGACCATGCCGCTGGCCTCGATTGCGCCGTCGCGGACGTCAATGGCGATGGCGAGGTGAACATCTATGATCTGGCTATCACTGCCAGCAATTCCAGCCCGGATAGACTTGGCCCCCAAAGGTGGCTTGGGCGTTAGCGCAACGATCTCGAAATGGAGGCCCATATGCAAAACCCACACTGTGCCCGCTGGAGAGCGCGCCTGCTTTGTCTGTGCGGCGTGGCTTGTGGCTTGGTCGGCCTGTTGACACTGTCTGACCAGCAGGCCGCGATAGCCAGTCGCGGATTGGCTGCGCCAACACCAGCGTCCTCGCCAGTAGCGCCGCACAGACCGGTCGCGCAAGACGCGGCTGCGCCGGCGCAGTGCGACGGAATGGATTGCGTAATCACTTCTCGCGTCGGGTGGCAGGAAACGCCGCTGACGCCCAAACGGGGTGAGCAGTTCTCGGTTGCCTATCTCGGCGGGACCTGGACGGTTGACCGACGGAGCCTGCCATTCGTCGGGCCGGCAGGGTATTCATCTGACGTGGACAGCCAAATCGGCTACCCGGAATGCAAAGTGGATGGCCGGTGGCCATACGCGGCCCTGCTGGGCAAGATAGGCGACGGGCCGGTCTTTTTGGTGGATAGAGGCGGCGCGTTTACCGCCGAGCGTGACGGCCCTCTGTATCTGCACATCAACGATGCTACGTTTTGCCAGGGCGATAACGAAGGGAGCGTCTCGGTTCGAGTGACCAGACTGCCCTGCGCGCGCCTGTCCGTGATCCCCTCCTACAAAGAAATCTCCCTCGGTGGCACCGGCGCGACCGAGGTGCGAGTGGCGGACGTGGCCAACCTTTACGGCGTCCAGTTCCGCGTCAATTTTGATCCGGGCGTCGTGCAAGTGGTAGACGCCGACCCAAACATGCCCGGCGTGCAAATGGAGATCGGCTCGCTGTTCAGCGGCAAGAATTACTTTGTGGCGCGCAACACCGTGAGTAACACAACGGGCGTAGGCGAGTTTGTCGTCACGCTGGTCGCCCCGGCCACGCCGATCAGCGGCACGGGCACACTGGCCGTCATCACCTGGCAAGGCAAGAACGCCGGGCAATCGCCGACCACGCTCACGCTGACCGGGCTGGCCCCCGCCAGCCCGCTTTGCCACTCCATCGAAAATGGGAACATCCGCGTTGGAACGCCCGGCCCCGTCATCTCGGGTCGCGTGCTGCTGCAAGCCGCCCAAGACCACAGTGGTACTAGTGTGTTCTTGACCGAAGCGCCGCAAACATGCGGGGTCAAGCTGTGCGCGCAAGAACTGGCTAACGTGCCGCTCGACATGACGGATCGCGAAGGCCGCTTTGATGTCGCTCCCCGTCCTGGCCGCAGTTACCCGTGGCTGTGGGCCTATCAAGCCTGTTATCTGACTGGCGTGAAACGGTGGCCGCAGGGGAATCTGGGCACGCTCACCTTGCCCGCTGGCGATTTGAACGAGGATGACTGCATCAACATCTATGACCTGACGAAAATGGCCTGGGAATGCTATGGGACGAGCAACTGCCCCTGCGCCGACTTTAACCAGGATGACCGGACAGATGTTTTCGATCTGGTCGTCGTTGCAAAAAATATGGCCCAGTGCGGGCCTGTGAGCAACTGGCAGCCGTGAGTTGAATCGCCATGCAATCTGCCCTCCCACCGACTCATCTGTGGGAGGGTTTTTGGTTTGGCGGTCTCTGGCGTCGGGATGTATAATAGGCGGGCAAGCGTTTTTCCATTTCTTTCACTTTTGCTGGTGTCGAGCTATGAACAGGCGCGTCCATCGCAAAATCTTGCAAGCCGTTGGAGCTGTGGCGCTGGCGTTCGCCCTGGCGAGCGAGAGGCCGCCCGCGCAGGCAAGGCCAAGTGTTCCGCTCGACCCGGTTGCGCGCGCCATCCAGGCCGATGGCTCGGCGCGCGTCGTCGTCGCATTGCGGCAACCGTATGCTGCCTCTGCCGTCGCCCGCAAAGCCCAGGTGACGCAGGCGCAAAGCCGTGTGATCCAGGCGTTTTCCAGCGGCGAGGATTTCCAACTGGTTCACCGTTACGAGACGCTACCCGGCCTGGTCGGCGTGGTGGCAACCTCAGCGGGATTGGACGCTTTGCGCCGCCATCCCGATGTCCAGGCGGTGGCGTTGGATGCGCGGGTGTATGCCTCGCTGACGGAAAGCGCTACGGTGATTCGCGCCGACCGCGTGTGGAACGATCTGGGCCTCACCGGCGCGGGCGTCAACGTGGCGGTGCTGGATAGCGGCGTGGATCGCAATCATCCCGACCTGGCCGATCACATTGTCGCTCAACATTGCTTTAGCAAAAGCGATTGCCCGCCGAATCGAACAGACGAAGGCGAAAGCGCGCAAGACGAGCACGGGCACGGCACGCACGTCGCAGGCATTATCACCAGCCGGGGCACGGTCAGCCCGCGCGGCATCGCGCCGGACGCCGGCATTGTAGCGGTGCGGATCATGGACGCGACCGGCTCGGGCTGGAACTCGGATGTGGTGGCCGGGCTGGATTGGATTGTTGCCAACCAGGCCCAGCTCAACGTCAAGGCTGTCAATTTGAGCCTGGGCGCGGGCCGCTACAACGGCGCGTGTGACACACAAGATGCGAATACCATCATCCAGGCGGCGGCGGTGGATGCAGCGCGGCGAGCGGGCATGATCGTCCTGGCCGCCTCCGGCAACGAGGGCTTGATGGATGCCATGACCGCTCCGGCGTGCATCTCTAGCGTCGTGTCGGTGGGCGCGACGTATGACGCCAACCTCGGCTCGCTCTCCTGGCTCACCTGCGCGGACTCGAACGCGACGACGGATCAGATCGCTTGTTTTAGCAATAGCAGCTCGATGCTGGATGTGCTCGCGCCCGGCTCGGTGATTTTCTCTACGGCCCTGGGCGGCGGCCAGGTCAACAAGAGCGGCACCTCGATGGCGACGCCCCACGTCGCCGCTGTGGCCGCCTTGATGTTGCAAGCCTACCCCAACTTGACGCTGGCGGAAATCGAGACCGTGCTCAAGAACACGGGCGCGCCGATCAAGGATAATCGCAATGGCCGCGTCACGCCGCGTGTGGACGCGCTGTCCGCCGTCACGCGCGTCATTTCAGATCACGTGACGACCTTGGTCGGCGTGATCCCCGCCAGTCTGTCAGTGGCCGCCGGCGCGGCGGCGACGACCACCTTGCAAGTCAACGCGGCGCGCGACCTCTACAGCGTGACGGTGCGCCTCGCCTTTGATCCAAATATCGCGCAAGTGATAGACGCCGACCTCAACGCGCCGGGCACACAGATCGCCATCGGCTCGCTGTGGAGCGGGCGGGATTACGTGGTGACGCGCAACCAGGCAGATAACGCGAGCGGCCTCGTCGAGTTCGCCGCCACGCTGCGCGCCCCGGCGTCTCCCCTTAGCGGCACGGGCGCAATCGCTTTCGTCGCTTGGCGCGGCAAGAGCACGGGCCAATCGGCGCTCACGCTTCAACAATCCCAACTGGCTCGACCCGATGGCGGCGCGATCCCGCACAAGATCAAAAATGGCCTCCTCCAGGTTCAGCCGGGACCTATCTCGGGCGTCGTGCTGCTGCAAGGCCGCGCGAATCACGGCGGCGCCACGGTTTACCTGACACGCGAGCTTTGCCAGCCCACGATGGTCATTACGCCAGGACTGCCCTCGGCTGTCACCGCTGCTCAAGGCCGCTTTCAAATCTCTGCTCCGCCCGGCGATTATCCATGCTTGCGCGTCATCCAGTCCGGCTATCTGGTGGGCCAAAAGAGCGCGCCGCAAGGCGATACGGGCACGATCACTCTGCCCGGCGGCGACGTGATCGCCGACGACGTCATCAACATTTATGACCTGACGCGAATCGCTTCGCGCTATGGCGGGAACGATCCCGTCGCCGATGTCAACGGCGATGGCATCGTGAACATTTTCGACTTGACGCTGGTCGCCAGCAACTTTGGTCAATCCGGTCCAGTCGCCGATTGGCGTTGAGTCGTCAAAAGAAACGAGGTTGTAACCAGATCGGCACACACAGCAGCGTCATCCGATGCTATAATCGGCAAGTGAAATCACTGAGCGAGAACCTGGTCATGATGAAATGCGGGCTCATAGTGTTGACGATCCTGACGACGACGATGGCGGCGTGTGTTCCTGCCGCCGCGCCGACGAGCAGCACAGTAGTCCGCTTTGATGCGCCCTCGACGGTGGCAGCCGGCTCGACGTTCACCGTCAAGGTTCAACTGGATAACGTGAAGGAACTGGCCGGCGACGAGGTGTATATCTCTTTCAATCCGGCCATCCTGGAAGCGCAAGACGCCGACCCGGCCAAGAGCGGCATCCAGGTCGCTGTGGGCGCACTTCTCAAACCCGATTTTGTGGCGCAAAACCTGGTGGAGGCGAATCGGGGCAAGATTAGTTTTGCTGTTGTCCAGTTGCCGCCGAATCAGCCCGTGAGCGGCAGCGGCATCCTGGCGACCGTCACCTTCAAGGCCAAAATGGCCGGCTCGTCGCCACTGACGTTCGACGTGGTCAATCTAGCGAACACGGCCGGAACGCCTATTGACCATGCCGTGCAGAATGGTCAGATACTCGTCAAGTAAGGTGTCGTCCTGGCGACACTTGCGCGCGCTCGTTTTTTGTGCGATGATTAGGCGGTGGAGCGCCTCCCCGCCCAAGTCAAGAGACAAAAGTCTGTAGCTTAGGGAGAAGTCAGCCATGAAAAACAAAATCTCGATCGGAACACTGGCATTCGCCATCGTCGTTTTGCTGATGGGCGTGTCGCCCGCGACCGCCCAATCTACCGTCGTGCGCTTTGATCCGTCCTCGGCCACGCTGTCGGTCGGACAGACAACCACCGTCAACGTCTACCTGGCTGACGTGTCCGGGTTGGCCGGCGACGAAGTGGTCATCTCTTTTAATCCAGGCCTCCTGGAGGTGCAAGATGCTGACGCCAACAAAGCCGGTGTCCAGGTAGCATTGGGCAACTTGCTCAAGCCGGATTTTGTTGCCAAGAATGAAGTGGACAATGCACAGGGCAAGATCAGCTTTGTCGCCGCGCAATTGCCGCCCAACCAACCGGTGAGCGGCAGCGGCGTCCTGGCGACAATCACGTTCAAAGCCAAGGCGAGCGGCACATCGGCCCTGACGTTCACCACAGTCAACCTGTCCACCTCGAGCGGAACGGCCATCAGCCGCGCGCTGCAGAACGGGCAGGTAACCGTGACCGGCGGCCCGACGGTGACGCCGAGTCCGACCTCGACGCCCGGCCCCACCGCCACGCCCGGCCCAACCTCGACGCCCGGCCCGACTCCCACACCAGGCCCCACGCCAACCGGAAATATCTTGGGCTATCATGCGGTACGCTATCGGGAGACGTTGTATTGCATCGGGCGCGCGTACGCGGTCTCGCCATGGGCCATTGCTACGGAAAACCGCCTCGCTTATCCATACCGATTGAGGGTCGGCCAGAGTTTGGCGATTCCGAATACGCCCTGGAAGGTGAGCTACGGGCCGGTCTGCGCGCGCCAGTTCGATGGAACGACGCCTCCGCCGCCTTCGGGTTGCCGCGCTCGTTACATCGTGCGCTATGGCGACACACTCTATTCCATCGCCTGGCGCTACGGGACGACGGTGTGGGCTCTCATTGTGGCGAACCACTTGCCCAATCCAAACTTGATTTTTGCCGGGCAGTCGCTGTGCATCCCCTAGTTTGATTGCCCACAAGCCTCCCATGCTCGCGGCGGGTTCATCACCCGCCGCGTTCGATTTAACAAGATTTTGATTTCTTGGCGTGCAAAGATCAAAGGCGTGCTATAATCGGACGACCTTGACGGCAGGAGGCCCAGTGGACGCTAAAGAAGGTGTTACTGGACGCGATGCTGAATCGCGCAGCTTGCGCGTGGAGCCCAAGTGGTTTGTGTTGCTGGCGATCGGCGTAGGCACGTTCATGTCCGCGTTGGACGGGAGCGTCGTCAATACTGTCCTGCCTGTGGTGCGAGGAACATTCGGCAGCGATGTCGCCACCGTCGAGTGGGTGGTCACGATTTACTTGTTGGTCGTCAGCGGACTACTGCTCAGCCTGGGCCGCCTGGGCGACCTGCGCGGGCACAAAGCGGTGTACGTTTTCGGCTTTGCCGTATTTGTGGTCAGCTCGGCGATGTGCGGGCTGGCGCCCAACGTGACCGCGCTCATCGCCTTTCGCGCATTGCAGGCGCTTGGCGCGGCCATGTTGTTCGCCAACTCGCCCGCCATCCTGACGAAAAATTTTCCTGCGGCTCAACGCGGCCAGGCGCTCGGTTTGCAAGCCACGATGACGTATCTGGGCTTGACCGTCGGCCCGTCGCTGGGCGGATGGCTGACGGTTCAATTTGGTTGGCGTTCTGTTTTCTATATCAATGTCCCGGTGGGCTCGCTGGCCTTGCTGCTCAGCTTGCGCTTTATCCCGCGTGACGCGGAGCGCGCCGCCGAACATGGGGAGCGATTCGACCTGGCCGGCGCGGCAACTTTTATGAGTGGACTGATTGCTTTGCTCTTGGGACTGAATCAAGGTCACGCCTGGGGCTGGACATCGCCCGCGATTCTGGTTTTGCTCGCCGCGGCGGCAGTGTTGTTGGGCGCATTCCTCTTGATCGAGCAGCGCGCCGCTAATCCCATGCTCGACCTGAGTTTGTTTCAGCGTCGCCTGTTTTCGGCCGCCGTGAGCAGCGCCGTGCTCAATTACATTTGCCTCTATAGCATCACGTTCGTCCTGCCGTTCTATCTCATCCAGGGACGCGGTCTCAATCCGGCCCAGGCCGGATTGCTTCTCACCGCGCAACCACTCGTCATGGCGATTGCTGCGCCCGTCAGTGGAACACTCTCGGATCGCATCGGATCGCGGGTGCTGTCTACGCTCGGCATGAGCATCCTGGCGGCCGGGCTGTTTCTCCTTTCG
>CAYHAR010000011.1:0-35257 GCA_964354595.1 uncultured Anaerolineae bacterium | reverse complement strand
TGTCCTGGCCGGATTGGGGCAAATCGCGCTCAAGCTGTTTGGAGGCTGACTCGCCGTTCCCTTGACGTGTGGGTGCGGGTGATGCAGAGGCGCGCGCGGCTCGCCGCGCTACAAGGCAGCACCCCGTGAACGGGGCTAGCCGGATTGATCCGGCGCAGCTTTGGCACGGACAGTTCATGTCCGCGCGTTCCCGCGCTGACAAGTCAACTCGGTATAGGGCAGACACAAGGAGGTTTGTGATGACTACCGCCGAAATCATATCTTCCGCCATGGCAGGGCTGTCACTCATTGTTAGTGTCTTGACGGCCTACCTGACCCTTCTATCAAGGTTCAAGGGAACGATGTTGGCCAAACGGCGGGTTGTTCTGACTCAAGTAGAAAGTACTCCCTGCTTGGTGTTAGAATGCGAGTTCGTTAATGACGGGTCCAAGCCAGGCTCAATTGATGACATTCTGGTCAAGATGAGAGACTTGGAAACGGGATCTCAGTTTGTGCTTATTCCGTTCTTGGTGCGCGATCAGTTCAATATTTTCCAGAGTTACCAGATGTCCGATTTCTCTGCATTCTCTGGAATTTCGCTTGGGGCAAAACAGAGAAGAGAAATGTTCGTCATCTTCAAACCTATGCAGGCCAAGTTCGAACCTCCCAACGGCAAGGTTGTTTTGCACACCAGCATTTGCGCCAACGCGGATTCCAAAAAGTACACCGAGTCGCCCACTCTTATCTCCCTCAATCTCGACCAAGATACTATCGAGCGATGGGCTCGTCCTGACGGTTCACCTCAGTTGATTCAGGCGGTAGAGATTAGTCAGAGTCGCCGTGAATACCTGGGGCACCAAAGATAGCCATATGCAGCTTGAGATGCATGGAGATTTGACATGACTAAATCAATTGAGGACGTGATCACGAGTGGAGGAGCCTTCATTGGCCGCGGTTCTGTATCGGTTGGCGGCGACATCAAGGCTGGGCGTGACGTCATCATGGGCGATCAGTACAACTATGTTTCTTATGCGCTGAAAATGTCCGGCTTTGAGCCGCCTCCTGACTTGATGCGCCTGCGCGCCGACTATCTCGACCACCTTCGGCGCACCTACCGCGCACTCGATTTCAAGGGCATTCCTCAACTGGATACCTTTTCGCGCGAGCTGCTGCTGGAGGAGGTGTACGTGCCGCTGGTGGCGCGGCCCGAGCTGCCCGCCGGCGAGACGTGGGAGCGGCGGCTGGCCGGGCGCGCCTTGGGCGCGGATACTCTGCCCGAAGGAACGTTGGCCGCGATGGACAAGGGCAGCGCCGCGCCCGTACGCGTGGAAGAAGCGATGGCCGAAAAAGCGCACGTCGTCGTCTTGGGCGATCCGGGGTCGGGCAAAAGCACGCTGCTCAAACACCTGGCGCTGCGCCTGGCGACGGAAGCAGATGCGCCGCTGCCCATCCTCGTCCCGCTCAACGCCTACGCCGATGCGCTCTCACGGGCCGATCTGAACCTGCAGCAATATCTGCCCACATACTTTGCAGGACTGGCGCAGGGTCTGGCGGGCCTGGCCCCATTGTTCGAGAGCGCCATCGCGCAAGGCCGGGCGGTGATCCTGCTCGACGGGCTGGACGAGGTGCAGCGCGACCGCGCCCGCCTGGCCAACAAAGTGCAAGCTTTTGCCCGCCAAGCCGCCGCGCGCGGGTGCAAGCTCGTCGTCACCAGCCGGATCGTGGGCTACCGCGAATCGCCGCTCGACCCGAAGGAATGGGCGCTGTATACGCTGCTCGACTTTGACCGTGAGGCCATCGAGCAATTCGCGTCCAAGTGGTGCGCGGCGTTCGAGAAAAGCACGCTGGGCGATACCCCCGAAGCGCGCGCCTCGGCTGAAAAAGAGCGAGCGAGTCTGCTGGAAGCGATTGACGCCAGCCCCGGCGTAGCACGGTTGGCGAGCAACCCGCTGCTCTTGACCATCCTGGCGCTCATCAAGCGACAGGGCGTCACGCTGCCCAATCGCCGTGTGGAGCTGTACGAGCTGTATTTAAAGACGCTCATCAACGCCTGGAGCAAGGCCCGCGCGCTGGATAAAACACCGGTCGGCCCTGAGCTGAACTATTTGCGAACCGTGTCGGTCTTGGGGCCGTTGGCGCTGTGGCTGCGCGAGACCAATCCCACCGCCGGGCTCGTCCCCGAAGAGCGCCTGATCGAGTGGCTGGCCCGGCACTTTGAAGCGGACTCGGGGCTGCCGGCGGGCCCGGCGGCCGAAAAAGGCCGCGAGTTTCTGGACAGCGTGGGCAAGTATTCGGGGCTGCTCCTCGAACGCGGACCAGGGCGTTATGGCTTTATCCACCTGACCTTTGAAGAGGCGCTTGCCGCTCGCGGTATTGTGCGCCTGGGGCAGCTCAGGCTGGACGATAGCCTGACGTGCATCCAAAAGCACCTGGTCGAGCCGGGCTGGCGCGAGACCATCCTGCTGGCGGTGGGCCTGTGGGGGCTGGTGCGCGAGGAGCCGGAGAGGGCCGGTGAGGTCGTGCGCGCCATGCTCAAGATGGAATGCAGCGGCGAAAACGCCTGCCGCAACGTGTTGATGGCCGGCGCGTGCCTGGAAGACGTGGGCGAGTTGGGCCTGGGCCGCTTGGCCGCGCAAGAGGTGACCGAGGCGCTGCGAGCCGCTTGCCGCAACCGCGCGCTGCCGCCCACCACGCAGCGCGATGCAGGCTTTATCCTGGGTCGCACCGGCTGGAGACCCGCCGACCTCGACACCTTTATCGCCATTCCCGCCGGGCTGTTCGTGTATCAAGACAAGCCCAAGATGGAAATCAAACAACCGTTTGCGATGGCCAGGTACCCGGTGACCAACTCGCAGTATCGGCGCTTTGTTAAAGCCAATGGCTATGAGCGGCGCGAGTTCTGGAGTGACGAAGGCTGGGCCTGGCGAACCGGGACGTATGACAGCAAGGCGCCCAAGGAATACAAGAACTGGCTTGCCGGACGCCCGCCGGAAAAACGCGGCGAGCCATTCTGGTGGCACGACGCCAAGTGGAACAACCCGCTCGCGCCCGTGGTGGGCGTTTCCTGGTTCGAGGCGGAAGCCTACTGCAACTGGCTGGCCAAGGAGCTGGGCAAGCCGGTTCGCCTGCCGACGGAAGAAGAATGGGAGCGCGCAGCGCGGCACACGGATGGACGCGAGTATCCGTGGGGAAAACCGTTTGCTCAGAATTACCTGAATGTCAGAGAGTTTTGGGGTGACGTGGAAAATTTCTATAGTGTTGCATCTACAACAATGGTCGGCCAATTCCCCGAAGGAAATAGTCAGGCAGGCGCGAGCGACATGAGCGGCAATGTATGGGAGTGGACGAACTCGTGGTATGATCAGGGAATGGTCTACCGTTCAGTGCGAGGCGGCTCGTGGGACGACTCCCGTAGCGGCGCTCGCTGCGCGAGCCGCGGCAGGTACGTGCCCGGCGATTGGGACGACAGTATCGGGTTTCGTCTGGTGTCCCCTGGCTCTATTTCTGGTTCCTGATTGCTGGTTGCTGCTTGCTGGGAACTGGTTTTCTGAGGGGGGTGTGGGGGGACGAATGTCCCCCCACCGCGCGCAGCGCGGTTAAAATCTGATACGCAGTGGAGGCGCATGAAAACACACAAACATCTGTACTCGCTCATCACCGATTTCGAGAATCTGCGGCTGGCGTTCAAGCACGCCGCGCGCGGCAAGCGCCGCCACCCGGACGTGGCGGCGTTCGAGTACGACCTGGAGCGCAACCTGTGCGACTTGCGGGCCGAGTTGCTGTCGCACACCTACGCGCCCGGCGCGTACTATCACTTTCGCATCCACGACCCCAAGCCACGCCTGATCTCGGCCGCGCCCTTTCGTGACCGCGTGGTGCATCACGCGCTATGCCAGGTCATCCAGCCGTTGTTTGAGCGGCGCTTTATCTTTGACTCGCGCCGAAGGCGGCTAACCGCAAGGGCAAGGGGACGCACGCCGCGCTGGACCGCGCGCAAGAGTTCGCCCGCCGCTATCCGTATGTGCTCAAGTGCGACCTGGAGCATTTCTTTCCGACGATTGACCATGCTGTCCTGCAGGCGCAGTTGGCGCGTGTCATTGCCGACGGCGAAACACTCTGGCTGTGCGGGCAAATCCTGGATAGCGGCGCGGGCATTCACGACGACATTGCGCCGCACTACTTTTTCGGTGACGATCTATTCGCAGCGGCGCGTCCGCGCGGCCTCCCGATTGGCAACCTGACCTCGCAATTCTGGGCCAACGTCTATCTCAACCCGCTCGACCAGTTCATCAAGCGCGAGCTGAGATGCGCGGCCTATGAGCGGTACGTGGACGATTTCTTGCTGTTCGGAGATGACAAGCCGACGTTGCACAGGTGGAAGCAAGCCGTCGTCGAGTATACGGCCACGCTGCGAGTGACGCTGCACGAGCGCGAATCGGTGGTGTTTCCGGTCTCTGCCGGCATCCCGTTCCTGGGCTGGCGCGTGTACCCCAACCACCGGCTGCTCAAGCGGCGCAACGGCATGGCCTTTCAGCGGCGGTTCGCCCGGCTGCGGACCGACCTGGCCGAGGGGCGCATCACACGCAAACACTTGGATGCGTCCGTGCAGGGCTGGGTGGCGCACGTCGCGCACGGCGATACGTGGGGATTGCGGCGGTCGCTCTTGTGTGGCGTCACACTGGCCAGGCCGGACAGACGGGCGCAGGCGGCTGACGTCCCCGGCTCTCACCGGCTCTTGGAGATGCTATGGGCCAACCCGCTCTGGTAAGCACCCAACCTGGAGGACAAGCTTGAAACAATCGCCGATTTTCAGCAAGACGTACGATTTCGTCGCCTGGCTGATTCCGCTCACAGTCAAATTTCCGCGCCAGCAGCGTTTCGTCCTGGCGCAGGCGCTTCAACAAGAGTCGTTGCGCTTTCAGGGCTTGCTCATCGAAGCGGCGCACCACCGCCAGCCGCGCGAACTCTTGGTCTCTGCCGATGCCGAGCTGGACAAAGTGCGCACCCACGTGCGGCTGTGCCTCGATCTGCGTCTCATCAGTTCGGGCCAGTACGAACACGCCGCCGGGCTGCTGGTGGAAATGGGCCGCCTGTTGGGCGGCTGGCAAAAATCGGTTGCTTCGTAGGGGCGAGGCGTTGACTCGCCCCTGCGATACAATAGGGCCGGGCAGCAGCGCAGTGCGCGGCGGCTCGTGGAACAACAATAGGAACAACGCGCGCTGTGCTAACCGCAACAGGAACGTACCCGACAACTATAACAACAATGTGGGTTTTCGAGTCGTGTCCCATGACTCTAGTCTTGGCCGGCCGGCAAATCCCGTTGCCCACGGGGGCGCGGGACGGAGCCATAATTTAGAGCCAGCGTTGCCCGTCCCTGGCTGAGCCCCCACCCCATCCCTCCTCTGTTTCACGGGAGAGGGGGAAGGGACAGCCGAATATCGAACTGTCCCGCTCCCTCTGGTAAGCCGATGGCCGAACGTTGGAGCGGGACAATTTCATAGTTCAAGCGTCAATCACCCCACCAGCCCAGCACCCGCGATCAGCGCCCGCGCCACGAGCTTGTGTGTAAATCGGGCTCCCCTTTATTTTAGCAAGATTGCCTGAAGGTGTGACTGCTGGCGGCCACATCGTCCTGATGGGCTGCGGGATGCTTCCTTGACTTTCTGCGGACAATGGTATAGAATTTTCTCAATCCGCCCAGACGGCGCACAGCCTCCTTGAAGGCGATAAGCGGGTAAACGACCGTCGTCTGGGCGGCCCTCTACTCACAGGACGAACAAAAGCCTCAACTCTTAGAGTCGAGGCTTTTCTTGTTTCCTTTGTCCTGCCCATGCCACCTACGGCAAAAGATTGGTTGGGTTGCTACGTTGCAACGCTGCAACGTTGCAATCTAGCCCTGCAACGTTGCAACATCGCCGCCTCCCGACGATGCCCCCGATCAGCGCCGCCACGAGTTTGTGTAAATCGGGCTCGCCTTTTGATGAGACTCTAGAATTATTCTAATTTCGCCTCAACGGATGACGATGGGCAAGAATACCCGATACATGGTCGGCGCGCAGTCGCCCACTTCGCCGGGGCGCTTCATCGGCACGTTGAGTGTGACGGGAAAGTTGGTCACGTGCAGCACTTGGCTTTCAAACGGCACATAGCCCGGTGCGGTTGCCTGGATGCGATAGTCGCCCGATGGGACAAGGAACGAATAGTAGCCGGGCCTGAGCACCTTATCCGGGTAGACGCCGTCGGTCTTTTGCGGATTGGCCTGGTCGTATTCGAGCGCGTTCCAATCGGTGAACAATCCAACACCGGTTCTCTGCGTAGCCGTCACCCATGCCTGTGTGATGATAGATTGGGTGAGGGTCGCGCCGGCCCGCACCATCGAGCAATCGTAGACAAAACCGTCCGGATCAACCGGCTTGGGCCGGGGCCGCGGGCGCGGAATCGGCGTGCAGCCAGGGCAGCCAGGTTTGGGCGGCGGCGGCGGATCGGGCTTGTCGCAGCCGAGGCTCTCCCAGCACCCGAACCAATCTTTGAGGTCCTGCCACCAGCCAGATAGCCGCGCCGGATTGCTGGGCATTCGGCTGGCAAGCGCAGTGGTCAGCGGGCAATAGTAGCGGATGAACAACTCGAATGATTCGTCTTCAGGCGTCCCGAACTCGAACTCGACATAGCCAGTCAACGTCTCTGTGTAGGTGGCCGCGAGATTTTGATGTCCAACCATCAACCCGTCGTCGTTATAGAGCAGCACCTGGAGTGTGGGCGAGATGGGATCGTTCGCTCCGCAGCGCGTCAGTTGCGCGCCCAGCGTGTAGGTGACGCTGCGCCGCCAACCGAGCATTTGATTAATGCCGCCGACACGCTCGCCTTCTATCCCAGGGGGCCATGTGTGTGTGTCGTCGTCTCGCGTGCCATAGTACCGCACCATGCTATTGGTATCGAGGATGAGGGATTGAGTATCGGTGACAAAGTTGCCCACGCCTGTCACCGGGCTGGTGCGATTGCTCGCTTGTTGTGTGGCGGTGAACCAATACCAGCCCGGCGTATTGATGGGCAAGGTCGGCGTGATAACCCAGCGGCCGTAATCATCCACGACGCCTTGGCCCAACGTGCGACTGGATACCGCGACGGTGCCGGAGAGATAGAGCGTCACGGTCGCGTTGGGCTGGCCTAGCCCAAAGAATACCGGCTGCGGCCCGACGATGGCTGTATTGGGCAGCTCGATGATGGGCATGAGAATCTCGGCGTTGAAATCGCTGACATGGGCGACATTGTCCGTCGGGTCGGCTTCCGGACTAGCAGATGTGATAGACGCCGTCAACGTGATTTGCCCGGCAGCGTTGATGCGCCCGTACAGAGAGACACCGTCGCCCCACGAGTCGGCGTCCAGTGTGCTTCTGTTCCACGTCGCCCCATAGTCGTGCGTGCGAGTGACGAACGTGTCCGGCTGAGGACTGAATTCCAATTCGACCAGTTCGATCGGAATCGAAAGCGACAGGCTCACATTCGTGGCGCTCAATGGCCCCGAGTTGCCCAGATTGACCCAGTAGGGTTGATAGCCGTCAATCTGCCCGTCGCTGGACGAATGTGCCTCGACCCACAAATCGGGTAGGGTCGGCACGACTGTGTGTTCATCGAATGCCCAGTTGTCGTCATAGGATGTTTCTGGGGCGCTGGTTGCCACGCCGGCCGTGTTCCTCAACACGGTTTTGGCGAACAAGTTGGGATCCAGCCTGGCCTCGACCAGCAGTCGCCCGCCTTCACCCGCATAGAGTGTGCCAAGGTCGAACGTCAGCAGGTTACCCGAAACAGTCGGCGTGATCGGCGTGACGGTCGTCCAATCGTCTTGGAGTGCAACGGTGAATGTCATCCCCAACGGCAGGCGATCCGTCACGACGACGTCCGTGGCGTCAATGTAGGACGCCCCGTTATAGTATTCAATGGTGTATGTGACCATGCCGCCGGGAACGAACGGCCCGCTGTCAAAAGCAGGACGCTTGGTGAGGGTCATGTTTGCGCCGGGGATGGCCTCACTGTTTTCAGTGTAATTGTTATCTGGATCGGGGTCTGGGTTGGTGGCCGAGACGCGCGCGGTCAACACGACGTTGTCGTTGACGTGCAGCGTGCCCGGCAAGCCCACGACGAGGTCAATGACGTTGGACTCGGATGCAGCGAGCGTGCCAATGTTATAGACCAGTACCTGGCCTGACCGGGATGTGGGTGAAAAGGGATTGCCGGACATGGTCGAGGTCACCAATGTGCTGGCCGTCGGCAGCGTCACCGTCAGCACGACGTTCTGCGCGTCGAACGACCAGTCGGCGTTGGCATACTCTACGTGATAGTCAATCGCTGCGCCGGAGCTGACCATCTGATCGTGCCAGGCCGATGTCCATAGATCAATGGGAACGTCTTGGGCATTGACGACGGCAATGCTGGCCTGCATCTCTGGATGGTGGATGCACTGGTAGGCGAATGAGCCTATTGTGTCAAAGGTATGCGTGAAAATATCGCCGGGGGCAATATCGCCAGAGTTGACCACGCCGGTGATGGACACGGTATGCGTCACTTCACCCCAGTTGCGCCATACGACTGTCGTGCCGGGGCTGACGGTGAGCGATGGCGGGTCAAAGTAAAAATCATAGATGCCGACGACAACGTCATTGGGCGCCGATGGCGATGCCGAGGTATTGCGGGCTTGGCCTGAGCCGATCGTGAGAGCCAGTCCACAGATCACAAGTCCGAGGACGGTTACAAAGAGAATGACCTGACGAGGTTTGCTGCGCATAGGCCTCCTTTGATCGCAAGCACTTGTGAATCGTGCGGCGGAGCAAGATGGCAGGTATTGTATTACAGTTCGCGTTTGGTGTCCAGGCTGGTTATACGGGCTGCGGCTGCGGAATGCTTCCTTGACTTTATGCGGACAATGGTATAGAATTTTCTCAATCCGCCCAGACGGCGCACAGCCTCCTTGAAGGCGATAAGCGGGTAAACGACCGTCGTCTGGGCGGCCCTCTACTCACAGGACGAACAAAAGCCTCAACTCTGCCAAGAGTCGAGGCTTTTCTTGTTCCCTTTGGTATCCTCATGTCACCTACGCCTAAAGATTGGTTTGGTCAGGATGTCCTGATGCCAGAACGCCCTGAAATTTCAGGACATTTTCAATCTTTGCCATCCAGAGTGCCCTGACTTGCCGCCAACAAGCCAAGTCTCCGTAAACCTGACAGGTCCACTTCGCGAGACCTGTCAGGTTTCAAAGAGCGATCGAGAGGGGGAAAGGAGAGGGCCGGCGGGCCGCTGGGCGTGCGTCTTGGTTAAATTCGGTTGCGGTTGGAAACCGTGAAGTACCGCGCGGGGGAGGAAGGAAAGGATGAGGGCAAAAGGCGGAAGGACGAATCAGGCCGGTTTCAGGCGTGGGGAAACTCGCGGGCAAGGAAATCGTGTACGGTGAGGATGGGGATGCCGGCGTGTTGCTTCAGGCTCAAAAGGTGGCGGTCGCTTGAAACAACACAGGCTGCCCCCACACGCTCCGCGCAATGAAGGAAAACATCGTCGTCGGGGTCGGCCTGGACAATCGGCATCCCGTCGGCGTCCTCAAAAAGCGTGACCAGGCTTGAGGCGTAGGTCAGCAACTCGGCCGGCGTCAATCCGAGTTGGGCCAGGCGGGGTTGGAACCGTTCATACGCCAACACCTCGGCCAACTCGGATAGCATCGCGGGCGTCAGGCACAGCTCGATCTGGCCTGCTTGGGCCAGCCGCAACAGCCTGCCCGGCAATCCGCGCCAGAGCAAGCCGGACACCCAGAGATTCGTGTCAATCACGACGCGCATGGCTATTGCGCTCGCCGCTGACGCCTGACTTGATGAACAACGTCATTGATCTCATCCAGCGACATGGGTTCGCCTTCCGGCGCTTGATCAACCATGTCCAGCACGCGGAGCGGCGTGACCCGCTTGAGGTGCACTGTATCGCCATCCACCCAGACGACAAAACGATCAGACGGCAGGAAGCGGGCGGCGATGTCAACCGGCAGCTTGAGCGTCTGCTGGGCCGTGAATTCGGCTATCTCGATCATCGTGACCTCTCTTGGAGAATGCTCTGATTGTTTGAATTATACCAGAAAAATCTAGACGATACCGTGGTGATTACACATCGTTCGGGCGACAGTTGCGCTTTGCGTGTCGCCAGCCCGTTTCTTCGCTCGCAGTTCAACTGTGAGCGAAACCAATGGCCCGGATCATCCCGTCGGAAAACAGCGGCTCGGGCGGGTCAACCTCCTCGACCGTGTCCACTTTCCATGGCGGCGCAAATTCGGCCTCGATTTGAGCATCGTTTTTTTGGGCCCCCTGGCTAGGCGCGGGGCAGTGCCAATTGATTGGGGCGGGGTCGGATGGGGGAGTTGGAATGTCGCGCATTCCAGGTGACAAACTGTTCGACGCCCGGCGTGCGCTCGACCAGGCTCAACACCAGCGCGTCCATGAACGCCATGCGGTATCTATGGCAACCATGCTTGCCCTCGCAGGTGGGTCACGGCCTCGTCCAGATGGGCCATTCGCGTTGCGGCCAAAGGTCGAGGCGCACGGTCATTCGGGTTCTACCCCCAACTCGCGCAAGATGGCCTGCACGTTCAGTTTGAGGTCGGGCAGGTCGTGTTCCACCACTGCCCACACTGCGTCCGGGTCAATGCCAAAGTAATGGTGAACGAGGATATTCCTCATTCCGATAATGTCGCTCCATGGCACGCCCGCGTAACGCGCCTGAAATTCGTCGGGCAGGGCGCGGCAGGCCTCGCCAATCACCTCAATATGATGCACCACCCACGTCTGAACGAGCTCGTCTTCGTCAAACGCGGCCCGGCCCCGGGCGGCGTATTTCTCCACGCGCTCGATGGCTTCCAAAATATCCCGCAGGCGTTCGCTTTCGTCTCTCATAGCGGCCGGGCCTCCCGAAGCACGCGGGGCCGCAGGCGTGGGCGCAGGCCGGTTTCGGTCACCACATCCACCTTGCGCCCCATCAGCTTTTGCAAATCCATCAGCAGTCCCCCGAGATCGAGCAGACTGCGGCCTGGCTCCAAATCCACCAAAAAATCCACGTCGCTGTCCGGCCCGGCCTCATCGCGCGCCACCGAGCCGAACAAACGCACGTTGCGCGCGCCCCGGCGGGCAGCCAACCGCAAAATATCTTCTCGTTTGCTTTGGACTTGTTCAAGCAAGGTCATATCCCAACTCCTTCAAATTGCGCTCAATGGCCTTGTCCGATTTTCAGTTGAGCGCGCAGGCCGGCGGTCAGTTGTGATTGTTGGGCGTGATGATAGATTTTATGATTGTATGTCAGGCTTGGGGAAATGTCAAAAGGCGCAAGCCCTTGAGGCGCGCGGCGTGATACAGCCCTTGGAGTTGGCCGGCTCTACCGGCTTTAAGGCAAACGCTTGGGAGCAGCCAGACCGTGTTCTTTGAAATAGCGTTGCTCGCCATAGCTCCAGACGAATGTGCGGCCACAGTCAACACACTGGATGGTCTTGTCGCTCATGGCATACCTCTAATCCACCCCTGAAACTTCCCATACTTTTAAAGGCTCGGTTTGCCACTTGTCGAAATCAGGCAAGCTGCGAACCGGATAGTTCGACTTGACGCGGTCATGGACGCGCTCGGTGATCGCTATCCCCCGGTGATGCCCAATTGTCTCCGCTCGAATGACCTCTTCGCCAAACACGTCCCATTGCAGCAACGTTCGGTGCCCAAAGGTCCCGGTGGCGACTTTGCCTGATCCAATGCCGATTTCCAGCTCCGTCTCAACCGACAGCCCTCGGCGGCTCACGATCTGCGCGAAAGCCTGGCGCAGCTTCAGCGCACAGTCTACCGCCTTGTTTTCCGTGTCCGCAGGAAATACGCAGAGTAGGGCGTCCCCCAGATACTTGACGATTGTCCCGCCATGCTCGACGATGGCGTCACCCAGTTTCTCGTACATCTCTTGCAGAAAGTCATAGGCGTCCACTCCCAGCGCATGGCTGATCTTGGAGTAATTGTGGACATCCGCGAACAACACAACACGCTCCTCAATGGTAATGTTGGGGCTTGCCATTTTATCACCTCTCTCACGGCTCAGATTTCACCCGTTCGCTGTCAGGCGGCCCGCCGATCATCTCGCCATCCAACCTACTGGATTCCAACTGCCCGACGCACCAGGATGGCCTGGCCGGGCGGGGTCAGCTCCTCTGCGCCGTTGCAGTCCAAAATCACGCGGCTGTCCTGCATCGTCGCCGTGGTCAGCGCCACGCGGGCGGGGGCGTTGCCTTGAGCGCGCCGGGGCAGACGTCGGCCGAGGGGCGCTGCGTGGCGGCGATGCGGTGAACGCCCGCCGCGCGCCCGTTCATCTTGCCCGGCAGGCTGGCCGACCTGGGCTTTCGCGGCCATTGGCTTTTGGGCCGGCTTGACAGGATGAGCGGCTACGGGTTACTCTTTGCGGCGTACCGGTTGCGCCAAGTCTCGTCCAACGCGGCGCAGGGTGCGCCGCAAGGGCTCATTCCCCGACCTTGCCGGAAAATTGGCAGTGGCGTCTTTTAAAAAAAGAGGCCCCGGCGTGCCTTGTGGGGCCTCTTGGCACACTGCCATTCACTCCAATTACGTAACTGTTCAGCCGCTCCTGCCGGATTGACAAATCCGGCAGTTCCGCGCGCAAAACCTGGCGGCTTGCAGCTTGTGGCCTGGATTTGCCAATCCAGGCTGAGTAGTTACCCAATTACGCTATTTGCACGCCGGTCTGGCGGATCTCACTGATCGGATCATTTCCGTCTGGCGGGCAGTATCCTCGGGCGTGCCTTTCTGGCGGAAGGCGCGTTTCACGTCAGGATAGCGAGCTTAAAGCCGTGATCGTGATCAACGCTTCCGTGCGCGCTTCGTCCAGGTCCAAAAGCTTGAGAAACCTTGGAGGTCTCTTGCGCCGACTCTAGCTCTTTAAAAACTCTTCCAGCGCCGCTTTGCTGATGCGATACTGGCTGCCAATCTGCTTGGCCTTGATCTGGCCGGCCTGGATCATTTGCATCACGTCGGCCTCGGTCACTTGCAGAAAAGTCGCCGCTTGCGCCGGGTTCATCACGTCGGGCATGGCGGCGGGAGCCGCTTGAGGCGCGGCCTGTTGTTGCTGCGCGCCGGGCTGCATCATGCCGCCCATCATGCCGGTCATCATCTGGCCCAAGCCCAGACCCGCGCCCAAGCCCACACCCGCGCCGGCCAGGTTGCCGCCAGGCGCTCTGGCCGCGTCGCGCATCGCGTCCGCCGCCTGCAACTGGGCGTAGGTCTGCATGTCAATCAGGCCCATCTTGCGCAAGTCTTCGGCGGTAGATTCAGACGGCGAGAGGGACCCGATCACGATGGCCTTGAGCGTCAGGCCGAGCGCGGTAAAGTCGTCGGCGGCTTTGGCGCGCACGCCCGCCGCGATCTCTTGCGTCAAGCCTTGCACCTCAAAAGCCGACTTTTTCAGCTCGCCCAACAGGTCGCGCATCGCCTGGGTGATGACACCCACCAATCGCTCGCGGATGTCGGCGAAATCATAGCTGCCCTGCGCGCCGACGAATTGGCTGACAAACTGCTGCGGGTTGCTGATCTGCATGCCGAACGTGCCGAAAGCGCGCAAGAGGCTGGCGCCCAGCCCGACGCCGGGGTGCATGATGGGCACCGCCTGCGGCGTGCCCCACTTTTGCTGCGGGAACTCGCGCGTGCTGACGAAATAGACCTCGGCGGTGAACGGGCTGCGATCGTTGAACGCTTTGCCGATCACGTCCACCAACAACGGGATGTTGGCCGTGGTGATCTGGTGGCGACCCGGCCCAAATGTATCCAGCGCTTTGCCGTCGCGAAAGAACACGGCGGCCTGGCCTTCGCGCACAATCACCGCCGAGCCGATACGAAAATCGCCTGCGCCCTGCTCGGGAAAGCGACGCACCAGCTCGTCGCGCATCTCGTTCGGGTACTCGATGACATCAAAAATTCTTGCCATGGGAATTCTCCTCTCAGCTTGTCAACACTTCTTTGCGCTGCTCGAACGTCGTGACCAGGTAGCGGCACTGGTCGTCAAAACGGCTGATGGCTTCCGGCACGCCTTGCTTGGCGGCGATGGCCGCATCCATCGCGTCAATCGTTCCCGAGATCTGCGGTATGCCATCGGCCAGCGCGTTGTCGAACGCGTACAGCTTGTCGAGCGCGGCCTCGTCTACGCGCACGGCGTCAAAGATGCCGCCATAGCCCATCGCCGCCGTCTTGAGCTTGTCAATGAACCCGCGCAGCTTGGTCGCCGCGCTTTCCACGTCGTCCGTGAACTCGATGCCGCCCGCGCTCATCAGGCGCTTTTGAACGCCAGACAGACGCGCCCACTGCTCTTCGTACTTGCGGGCGAGCGTCTCGCGCAAGAGGCGGTCCGCCTCGCGGCGCATCTCCTTTTCCTTGTAGCCCTTGTAGCCGGGGATCGCGCCGACGAGCTTTTCCAGCCCGCCGCGCGACTGGCTGATCTTGTCCAACAGTCCGCTCATACAGGCCTCCTTTGTGGCGTTGAACACACGAATAAGATTATAGCCCAAATCGGCAAAAGGACGAAACGGGCGCGCATCGCGCATTCCATCGTGAGCCATCAGCATTATACCGGAATCGAAACCTAAAAACAAGACGCATAGCTGACCGCATCATCCGCGTTTTCCGACACAGCCCGACTCATCCGGCAGAAACGCCCCGAACACGCGATTGCCCAATAGCCACCCGCGCCGCGTCAATCGCACGCCGGCTTCATCCACGACGACCAACCCTTGTTCCCCAAGTTCATCCAGTTCCCCCGAATAGATATCCGTCATCTTGACGCCGAATCTTGTCTCAAAGCTCGCAAAACTGACGCCCTCCGTCAGTCGCAATCCCAACATCATCGTCTCGCCCATTTCCAGCGCGCGCCGGATGTCTTCCGACCCGGCGACTGCGCTTTGCCCCGCTTCAATCAAACGAATGTACTCGCGCGGATGCGCCACGTTCCAGAATCGCTTTCCTCCAAAACTGGAATGCGCCCCGGCGCCCAAGCCGAAGTAGGGCGCGTTGCGCCAATAGATCAGATTGTGGCGACATTGCCAACCCGGCTTGGCCCAATTGGAAATCTCGTAACGAGTCAGATCCTCGGCGGCCAGTCGTTCATCGGCCCACAGCGCCATGTCTGCCGCCAGGTCGTCATCCGGCGGTGGAACCTGGCCGCGCCGCACCCACAACGCCAGCGTCGTGTGCTCTTCAATAGTGAGACAATACATCGAAACGTGATTGGGCGCCAGCTCGAGCGCGCGCTCGATGGTCTCTTGCCACATCGCCATCGTCTGGCGTGGGATGCCGTAGATGAGGTCAACGCTCAGATTGTCGAACCCCGCCGCGCGCGCCAGCTTGACTGCTTCGACTGCGTCCGCAAAGCTGTGGCCGCGCTTGAAGAAATCTAGCTCGGCTTGATACGCGCTCTGCGCGCCCAGGCTCAGCCGGTTCACGCCGAGCGCGCGCAATCCTTCGAGGTACGCCGCGTCCAGTGTGCCAGGATTCGCCTCCAGTGAAATCTCTGCGTCCGGCGATACGTCGAACGACGCGCGGCACGCGGCCAGGATTTCGGCCTGCATCGGCAGCGGCAAGAGCGAAGGCGTTCCGCCGCCCAGGTAAATCGTCGTGGAGCGTAGAGCCTGGAGTGTAGAGCGAGCGGAAATCTCGCGTGCAACGGCGCGCGTGTATGGCTCGTAAAGCGACCGCATCCCGGCGTAGGCATTAAAGTCGCAGTACGTGCACTTGAAACGGCAAAAGGGGACGTGAATGTACACGCCGACATTCATCGCGTCACACTGCTTTGCAACGCTTCAATCGCGCGCAGCACGCCATCGGCCACTCGCCAGGCTTTGTCCGAGATGCGGTAACACAGCGCCGGGTCATCGCGCGGGTCAACGTCGCCGACTTTGGCCCCGGCTCGGACGCGCACTCCATCGGCCAGCAGCCCACGCACGACGCCCGTGAGTTGCGTCCGCACAGGGTGACCGCTCACTTGCGCCACGGCCTCCCCGGCGCGCACGCGGTCGCCGATGCGCGCCAGTCCGACGAACGTTCCCTCTACCGGCGCGCGCATCACGCGCCGGGCGGCCTCGCCGCCCACCTCGCCCGGCACGCCGGAATCGGGAGTAGTGACGCCGGCAAAGTACACGCGGCAAAAGTCCGGCCCGCGCTGCGTTTCGACGACGGCGTGACAATCCACGCCCGCGCGCAAGCCCGGCCCCAACGCCACGACGATGGGCGCAGCGCGGATCGTCGTGCCCGTGTTGCGCTTGGCCATGATCGCGTCCACGACGACGAGCGGCTCGACGGCGCGCGCGATGCGCGCCTGTGGGTCCACGATCACCGGAACGTGGCCGTCTTGCCAGGCCGCCGCGACGCCCGCCTCGTCTCGCACGCAGAGAGCCGTGACGCCTTCGACCGTCACGCGCCCTTCGTAAACTGCCGAGGCCATCGCCACCGCGCGGCGAACGACGAGCGGCTGCGCCAGCTCCGTCACGACGACGCGATACTGTCGCTGGCGCAATCGCAACGCCACGCCGGTGCCCAGATCGCCTCCACCCTTCACCAGCGCAATGCCTGGCTCATTCGTCATCCGACATTCGCCATCCGTCTCGGATCACGCAAAATCGTCGCGGCCCACACTCCCGCCGCGTAAAAGCCCACCGTCACCAGAAACAGTCCGCGATAGCCGAGCCAATCCACCAACAGCCCGCCCCAAGCAGTCGAAAGCAAGGCCAGGCCCAGCGCCGTGTTCGTCAAGCCGACGTACAACGCGCGGTCTTGCTGCGGCGCCAGCTCGAGCAGCAGACTCATGCCGCCCAGGCTGTTGCCCGATTGAAACGCGCCGGACAGAGCGAACACGACGACGAACAGCCACGGCGCGTGAGCGCCCAGAGCCAGCGCTCGATTGAGCGGCCCGGCCAGCCAGGTCAACAGCGCCATGCTCAGGCCCAGGCACGCGCCCAGCCAGATGACCAGGCGATTGCCACGCCGGTCCGAGAGCCGGCTCCATACCAGATTGGAAAGCAGAAAAGTGGTTGTGTAGGAGGCCAGGTACACGCTGACCATCTCTGCGCCCGCGCCCAGCTCGCGCGAGGCATAGATGGCAAAGAACGGCGTCCCCATCTGCGCCAGCATCAGCGCCATGCGCGCGATGAGAAATAATCTAAAGTTGCGATCCTGGCGCGGCAGGCTGGCCGCGCGGCCCAGGTGCGCCGCCAGGTTGACGGCTTCGTTCTCCGCTTTGCCCGGCGGCTCGACGACGAACATGAACGCCAACAATCCGCACACGGCAAACACGGCCGCAATCGCCATCAATTGCCCAATGTTGGTGGGAAACGCCTGCCCCAGTTTTTCGCTCAACGCCAGGCGCACGACCAGACTGCCGACGATGCCCAGCGCCCCGCCCAGAAACATCCGCGCGCCAAAAAAAGTCCCCAGCCTACGCGTCGGAATCGTTTTGGCGACAATATCCATGAACGGCAAGCCCGCCACGCCGGAGGCAAAGCTGTTGACCGTGTAAGGGATGAAAAAACCGGCAATCAAAATGGCGGGATCACGCTGAGTGAGCATGACGACTGCCATGGACAGCCAGGCCAGGCCGCGCACAAGCGCCATGACCGAGTAGGTCGGCAGCTTGTAGGGCAGGCGAGACTGGTAACGCGCGGCGATCAATTGCGGGATGAACCAACCGGCGTCGCGCAGCGGGACGACCAGCCCGATGAGCACATTCGGCGCAGAGAGACGCGAGAGGAACCACGTCAGCACCAGCGCCGAATCAATCAGCGTTTCGGCCAGAATGTACAGCGCGCCGTTGGCGACGCCTAGCGCCAGGTTGCGTCGTAGGTGAAAAGGTGTAAAATCAGGCGAGGGCGATCCTCCCTCGTTCCTGCTAGCGGCCAACTTGGACTCCCGAAAATCGAGATAGCGCATTATAACACCCGGCATTGTGGCTGGCAAAGCCAGGCCAAGATTGTGTGCACGCAAGCGTTGTCAGATAAACTTGTTCTGCCGCACGCGAAGCGGCACTGCGGCAGTGGGGTGTCAGCAGTGCAACTGCTGACAAGCTTTGCGTGCACACCAAGATTTGCCTCCCTCCGGTTGTATTGCGCAGAGTCCCGAATCGCATTATAATAGACATTGAATCTAGAATGTCTCATTCACGCGATGACGCTCTCGTTTTCTTTTTGTGGCGGTGGCAAGCGCCAGATAGAGTGTCGTCGTCACGGCTAGGAGATTTGCTCGACTCTCGTTTGCGAGTGGGCGCGCGTCTTTTCTAGCAGACCGCACTTGGCATCCAGCAGAATGAAAAGTTATGACGGTTAATGTGGATCAGGTCAAAGCGCCAAGCTCATCAATGGACACTCGTGCGATAGCCACCGAGCCCAAGGTTCCCCGGGGGCGGGGGGATGGCACGCTGGCCGTCGGCCAGGTGCTGCAACAACGCTACCAAGTCCTGGGCGTGCTGGGCATGGGCGGCATGAGCGCCGTGTATCAGGCGCGCGACTTGCGCTTTCCCAGCGTCACCAAGCTGTGCGCCATCAAAGAGATGATCAACCTTGCGCCTGACCCGCAACTGCGCGCGATAGCGGTGCAAAACTTTGAGCGCGAGGCCAACATCCTGGCGACGCTTTCCCATCCGTCCATCCCCAAAGTCTATGACTATTTCAGCGAGCGGGATCGCGCCTACCTGGTGATCGAATACATTGACGGCCAAGACCTGGAAGCCTACCTGGCCGATTCCCAGGGGCTGCTGCCGCAAGAATTGGTGCTGGACTGGGGCATTAGACTTTGCCAGGTGCTGGCTTATTTGCACAGCCACAATCCCCCTATCATCTTTCGAGATATGAAGCCTTCCAACGTCATGTTGGACAAGCACGAAGAGATCCGTCTGGTGGATTTTGGCATCGCCAAGTTGTTCCAGACCGGGCAAAAGGGCACCATGATCGGCACGGAGGGCTACAGCCCGCCGGAGCAGTATCGCGGCGCGACTGATCCGCGCGGAGATGTTTATGCGCTGGGCGCGACGCTCCACCACCTGCTGACCAAGCAAGACCCGCGCGTCGAGCCGCCGTTCTCGTTTCACGAGCGGCCTGTCAAGGCGGCGCACCCGGCCGTCTCGGACCAGTTTGTCGAGATCATTGGCCGAGCACTCGAGTACGAGCCGGAGAAGCGTTGGACTTCTATTCTCGAGATGCAGAGCGCGCTGGAAACGGTGCGCGGGGTCCCCGGGGGTGTCGCCAAGCCCGGCACCGTCCGCATGAGCTCCAGCGAGATCGAGCCGTTGTGGGTGTTCACGTGCGAAGACGAAGTGCGCTCCAATCCGGCCGTGGCGGAGGGCGTCGTCTTTGCCGGCGCGTACGACAACAACTTGTATGCGGTAGATGCGCAGACAGGCCAGTTCAAGTGGAAGTATGCCACCGAAGGCGGGTTGGCCTCGTCGCCTTGCGTCTGGCAGGACCGTGTCTTTATCGGCTCGGAAGACAATTCACTTTACTGCATCAACGCGCAGACCGGGCGGATCGTGTGGACGTGCCCGACGCAGGGATGCGTGCGCTCGTCGCCTCGCGTGGAATACAATCACGTCTTTTTCGGCTCGGACGATCATCACCTGTACGCGGCGAACGTGCAGACCGGGCGCGTGGCGTGGAAGTCGGATACCGAAGGGCCTGTGCGCTCACGTCCCGCCATTGGCGACGAGTCCGTCTACTTTGGCTGCGAGGACGGCGCGATTTACGCCCTGGATATTCGCGGCGTGCTGCGCTGGCGGTTTACCACCAAGCGAGCCGTGACTTCGTCGCCCACTTTGGACGAAGGCATCCTCTACGTTGGATCGGGCGATCACACGATTTATGCGCTGGACGTGCGTTCCGGCTGGGCCGTGTGGCGACTCCGCACGGGCAAGCCGGTCATTTCGTCGCCTGCCGTCGCCAAAGGCACTGTGTTCGTCGGCTCGGTGGATCACGGCGTCTATGCGCTGGACGCGCGCACGGGCCGCCAGGTGTGGAAGTTTAGCACCGATAACCAGGTCACGTCCTCGCCCGCTTTTTTTGAAGATGCGGTATACTTTGGGTCGGTGGACGGCAACGTGTACAGCCTAGATGGGCGCACCGGCACACTGCGCTGGCGCTTTCGCACTGGCGGGCCGGTCACGTCGTCGCCCATCATTGCGGATGGCATTGTTTACATTGGTTCCACGGACCATCGCGTGTATGCGCTGGTTGCCTGACGGATTTTGGCGTCAGAGGCGGGGAGAAAAGATGCCTGTGAATAATTCTTTGGCAACTACTCAACCGATGGCATCCCTACCGGTCGCTCGCCGCACGCCAACCGGGCTGCGAGTGGGACGCGTGAGCGATGTGGGGCACGTGCGCGATCACAACGAAGATGTGCTGTTGACGCTCGAAACCAGCCAGTTGGGTCAACAAGCGCCCGAGCCGCTGGGATTTTTCGCCCTGGCGGATGGAATGGGCGGGCACGAGGCTGGCGAGCTGGCCAGCGCCCTGGCCGTGCGCGTGGTAACGCACCACCTGGTCAACGCCATCTTCAAGTCCTACCTGTTCAACGAGCCGCGCGATGCTTCGCAGCCGCCCTTGAGCGAAGTGCTGGTGAACGCCGTCATGGCGGCGAATATGGCCGTTCACGACCAAGTGAACGGCGGCGGGACGACGCTCACGTGCGCGCTGATCTTGGGCGGGCGGGCGTACCTGGCCCACGTTGGCGATAGCCGCGCTTATCTCTGGGCGGGCAATCGCCTGCGACAGATCACCAAAGATCATTCGCTCGTGGATCGGTTGGTGGAGCTGGGGCAAATCTCGTCCGGCGACGCGTTGAGCCATCCACAGCGCAACGTCCTGTATCGCGCCGTGGGACAGGGAGAGGCGCTAGAAGTAGACACTTACGTGGAGCCGTTGCCGAGCCATTATCGGCTGCTGCTGTGTTGCGATGGGCTGTGGGGCATGGTCGGCGACGAGCAATTGGAAAAGGTGCTCCGCTCCGCCGCCACGCCGCAAGAAGCGTGCGATCAGTTGGTGGAGCTGGCTAACGCAGCCGGCGGCCAAGATAATATCACGGCGGTCGTGGTCGAGCCGTAAGACTCACCTGGGACGATAGTATGGAAACGTCACGCGATTACTATGTCGTGCTCGGCGTCTCGCCGGATGCGACGGTAGACGAGATCAAAAAAGCGTACCGGCAACTTGCGCACCAGTATCACCCAGACGCGCAAGAAGCGCCGGGCACGGCCATGCTGTTCCGCGAATTGCAGTCCGCCTACGAAATCCTGGGCGACACCGCCAAGCGGGCCGCTTACGACCGCGCCCGTGCCGACGCGGGGCTTTCGGCCGATAGCGCATTCCAGATGCGCATGCAATACAGCCGCGAGGCGTTGCCCTGCATCGAAGAAGAACAAATCTTGTACGTGCTGGCGAACATCCAGGCCGCCCAGTCCATTCAGCGCCGTCAGCGGCTGCCGCTGAATCTCTGCCTGGTCCTGGACCGCAGCACTTCAATGCAAGGCCCGCGCCTGGATCAGGTCAAAACCGCCACCTGCCAGCTCATTGACACGCTGGACAAGGACGATCGGTTCAGCGTGGTCACATTCAGCGACCACGCCGAGATTGTGTGGACCAGCCAGTCGGCCAGCGAGCCGCTGCGCGCCAAGGCCAAAGTCAACGCCATCCAGGCCAGCGGCGGAACGGAAATCTTACAAGGGATGTTGACCGGGCTGGGCGAGCTGGAAAAGGGCCGACGCCCGCAAGCGATCAACCGCTTGATCCTGTTGACCGACGGACAGACGTATGGCGACGAGGACAAGTGCCTGGCCCAGGCCGTCGAAGCCAAGAAAAAAGGCATCAGCATCACGTGCATGGGATTGGGCGAAGACTGGAACGACACATTGTTGGACGCCATCGCGTCGCGCAGCGGAGGCACTTCGGCCTACGTCACCACTGCCGAGGACGTGAGCCGCCTGTTCCGCGATCAATTGCACGGGCTGGGCACGCTTTACGCGACGGACCTGCAATTGACCGTGCGCCGGTCGGAAGGCATCTCGCTCAAGAACGCGTTCCGGTTGACGCCTTACCTCGTTCGCCTCACGCAGGAGCACGACACGATTTTGTTGGGCACGCTGCAGACCGATGGCCCTCTCACCATGATGCTCGAGTTCATCGTCAAGTCGCACCCGCCCGGGGCGCACCGCCTGGCCCAGGTCGAGCTCACGGGCGATGTGCCGGTGTTGGAGCGCAGAGGGGAGCGCCTGCGCCAAGACTTGGCGTTGACCTTTACGTCCCAGACGCCCAGCGCGCCGCCGGCGGTGCCGCCGGCTATCCTGAGTGTGCTGGCCAAGATCACTATTTTTCAGATGCAGGAGAACGCCTGGAAGTCATTGGAGAAAGGCGATGTGGCCGAGGCGACTCGCCGATTGGAGGCGATGGCCACGCGCCTCCTCGACTTGGGCGAGCACCAATTGGCGCGCGCGGCGTTGTTGGAGGCTGGCCGCCTCGCGCGCAGTGGACATTTGTCCCCAGCCGGACGCAAGACGATCAAATACGGAACCCGCAGTCTATCTCTAACACAAGGACGCAGCCATGATTGAATGTCCTTCTTGCGGACGCCAGCATCGGCCTGGCACGTTGTTTTGCAGCGAGTGCGGAGTGTACTTGCTAACCGGTGGCCCGTTACGCACCGAGCCGCTGCCGGAATCAGAGATGCCGGCCAGTCGCGCCGACCCGTGGGCGACTGGCGCGCCGGCCACCGCCGAGGCGCTGCCGGCCACGCTGACGATCACCGTCGTGGCGAACGGCCGGCAAATCCCGCTGACCGGCGGCAAAGAGTTTGTGCTCGGGCGGTTGGATGCCACGCGCGGCGTCTTTCCCGACGTGGACCTCAGTCCAGACGGCGGGTTAGAGGGCGGCGTGTCGCGCCGCCACGCGCGCGTCCAGCAGCAGCGCACCCAGTACTTTATCGAAGACCTGGGCAGCGCCAACGGCACGTTCCTGAACGGCCAGCGCCTCACACCGTACCTGCCGCATCCGCTGCACGACAGCGACGAATTGCAAATCGGCCGCATCCGCTTGCAGATCGGCCTCCATTAGTCAAGTCGGGAGTTGACGGACTATGGCCTATATGGTTTTAATCCATGTGGCTAACGAGGACGCCATCCTGGCTGACGTCGAAGAACTGCCCAGCCCGACCGACCAAGCCGTCGTCTGCACCAACCTCCGCCGACGGGATGGTAAAGACATTCACTATGTTGACGCGCAAGCCGTCACGTGCATGATCCCCTGGCACCGCATCAACTTTCTCGAAGTCATGGGCGGCGAGGAAGAAGGCGAGATCATCGGCTTTGTCCGCGAGAAGCAGTGATCAGTCAATCAGTAATCAGTCAACCCGTTGCTCATTGACTGATCACTGGTCACTGATCACTGGTCACTGACCTCTGACGATGCCAGACGAACCCAAAAAGCTCGTCCTCGTCGTGGACGACGAGCCGCGGATGATCCAGTTCATCCGCATGAATTTGGAGTTGGAAGGCTACCGGGTGACGCAAGCCGCCAACGGGCTGGAGGCGTTGCACAAAGTCCGTGACGAGTTGCCCGACCTGGTGATCCTAGACGTGATGATGCCGGAGTTGGACGGCTTTGAGACGCTGCGAATGCTGCGCCAAGTTTCCAGCGTGCCGGTCATCATGCTCACCGTCAAGGCCGACGAGGATGACAAGGTCAAAGGGCTGGAACTGGGCGCGGATGACTATGTGACCAAGCCGTTCAGCCCACGTGAGCTAGCCAGCCGCGTCAAAGCGGCGCTGCGCCGCGCCGAAACTCCCCCCCCCGTTGAAAAGTCAGCTCTCAAGATTGACGACTATTTGCAGGTGGATTTCAGCCGTCACGTCGTCATCGCCGGCGGCCAGGAAGTCAAGCTACGCCCCACCGAGTACCGCCTCTTGTATCACCTGATCAACAACGCCGGCTGGGTGATGCCGCACGAAAACCTGCTCTCCAAAGTGTGGGGCTACGAGTACCGCCAGGAATCGCATTACCTGCGGTTATACATCACCTACCTGCGCCAAAAGATCGAGCCGGACCCGGCGCACCCGCGCTACATCCTCACCGAGCGCGGCGCGGGGTATCGCTTTGTGGATTGGAAGCGCGAAGGGAAGGAAGAATAGGCTGACGCGCTTTCTTTGGGGCTGATTCGAGATAATCTCGATCTGGGCTGTCCGGACCGGGTGAGCCTGATCTTTGAACGACGGGTGACCAAACGAACTCCCGGCGAGTTGTACACGCGCGTGATTCGCAAAGGCGTTTTGCCCAGTATCCGCATTCACTACAAGCAGTGTCCTCAAGCAGTACTTCAAAGATGGGCGGGCCTTGCGCACCGAGATGACGATCAACAATGTGCAGGACTTGACCTCCCGCGGAGCCTGGCGAACTTTTCCACACTGGTTGAGTTGGGCCGCCGGTTCAATGATCGCATGCTGGAACAAGAGTGGCTCGGCCAAGATCGCTTTGCGCCCCTGGACGAGATGCGTCGCTTGGGTCAATCCATCCTGCTCGACAACAGTCAACGCGCCTCCGCCTCGCGGTTTGGCGAGCCGCGGGTGATATCCCTCCTGGGCGGGATGGCTCGCAAGGCTTGATCCAGCGTATGCCCCCACTTGCATCGCTATCTCCTGACCTAAATGGGCAAGTGGTCACCTTCTACACCCAGCTGAACGAGCGCCTGTTCCGTCCCGGCCTAGCTGCTCTAGCCCCGGATCAACCTTGGCCGTCTGACTTGGTGCAAGCCTTGGACACTGTGGTCAAGGTCGTTCAGTCTTGGCTGGATGCGGCCTTGCTCGGGCTAGTTCCTGCGACGGCCTGAATCTCGCTCTGGTTGTTCAAATTCGATAGCCGAGTTCTGTCCCCGACCAAATAGTACACTTGATTTCTCTAGAGCCACTGCCGCGCTTGTATTATGCAGACGCACGGCTTTTCGCCCTCGGCCGCGGGGCTGTCGAATGTCGGGCACGGTCTCGAACAGGGCGAGCGTGACGCTAAAGGCGAGGAGCGTCAAGGCGCAGGCGGGCTGCACCGCGGCGGGGGCGGAGGTTGTCCCAAAGTGAAAACGCTCCCATTCGCGAGATAGCCTGTCGCCATGCTTCGGTGTATAATTCAAACACGGGAGTGGCGCTTGGACGCCGCTTATTGATCACTGGGCAGAGAGGCTGCAATGGACCTGCTTGGCAAAAAACTGGGACAGTACGAGATTCTCGCCGAAATCGGGCGCGGCGGCATGGCGACGGTCTACCGCGGCTACCAGACTTCGCTCAATCGCTCGGTGGCGATCAAGGTGCTGGCGGGCGAGCTGGCGCGCGACGCGGGCTTTCGCGAGCGGTTCGCGCGCGAAGCGCACGCCGTGGCTCAACTGGCGCATCCTAACATCTTGCCCGTGTACGATTTTGGCGAGGACCCCGAAACCGGCGCGGTCTATTTTGTCACGCAACTGGTGGAGGGCGGGACGCTGGCGGCGCGAATGAGCGCGCCGCTGCCGCCCAACGAGGCGGCGCGCATTGTGGCCCAGTTGGCGCGCGCGCTGGACTATGCCCACGCGTGCGGCATCGTCCACCGCGATGTCAAGCCTGCCAACGTGCTGATGACGCGCGACGGCCACCCGCTGCTTTCTGATTTTGGCATCGCCAAGATCGTGGCGGAGACCAGGCTGACGCAGACCGGGACGAGCATGGGCACGCCCGAGTACATGTCGCCGGAGCAGGCGCAAGGCTTGCCGGTGGATCACCGCAGCGACATTTACTCGCTGGGCGTGATGCTGTATGCGCTGCTTTCGGCCACGCTGCCGTTCCAGGCCGATACGCCCGTGGCGCTGCTGCATCAACACGCCTACGAGCCGCCGCCTCCCTTGCGCGAGCGCGCGCCGGGCGTTTCCAAGAGCCTCGAAAAGATTGTGATGCGCGCGCTGGCCAAAGACCCCAACGAGCGGTTTGCGACGGCCGGTGAGTTGGCCGACGCGCTCAACGACGAGGTCGAAGGCCGGCGTTCGCTGCTCGGCCTCGGTCGCCGCACTCCGCGCAAAGTGACTCCGGTCGCAATGCCCGGCGCTCCGACGGAAATCGTGGGACCGGCGCCGGTTGCGCCGCCCCGACCCGTCACACGTCTGGGGCGTCCCACCACCCAGCAAAAAGTCGGGCGGGCCGCCAAGGGATTCGGGCGATGGCTGCTGCGCATCGTCTTGAGCGCGCTGGCCGTACTGCTCGTCGTCGCGATGGCTGTGCTGGTGGGCGCGGCGTTCGTGCTGGGCGCGATGGCCGAGCAAGCCATTGCCAGCCAGCGTTGGGCGTTCGAAACACTGGGACCGGGGTACGAAGAGCGCGTGGCGTGCGCCGACATTCAAAGTGGCGTCGAGCAGGCGCTCCGGCCCTATCTGCTGGATGCGCTGACGGACGTGATGGCCTCGTGCCGTCCGCCGGACACGGTGGAGGTGAGCGGCAAGTTTCGTGGCGAGCCGGTCTCGCTGGGCGTGCGCGTTACCTCATTGCGCGGCGTGCCGGCGGTTCAATTGGAGCGATTGAACAATGCGCCGTTTTTCATCATCGGCGGGATTCTTTCCGATGGGATCAATCGCGGACTGAGCAAGGCCTGGGCGAACGCGCCGGTGAGGTTAAAGACGTTCGCAGTCTCTCCGGCGGCCATCGAGCTTGTCTACGAAGCGAACCCGAACGCGCCCGCGCAGCCTGCGCCGTCGCCCACCTCGCAAGTGTCTGCCTTCATCCAGGTCAGCAACACGACGACGCGCACGGCCACGGTCGAGTTGAACGGCCTGGTGTCCAAATCGCTCGTCGTCGCGCCCAAAGAATCGCTGCCGCTCTCCATCCCCGCTGGCAAGTATTTCTATACGGTCACGGTCGCCAACCTGGGCGTCACGACCGGCGACATTACCTGGGGGCCGGGCGAGCATCCGTGGGTGATTCGGTGAAGCAGAGGGGCTGAGATGGAGCAGCTCATCGGCAAGCCGCTCGGCCAATATCAGATCGTTCAAGAGCTGGGGCGCGGCGGGATGGCCGTGGTTTACAAGGCACATCAGCCGGCGCTCCTGCGCCACGTCGCCATCAAAGTGCTGCCGCCGCAGATGGGAATGGACCCCGGCTTTGTCAAGCGTTTTCAACAAGAGGCCGTCGCCGCCGCCAGGCTCAAGCACCCCCACATCGTGACCATCTACGACGTGGGCATCACCGACGGCGTGAATTACATCGTGATGGAGTTTATCGAGGGGCAGCCTCTTTCTGCCATCATCCGGCAGAGCGGGGCGATGCCACCCGAGCGCGTGGCGCACATCATCGGCCAGGTGGCGTCGGCGCTGGACTATGCTCATCAGCAAGGCTTTGTCCACCGCGACATCAAGCCGAGCAACATTATGCTGGGCGCGGGCGATCACGCCACGCTGACCGATTTTGGGATCGCCAAGGCGATGAGCGGCGTGCGGCTCACACAGACGGGCGCACTCATTGGCACGCCCGAGTACATGTCGCCGGAGCAGGTGCGCGGACTGGCGGTGGATCGCCGCGCGGATATTTACTCGCTGGGCGTCGTGGCATACGAGATGCTCTCCGGGCAGGCGCCGTTTAGCGGCGACACAGCCTCGGTGCTCTACAAGCAGGCCAACGAGTTGCCGCCGCCGATTCGCACGCGGGTCACGAACGTTCCGGCTCACGTCGCCAACGCGGTTGACCGGGCGCTCGCCAAAGACCCTGACCAGCGTTTTGCCACGGCGGGCGCATTCGCCCAGTCGCTCGGCGGGGCCGCGCCGACAGGCTCGGCGCAACGGGCTGCTCTTGCGTCGCCGCCGCGCAACGGGAAGCTGATTGGAACTGTTATCGGCGTGGCGGCATTGGCCGTGATTTGCGCCGCCGTCATCGGCGTGGTGGCGATTGCCGGCTCGGTGGGCAAGGTTGCTTCCACTCCAACCCAGGTCGCCGCGCGAGCGACGACGGTCGCGCCGCCTTCCACCTTGGCTGCGCAATCGCAGGCGACCCGGGGCGCGACGGCGACATCGAACACGCCAGTGCGCGCGGTTCAGCCTTCGGATACGCCTGCGCCCACCCGGACATTCACGCCCGTTCCCACCAGGACGCCCACGCCGACACTTACCCCCACACCCAGTTGCCCACCGGTGACAGGGCCATTCGCTGACATCTGGCAATCGGCCAAAGATAAATTCGGCTGCGCCACGAACGCTGCGCATGGCTCGTGGATGGCAGAGGAGACGTTCCAACAAGGGCGCACCCTTTGGCGACAAGATTGGGAAAAGTACGTGATCGTGCTTTACAACAGCGGCAGTTGGGGGAATTACCTGGGTGACTGGCAAGAGGGCGAGCCCGAGTTCTCCTGTGGGCCGGAGTCCAGTCCGCCCACTCCCAAACGCGGCTTTGGGCGTGTGTGGTGCAAGTATCCCGAGGTCCGCAGCGGGCTGGGGAACGCCACGACGCAGGAGCGCGGCTTTAACGGAACCGTGCAAGACTTTGAACGAGGGTTCATTCTCCACACTGATTCGGGTGAGACGTATGTGACGTATTCGGGTGACGGATGGGAGACAAGGTGACACAGTGACAAGGAAACAGAGAGACAAGGGGAGACATCACATCATTTGGATCTTGTTGGTCGGTTGCTTTGCGTTGGCAGCGTGCGCGCGTGCAGCGGAGACGCCGAGCGCGCTGCAGCCAACGGCGCGGCCTCTCGCCGCTGCGCCGACGTTAACTCCCTCGATCACTGCTCTGGTTCCTTCGCCGCAGCCTTCGTCCACTCTACGCCCCACGTTTGAGCCAACTCTCACTCCACTCTCCACGCTTTACCCTTCACGTCCGACGCCGTCGCCCATTAGTTTCATTCCAACACCTGCCGCTCCGCCGACTCTTGTCCCGCCGACAAATGCTGCCATCGCTCCACCCTCCGCTCTCCACCCTCCACTCATTCCTGCCTCGGCTCCGCGCGTTTACGAGACGACCGTCGCCATCTCGACTTTTGGCTATGAGCAGGCGCTCGCGCCATCTGGCAAGGATGACCCGATCTATCCGTATCCACATCTCGACTGGGGCAAGGTCGGCCCGCCCGCGCCCCAAGCCTATCGCGCTATCATTTTGGAGAACAGTTATACGCAGGCGACGATTCTGCCGGAGCTGGGCGGGCGTATCTGGCGCATCGTGGATAAAACGACGGGCCGGACGGTGACGTATCAAAATCCCGTCGTCAAGCCGACCGAGTGGGGCTATCGCGGTTGGTGGCTGGCGACGGGCGGCCTCGAGTGGTGCTTGCCGGTGGAAGAGCACGGGCTGAACGAGTACCGCCCGTGGAAGGCGACCATCAGCGGAGCCGCCGTCACTGTGTCCGACCACGAGGATCGCACCGGGCTGGATGTGGCGGTGACGATCAGCCTGGACACGGCGCACAGTTACGTGACGATTCAGCCGCGCGTGACCAACTCGACCGGCAGCCCGCAAAAGATGCAGTTTTGGATTAATGCGATGCTGGCGCTGAATGGCAATCGCGCGACGGATGCCACGCGCTTCATCCTGCCGTCCGCTACCACGCAGGTTACGGTTCATTCGACCGGCGACGGCGGATTGCCCGGCCCCGGCAGCAAGCTCGATTGGCCTGTGTTCAAAGGGCGCGATCTCAGCCGCTATGCCAACTGGCGTGGCTATCTCGGTTTTTTTGCCAGCCCGGCAGCCCGCGGCGATTTTGTCGGGGCATATGACACGTCCAGCGATCAAGGCATCGTGCGCGTGTTCCCAGCGGGGATTGCGCGCGGCATCAAATTTTTTGGCGGCAAGGGAATTGACCCGGCCACGTGGACGAACGACGGCAGCACGTACTTTGAATTGTGGGGCGGGCTGCTCCCGACGTTTTGGGACGACACGACAATTCAGCCCGGCCAAGCGTTCGGTTGGACGGAGCGCTGGTACCCGGTGAGTGGACTGGGGCAAGGATTCGATACGGCCAATACGACAGCGGTGCTGCGTCTTGCGAGTCAAGGCGAAAGCATGTCCATGGGCGCTGTGACAAGCGTGAACCTCAACGGCCAAGTCAAGCTGTGGCAAGACGGCCAAGTGATCGCGATGTGGCCGGTGTCCGTCGGGCCGGGGCGAGCGTTCAGTGGTCAGTGGTCGGCGGTCGGCGGTCCGCCGTCGGCAGCCAGGCTGCAATTGCTGGACTCGGCGGGGAATGTGATCGCGGAGACAAATGCCACCATCCGGTGATACCCTCTTGCTGGCACTTCAACAGAGTCATCGCCGGTCGGCGCAACTTGCGTGTATGACCAAATCAGCTATAATTTCGCTCTGGCAAGAGATTCACGAGCGTCCTCAAGCTTGCCGTGTTCTGCGTCGGCTAAACAGCTTGACACCAAATGGTCCAAGCTCCGTGTGAAGGGAGGTGATCGCTACCGACAACGTGGCTGCAATTTTTTCACTACGGTTCAAACCCCACACTCTCAGGAGGAGTAAGATGCGCAAGTCACTGTTTGCTGTATTCGCTTTGTTGTTGGTCGTTTCGCTGGCCCTCTCGGCTTGCGGCGGCGCTGCGGCGCCGGCCGGCGCCAAGATCAAGGTCGGCCTGGTCACCGACGTGGGCGGCGTGAACGACAAGTCGTTCAACCAATCGGCCTGGGGGGGCGTGCAAAAGGCGATGAAGGAATTTGGCATGGACGCCAAGTTCATCGAGTCCAAGCAGCCCACCGACTATGAAAAGAACGTTGACCAGTTCGCCACTGAAAAGTACGACGTGATCATCACCGTCGGCTTTTTGATGGGCGATGCCACGGGGGTCAAGGCGCTGCAATACCCGAACATCAAGTTCGCGATCGTTGACAACGCCTACTTTCCTACCAAGGGCGTCAAGTACTGCGATGACACCAAGAAGGACTGCTATGCCGAATCGCTCAAGAACGTCACCAGCCTGATGTTCCAGGAAGATCAGGTTGGTTTCTTGGCCGGCGTGGTTGCGGGCGGCATGACCAAGAGCGGCGTCGTCTGCACCGTGTCTGGCATGGAAATCCCGCCAGTGGTCCGCTTTGTCGTCGGCTATCAGAACGGCGCCAAGTGGGCCAATCCCAACGTCAAGCCTCCGCTCAATGTCTACATCCCCTCGTTCATCGACCCGGCCAAGGGCAAAGAAGTCGGCAACAGCATGATCGGCCAGGGCTGCGACGTGGTCTTTGGCGTGGGCGGCAACACCGGCAACGGCGGTTTGCTCGCGGCCAAGGAAAAGAACCTCATGGCCATCGGCGTGGACGTGGATCAGTACCTCACCTATCCTGAGGTCAAGGATGCGCTATTGACGAGCGCGGCCAAGAACGTGGATGCGGCGGTATACGAGTATCTCAAGGCTGTCAATGGCAAGACGGCCAAGGCTGGCATTTTCACGGCGAACCTGAGCAACGGCGGCATTGGCCTGGCTCCCTATCACGACTGGGACGGCAAGATCCCGCAGGCCGTGAAGGATAAGGTCAAGCAGGCAACCGAAGATCTCAAGAGCGGCAAGCTCCAAACCGGCTACAAGTAAAGTGTAGAGCAAAGTGTAGAGTGTGAAGGGTGTTGTGCGGTTCGAGCACAGCACCCTTCATTGTACCCCCACCCCATCCCCTCCCCCGCGCAGCGGGGGAGGGAGAGAGGGGGGGCAGGAGTGTGTCATGACCCTAGCCCTCCAAGCCTCCGGCATCACCAAACGCTTCCCCGGCGTGCTTGCCAATGACCACGTGAATTTCGATTTGGAAAAGGGCGAGATTCACGCTCTGCTCGGCGAAAACGGCGCGGGCAAGTCCACGTTGATGAATATCCTCTACGGCCTGTACCAGCCTGACGAAGGCGAGATTCGCATCAATGACAAGCCAACGCGCATCACTTCTCCGCACGACGCGATTGCCCTGGGCATCGGCATGGTGCACCAGCACTTTATGCTCGTCCCGCCGCTCACGGTAACGGAAAACATCATGCTCGGTCAAGAGTCCGTCGTGAGCGCGAGCAAAGCCTTGGGCGGGCTATCGGTGCTCGACCGGCGCAGCGTGGCGGCGCGCGTGCGCGAGCTGAGCCATCAGTACGGGCTGGACGTGGACCCTGACGCCTACGTGCGAGATTTGACGGTCGGGTCGCAGCAGCGCATCGAGATCATCAAGGCGTTGTATCGCTCGGCGGACATATTAATTTTGGACGAGCCGACGGCGGTGTTGACGCCGCAGGAGGCTGACGAGCTGTTCGTCATCATGCGGGCGCTGGTCAAGCAAGGCAAATCCATCGTGTTCATCACGCACAAGCTGCGCGAAGTGTTCGCCGTGGCAGACCGCATCGGCGTGATGCGCGCCGGGCAGATGGTCGGCACGGTCAAGCCCGCCGAGGCCACGCGAGAGATATTGGCCGAGATGATGGTGGGCCGCCAAGTGTTCTTGACGATTGACAAGGCTGAAGCTCACCCTGGCGAAGAAATCCTGCGCGTCGAAAACCTGCGCGTGATGGATGATCGGAAACACATGGCGGTGGACGGCGTCTCGCTTTCGGTGCACGCGGGCGAAATCCTGGGCGTGGCCGGCGTGCAGGGCAACGGTCAAACCGAATTGACCGAGGCGCTCACCGGGCTGCGCCGCGTGGCCGAAGGACGTGTGACGATTCTGGGCCACGACACGACACACGCCACGCCCCGGCTGGTGGTGGAAGTGGGTGTGGCGCACGTGCCCGAAGACCGGCACAAGCACGGGCTGGTGTTGGCCTTTCCCGTGCGCGACAACCTGGTGCTGTGCTCTTATTATCGCTCGCCCTTTGCGCACGGAGTAGAGCTGGATTATCCCGTCATCGAACGACAGGCTCAAGAGCTGGTCAACACGTTCGACATTCGCACGCCCAGTATTCAAACCAGCGCGGGGTCGCTTTCCGGCGGCAACCAGCAAAAGGTCATCGTGGCGCGCGAGCTTGCCCGCCCGGTCAAGCTGCTTATCGCCAGCCAGCCGACGCGCGGGCTGGACGTGGGCAGCATCGAGTTCATTCACGGGCGCATCGTCGAGGCGCGCGATAACGGCGCGGCGGTGCTGCTCATCAGCGCCGAGCTGGACGAAATCATGAGTTTATCCGACCGAATCGCCGTGATGTACAAGGGCCGCATCCTCGACACGCTCGACGCCCAAGCGGCGACGCGCGAACAACTGGGCCTGCTCATGGCAGGAATTAAAGGATGAGGGGCGAAGGATGAAGGATGAAAAGCAGATGAAATCAAATCCTCAGAGACGTGAAGGGGGAGCGGGATTTCAGCCTTCAAGCCTCCGCCTGCCTCCTTTGTACGTGACGACGGCGCTCGCCCTGGTGACGGCGTTCGTGTTGGGCGGGGTCATCATCTGGATCACCAGTGGAAAATTCGAGACGGTGCTTCGGGCTTACGATGGTTTGGTGCGCGGCGCGTTCTTCAAGCAGCGCGGGCTCTCCGAGTCGCTCGTGGCGACTGTCCCGTACATCTTGCTCAGCCTGGCGGTGGCGGTGGGCTTCAAGACCGGCCTGTTCAACATTGGCGCCGAGGGACAGTTTTACATCGGCGCGATCAGCGCGGCGTGGGCCGGGCAAGCGTTTCACGGCTTGCCCGTGATCATTCATCTGCCGCTTGCGCTGTTGGCCGGAGCGTTGGGCGGCGCAATCTGGGCCGGCATCCCCGGCTACCTCAAGGCTCGCACCGGCGCGCACGAGGTCATCAGCACGATGATGATGAACTATGTCGCGTTCCGCCTGGCCGAGTATGTGGTCAGCTTTCCGCTCAGAGACCCACTGGCAACGGCGGTGCAGACGCCGCGCATCGCGCCGGAAGCGGAACTGTGGACGCTGGCCGATGTCCCGACCCGACTGCAAGACCCCCTCAGCGCGCTGTTTGCGGCGATAGTGATCGCATTCACGGCGTTCATTTTCGCGCGCTGGCTGCTGGGCAAGCGAGCAGAGAATCGCGTTCTGCTGTGGGGCATCACGCTGGGCGCCGGTGTCGTCGCATTCGTGGGCTTGCCTGCGCTTGCGCGCGCGTGGTGGCCGTTCCAGGACCAGTACGACCGGTTGCATACCGGCTTGCTGTTGGCGGTCCTGGCGGCGGTCGTCGTGTACTGGCTGTTATGGAAGACGACGATCGGTTTCGAGATGCGGACGGTTGGCGCAAATCCCAATGCGGCGAAATACGCGGGCATGAGCATGACGCGTAACATTATGCTGGCGATGTGCATTTCCGGCGCGTTGGCCGGACTGGCGGGGACGGTCGAGGTGCTGGGTGTTTCGATCTGCCGCTGCCTGCCGTTGTTCTTTTCCAGCGGTTATGGTTTCGATAGTATCGCCATCGCGCTGCTGGCGAACAACAACCCGTTCGGCATACTGGCCGCGTCTTTCCTGTTCGGCTCGATGCGCAACGGCGCCGACCTGATGGAGCTGAACTCGGGCGTCAGCAAGTATGTCATCTCGGTGATTCAGGCGTTGCTGCTGCTGTTTGCGGCGGCGCCCCCGGTGGTGCGCTGGCTGTATCGCATCAAGGCCGAACGGCGCGTGGAAGAAGAAACGGTCACCATGCGCGGTTGGGGTGGAGGTTAGGCGATGAGCGCGACAACCAACACTTTACGACGTGGAACGACTCTGCGCAGCGCATGGTGGGTCACGGCTCTCTTGATCGCGTTCGGGCTGGCGGCGGCCTGGTGGCTGCTCAACCTCATCATCGGCGGCCAGTGCCGGGAAAAGTGCGTCATTGACACGCTGGCGCAAATGTTCCGGGTGGCGACGCCCATCGCCTTTGCGGCGTTCTGCGGCGTGATGTGCGAGCGAGCCGGCGTGGTGGATATTGGCATCGAAGGCAAGTTGCTGATGGGCGCGATGATGGGCTATGCCGTGAACCTGTTCGCGTTCCAGGCGCTCAAGGACTCGATGGGGATAGAGGCTGCCGGAAACTTGTCGCGCTGGCTGGCGGTCCTGGCGGGTGTTCTCGCCTCGGTGGTCCTGGCTGCGCTGCACGCGGTGGTCTCGATCGAGTTCAAAGTCAACCAGATCATTAGCGGGACGGTCGTCAACATTCTCGCCTTGGGTGTGACCGGGTATCTTTATCGCCAGTTCCTGGCAGAAGATTTGCCGCCGGGGCCAGGCACATTTCCCATTTTCAACATCCCCCTGCTCGACAAGATTCCGTTCATCGGGCCAATCCTGTTCCAGCAAAAGCCGCTCACGTACATCATGTTCATTCTGGTGTTTGCGA
>CAYHAR010000010.1:0-35939 GCA_964354595.1 uncultured Anaerolineae bacterium | reverse complement strand
CCTCCCTGCTCAGTTTGGATGTGCCTCCGAAGGCGCATCGCGCGTCATTCCATATTACCCGGCCACTTTCATCTCGGCAAGCTGTCAAGTCTGTGTAACACTGGGAACGGTGAAAATCAAGAAATCAGGCGACGATGGGCAAAGTGAAACCGAAAACGGAGCCAGCCCCCCAGCATGCTTTCGACCCACACGCGCACGCCGCGCCGCGCCGCGCCAGCAGCGCCAGTGTCCCGCCCGGACGATAGGCTTCATCGTCGGGGTGCGCAAAGACAGCCAACAGACGATGCTCTTTCATTTGCTTTGCTTTACAGTATCCTTCTCGCCAAGCGCCTCCGTGCCGATGACGATGCCCAGGCGCGGCAAGACCTTGCGGTGCACCACCAAGACCAATAGCGACAGAGCAATCGCCGCCCCAAACACCAGCGCCGAGTCTCGCACGCTGTCCATCAGCTTGGGATCTACCAGGAGCACCGCCGCCAGTGTCAACATCACCACTCCACCGACGAGCTTCAAGATACGGCCCTGCTTTTCCTCCAACCGGCTCGCCCGCAGTGTGACGACGACTGTGGTGAACACGACCAACTCGTCGGCCAGGTACATCAGCAGGTACAGACCCAACAACAGCGCAAACGCCACAATGCCGACATTGTTCGCGGCGATGAGTTTCGTCCACAGGATCGGCAGGCCCGCGGTACACGGCATCTCGACCAGCGTGATGCCCAGGGCCATGGCCGCCGTCGCGCCGATGAGCGCCAGCGTTGATTTATCCGGCGAGAGGAGACCGCGCATGTCGCGGTAGAGTTTGGGCTTGTACTTGTCCGAGATGGTCAGCGACACGCCTTCTTTTAACCAGAAATAGTCCTTGATGTTGATCAGCGCGAACGCCAGCGCGATCAACGCCACCGCGATGCGGATCCACAACTCGTAGCCCACGAACGCAAACACGCTGAACAGCCCCAGGATGATGACGCCATACAGCGCCGCCGCCACCCCCAGAAAGGTCAAGCCCACCAGCAGCGTCTTTTTCCGCGAGCCGGTGTTGACGACGAGCGCCAGCAGCAGCGAGAGCACCCACAGCGAACACGGGTTAAAGCCGTCCAGCAGGCCGATCAACACGGTGCTGAACGCCAGCGAGTATTGGTCGAGATCCACCAGCCCAAAGATAGGCAGATCGAGCAAATGCTTTTCCGGCGCGGGCGCTTTAGGTTGAGCGGGCGCGGAGGGCGTCGGCGTGGCGGTGGCGGCAACTTGCGGCTGAACCGTCGCGGGTCGAGGCGCGGCCGTCGAGAGCAGTTCAGCCAGCCCCGGCAAGTTGGGATAGTCCACGCCGCCCGCCGCCAGGTGCTTTTCGATCAGCCCCGGCAACTCGGTCGAGATCTCGAATGAGCCGACGAGCGCCTTGTTCCCGATGACGAGGAACGGCACCCCGACATTTTGCTTGGGAATGTTGAGCGCCGCCCCAAGCTGGTACAACTGGTCAATGTCTTGTTGAGACTTGACCTCGATCAAGTGAACATTCAGTTGGTCCCCATATTTTTGCTGGAGCGGCGGGAGCACCTGGTCAATGACCTCGTGGCAGTGAGGGCAGCCGTCCATCCAAAACAACACCGCGCGTGCCACGGGCCTGGGCGTCGGCGTGGCGCTAGGCGCGGATGTGGGAGTAGCGACCGGCGCTGCGCCCGGCACGATTCCCTGCCCGGCATCGCGGCAGCCGGAAGCTATACAAGCCTTTACGGCCGCTTCGATCTCTCGCCCGATCTGGTCACTGTATCCCACCCAGTGGCGGTCGCCCAAAAAAGTCGTGGGCACGGCGCGCGGCTCGACCCCAAAGGCGGCGGCTACCTTGACAAACAGATCGCGGTTTTGCGGCGAGTTCCACACCTCAAATGCCCGTACCTCCACATTGGGATACCGGCGAGTCAGGTTTTCCAGGAACGGCTTTTCGGCGGCGCAGTGCGGGCAGCCATCGCCCCAAAAGAAATAGACGGTCACCGGCTTGGCGCGCTCAGGCGCGGGTGTCGGCCCGCTCAAAACAACCGGCGTTGGGACTATCGGCGCGGGCGTGGAGAACTGGCGCACCTGTGGCAAGGCCACTCCACCTTGGGCCAGGTACTGGTCAATGAGCGATCCCAACTTTTCCTGAATCTCCCGGTCTCCGGCGAGAAGGTAATCGCCGATAAAGACCACTGGGATTTCTTGGGCAACGCGCCCATATTGTTCCTCCAGGGCGCGTCTCAGTTCGTGGCCTTTCTGCGCCATGTCCCACGCGTGAGCCTCAACTTGCCCCGCCGCATACTTGGATAGAATCTGCGGCAAGATGCCATTCAGAGTTCGCACGCACGAGACGCAGTAACTGTCGTAGAAAAACCAGAGATGCACTACGGGCAACGCGCGTGGGGGTGTGGACTCGAGCGGAAGCCCTTCGTCGCAGATGTGGCACGCTTTTACAGTGGGCGTGGGGCGCGGCGTGTTGACGGCGGCTTGCGCGTGGGCAAGAGATGGAGAAAACATCAGCGTCGCCAACAGCGTCAGGCAGATTGCCCCGACATGCAAAATGCTTCTTGGCATCAATTCAACTCCTTTGTGCATTTATTCCAGTGGTGCTTGGGCGGCGGAATCGCAAGATTCGTCTGGCATTTCGCGCTCATCGCCCGGCCGGGTGCGGCCGGCCACGCCGCGAGCGACAAGGATCAGCGCGATCAGCGGCCAGATGTGCAAGGCCAGCGGTCCGCCGCACTCCGGGCAGGGTACGGCGCTGGTTACCAGCAGCATGCCGACGATTGCCCACTGCTTGACAGATCGCCTTTCATCGCCCGGTCTGGGATGCTCTTTGTCATCCGTCCTTTTGCGTGTCGGCCTCATGCTTCACCCCCTCGGCCTCCCCATTCGCTGCGCTTCCACGAACGCATTGTCCCACTTCCCCCGCGCCGCACGGCCACGATTTCGGCCAATATAGCCAGCGCAATCTCTGGCGGCGTCGGCCCGCCCAGGTCAAGCCCGATAGGCGCGTACACACGGGACAGTTGCGCTTCGGTGATGCCGTCCGCCGCCAGGTGCTCCACGATGGTCTGGCACTTGCCGCGGCTGCCGATCATGCCGATGTACCGCGCGGGCGAGGTGATGACCTGCCGCAGCGCGGCCTCGTCGGAGATGTGGTCGGTGGTGATCAGCACGACATAGGAATCCTCATTCAACGTGATCGCGTCCAACTCCGGCACTGTCGCGCGGCCTGGCTCGACATCTACTACGATCACGTCAAAGCCGGTCGTTTCGCCCATCACCTTGAGCGGACGCCCAACATGTCCCCCGCCGACAATAATCAGCTTGGGCGGCGGGTTGTACGGCTCGATAAAAACGCGCACATCGCCACCGCACAGCGTCCCAATGGCTTCAGCCCCTGTTTCCGCCAAGGCGTAATGCGCGATGCGCGGCTGACCATCGGTCAGCGCCGCGCGGCATTCGGCCAGGATCGCTTCTTCCAGCTTGCCGCCGCCCACGGTGCCAGCCGTCGTCCCATCAGCGCGCATGAGTAACTTGGCCCCGACCTTGGCCGGCGACGCGCCGCTCACTTCGATGACGGTAGCCAGCACAGCCGATTGTTTCGATTCAAGAGTTTGCGCCAGTGTCAAGATGGCTTGGTTCATTGTTGATTCCTCCATGTCTCATCAAAGACGGGCACGCGGCCCTCTTGCACGCAGCGGTGCGCGAACACGTACATGCCCGCCGACCAGGCTTGATGCGGGTAGCCCATCGGTCTTCCCGTCGCGCCGTGACACCACTCGTTGAACTCCCACTCGCCTTCGACGCCTTGCCGGTTGACCTCGGCCAGCTTTTCCAAAACTTGGGCGGCCTGTTCGCGTCGTCCGGCCTTGACCAGCGCCGCCACATAAAATCCACCGACGAACGGCCAGATGCCGCCGTTGTGATACTGCTCCGGCAGATTCAAGTTGTTGTTGCGATAGTATTCGCGCCAATCCTTGTTCCCAGGATGAATGACCGGATGCAGCACACGCACTGGGTAAGGTTCGGCGATGCCGACTTGATGCAAATAGTCGAGGATGCGTTTCTCTTGCGCAGGATTGGCGATGCCGAACAGGATGGTCAGCAGATTGCCAAACACATCGCAGTAATCGCCGAAATCCCGAAAGGCCACGTAAGGCAAAAAGAAAGGCCGCTTGACCAGCACCGGATCCACCTGGCTGAGCGTATACTTCCACTCCGTATGACCAGGGCAGCTCGGCCCCCATTCGCTTTCAGTCTCCGGCCCCACCCACAGCACGAGGCGCATTTTGTGCCGCACGTCGCGCGCCATCGCATCATAGTCGGGGCCAACCGGCGCGCCGACGAGTTGCGCCATATCCGCCATCGCGCGCAATGCGGCGTACCACAGCGCGTTGTCGTAAAGGATATTGAAGCGGTTCGCCAGCAAGTCGGCCCAGTCCGCCGCCTCGTGGACTTCCAAGAGTCCGCAGCCATTCGAGTCCTGGTAACGCAACCACAGCAGCGCGCGTTTCAGCGATGGCCAATACTCTCGCAAGAACTCGACATCGCCAGAGGCGCGATGTTGGATATAGTGGCCCAGGATGTACCACAGGTTCGAGTCCACCGAGCCGGCGTTGGTGTGATCCAGTCGCCCCGTCGCCACGCTCACGTTATTCGGAATCGCGCCCAACTCCGATTGTTGTCCCGCGAGCGTTGCCAGCGAGACACGCAAGCAATTCTCGTGGCCGGGCGAAACGCTTTGCGTCGCGCCCAGCGACGTGATGACGCTATCGCGCGCCCACACGTGCGGGTAGCCTTCGGGTGAGGCCATCAGACCAATGGGACTACACTCACTTCCCAGTATGGCATGTGCTTTTTCTAGGGCTATCTCGTCAAGTATTGTCACAGTCTCTCCTTCCAGCCTTCACAGAACATCAGCCCACGCTGGCCTCGCTGGTTGCCTCAGTTGCCTCGTTCCTCTCTGTCAGAGTGTGGTCATCTCTTTGCTGAGCAACCGGAATGTTGAAACGGGCCAGAATCTCGCGGCAACCTTCGATCCCGCAGGCCAGGTTGACGCGGTAGAACGTCTGCCGCCCCTCGTGTCGCAAGCTGACCAGATTGGCGCGGCGCAGGAGAGCAAGATGATGCGAGAGTGTCGGCTGGGTAATGGCAAAGTGCTCGTTCAACTCGCTCACACTCATCTCGCGTTCGCGCAAAAGCGCCAGGATGCGCTGGCGCGTCTCGTTGGCCATTGCCTTTATAAAGTCGTCGCACTCACAAGTCAAGCCGCTCATCGGTTCAACCGCCTGTTTGCGTGAACTCCCACTCCATAACTGGGCTTTCCGTTCATCGCTTACCCCTCCTTCAGTGCAATAGAAGTATCTTCTCAAAAAGTAGCGGTAAAACATCTGTGCGCATCGCCCAAACCACTGTATATGGCGGTCGGGCACAGAATGAGCCGTGCATGTGGTGGCCGCAAGACGCCAGCACAAACGTTCACCGCGAATTATTGAGAAGATACCAATAGAACATCATGCCATCAGGTTGACTGTTCAAATGCTGCTCGCAGCCAACCAATGACTTCTTCCTTCTTGGGGTAACGTCCGACACACACTAGCTTTTCGTTCACCACCAGCGCGCCCGTCATCAGGACAGGCGTGTATTTCAAGATGTCGTTGACATCCTTGACGTTGGCAATCGTCGCTTCCAGATCGGGATTGTCTTTCCGCAACTCTTCCAGCGCAGCCACGACGACGCGCCGGATGAGAAAACGCTTTGATCTGACGTTGCCGAGGACTTGGATGTCAAGCATGATCACCCTGTCGAATTGCTCTGCGCTCGTTCCGGCGAAGCGACCAGCACTTGGGCCTTGAACGCTTGCCCCAGCTCGGCCACGAGCGTGGTGTTGTATGCGGCGATCTGTCCACCGTCGCCCAGCCGCGCCAGTTCAGGGTCAATCGGCAATCGAGCCAGCACGGGCGCGCCGGCGATAGCCGCGATCTCGTCGGCATGACTTGGCCCAAAGATTTCATATTGCCTGCCGCTATCGGGACAGACAAAGTAGCTCATGTTCTCCACCACGCCGATCACTGGCATGTTGAGTTGCTCGGTCATGTGGACCGCCTTGCGCACCACCATGGCCGCCAGGTCTTGAGGCGTGGTCACGACAATCACGCCGTCGAGCGGCAGGCTTTGCATCACCGTGAGTGCCGCGTCCGAAGTGCCAGGCGGCAAGTCCACCAGCAAGTAATCCAGCCGATCCCAGAACACATCTGTCCAGAATTGCTGAATGACGCCAGAGAGGATCGGCCCGCGCCAGATGACGGGCGTATCTTCGTCGGGTAGCAGCAAATTGATGGACATCACCTTGATGCCTTCGGCGGCTACTGTGGGCAGCATACCCATCGGGCTGTTGCGTACTGCACCGGCGCGCAGTCCGAACAACTTGGGAATGCTCGGCCCAGTGATGTCGGCGTCGAGGATGCCGACCTGGTGGCCCTGTCGAGCCAGGCCCAGAGCCAGGAGCGCGGTCACCGACGATTTGCCAACGCCGCCTTTGCCGCTCATGATGGCGATGACCTGGCGCACCTGGTTGAATGGGTTGGTCTTGGGCCGCTCAGGTTGCGATTGGCCCAGCGCCGCTGCGCGTTCCTCTTCGTTCATCGCGCCCAATGTGACGACGACTTGCGTCACGCCCGGCAAAGCTTCAACTGCCGCGCGCGCTTCTTGCTCCAGTTGATCGCGCAACGGACATTCAGGGATGGTCAGCGCGAGCGTGAATGCCACCTTGCCGTCGTTGATGCTCAAGTCGCGCACCATGCCCAGCTCGACGACATTGCGATGCAGTTCTGGGTCATTGACACGGCTCAACGCCGCCATGACGTCGGATTCTGTTATCACGGTCATTCTCTCCTCTTGTCAGGTTACTTGTTCTTATCTCAAAAACACTCGTTGTGCAGCCACCTCATCTACGCGGCATTCAGGTTGGATTAGCAAGTCGAATGGGTTGACGCTGGCACCATCCACGATGATGCCCGGCGAGGCGCGCAAATCGTGCTGCGCGGCCAGCGCCTGGCCTTGCGGTGATTCCAGCTCAATGCGCGTGAACGGCAGCCCGCGCGCCTCAAGGTACTCGATCACCTTGCGGCTGCGGCGGCAACCCCGCGCGGGTAGAATCGTGATGCTCAGACTGGTTTCCATTTCCGATACGCTCAACCGGTAACCTGATCCGGCGCGGGCATGAACTGCTCGATGGCGTCCAGGGCGTGCGCGGCGTACATCGAAGCCGGCCCGCCGCCCATCATGATCGCCACGCCAATTGTTTCCAACAATTCCTGGCGCGTCGCTCCGGCCTTGAGCGCGTCGTGCACGTGGTAGGCGATGCAGCCTTCGCAGCGCACGGCGACACTGATCGCCAGCGCCATCAGCTCTTTGGTCCTGGCGTCGAGTGCGCCGCCTTCCACGGCCTTTTTGTGCAGCCGCGCAAAGCCCGTCATGGGGCCGGGCAATTCGCTCCCCAGTTGCGCCAAGCGTTCTTCCAGGTGTTTGTGATAATCCACGTAATTGGTTGTCATTTTTCCCCTGCCACTTTCACTCGCTGCTTTTTACCGCGTCCACGATAGCCTTGACCGCTATTTGCATCTCCTCGTCGCCGTATGCCTGCGGCGGGCCTTTTTTGATGCCGCAGTCTTCCACCAAGTTGATAGTCTTGTACGGCGTAAAGCCGGCCTGCTCGACGATCTTGCGCGCGCAATTGAGCGGGCAGCCATCTACCGTGATGATGCGTTGCGCGGCGCGAGTCTTGTCCAGCACCGACTGGCTTTGCGTGGGCAGCCCGCCCAGGCAAAAGATGCCGGCCTTGCCCGGCTCCACTTGCCGCACAGCCTCCAGGCCAGCTAATCCGGTCAGCGTGCCCACGTTGGACATGCCGCCGAAACAAACGAATAAGGCATTATCGGGAACATTGTTACCCATTGGGTATTCTCCTCATCATGAATTGGTTTGTTATCTCACGGACATTGAATCACGCCTTGCGCCCACAGGCAGCCGCCACACGTTGGAAACGTGTTGCCGCAGTTGGTCACGGTGGCGAACTGTCATTGACGCAGACGACTCGCCCCTGCCCGCAACCGGCGCACTCGAACTGGATGGTGGTGTGCTCGACGCCAAAGCCAGATCGCAGGCGGCGTTTGAGCTCGTCCATCACCACCTGAGCCTGGCCCAGGCTTTGATCGGCGACGACGACGTGCGCGCTGAGCGCGGTGTGGCCTGAGCACAGGCTCCACACATGCAGATCATGCACATCAGTCACGCCTGGCACGCTGCCCATCGTTTGCGCCACATCGGCCAGATGGAAGCCTTCGGGCACGCCCTCTACCAGAATGTGCAGCGAGGACTTGGTCACGCGCCACGAGCTGGCAATGATAATCAGCCCGATGATGACGCTCATGAGCGGGTCGGCCAGCGTCCAGCCGGTGCGCCAGATGATGAGCGCCGCCACGATCACGCCTACCGACGAGACCGCGTCTCCCAGCACGTGCAGAAACGCGCTCTTGACGTTCAAATCCTCGGTTGCGTGTTCACCGTCCTCATGTTCGTGATCGTGTCCGCCCAACACAAAGGCTACAATCAAATTGACGATCAGGCCGACGGTGGCGATGACGAGCAACTCGACACTCTTGACCGGCTCGGGCGATTGCAGGCGACGGTAGGCTTCGATAAAGATGCCGATGGCGACGCCAGCCAGCGTGACGCCGTTCGCCAGCGCCGCGATGACTTCAAAACGGTGAAAGCCATACGTGTGACGGTCGTCGGCGGGCAGGGCCGACAGGCGCAACGCAATGTAACTCAGGCCCAGCGCAAAGATGTCCAGGAAGACGTGCGCCGCGTCCGAGAGCAGCGCCAGGCTGCCTGTCCACAACCCGCCGATCACTTCGGCCACCAAGATCAGGGCCGTCAGGATCAGCGAAATCAGGAAGCGTTTTTCAATCGTTTGGTTTTGGTGTTGTGGCATGATGTCTCTCGCCGATTTCACCGCATCTCAATGGCGGCCCCACAGCACTCGGTCACGCACTGGCCACAGCCATCGCACTTGTCATAGTCAAAGACGATCTTGCCGCTGAGCGGCTCTTGCGCGTCCTCGACGTAGCCGATGGCCCCTGTCGGGCAGGCGGTGATGGCCTTGCAGATATCCTTCTGGGCGGGGCATTTGCGTTTGATGACAACAGGCCGCATAGCATACACCTCCAATATATTCGATTTACCGAATAAATCTTGGCCGAAATAAAAGCGGTGGTTGTGACCGCTTTCCGATTTGCCCGAAGGCGCTCAATCAGCCCTGCGCTGTGAGCGTCACACTTGCCCCATCTTCTTCTCAAGCGCCGCCCAGGCTTTCTTGGAGCGCAAAATCGTCCACGCGCTCTATCGTCGCGTCCAGGCCCAACCGCGCCACGACGGCCCGCACATCGGCTTCCATCTGCTTGCACGCGGCGCAGCCTGCGCCAATGACTAGGATCGCAAGCATTGCGCATCTTTGCTACGTGCGGGGAAGCTGAACTTCCCCGCACACCGAAGCGCAAACTATTTGACCAGTCTTTGATCCGGCGGGCAGGCTGCCTGCGCCGCCGCGAGCATGTCTGGCGCAGACGAGACGGCCCCGCCGTACAAACGCTTTCGCAGGTAGAACGCCACGTTCACCAAGCCGATCATCACCGGCACTTCGACCAGCGGGCCAATCACCGCCGCAAACGCCGCGCCGGAATTGAGGCCGAATACCGCCACCGCCACGGCAATCGCCAGCTCAAAGTTATTGCTGGCCGCCGTAAAGGCCAGCGTGGTCGTCTTGGAATAATCCGCGCCGATCTTGTGGCCCATCCAAAACGAGACCAGGAACATGACCACAAAGTAAATCACCAGCGGGATGGCGATGCGGACGACGTCCAGCGGGATGGTGACGATGAGATTGCCCTTGAGCGAGAACATGACCACAATCGTGAACAGCAGGGCCAGCAGCGTCAGCGGGCTGATCTTGGGGACAAAGGTCTTGTAATACCAGTCCTTGCCTTTGGCGCGCACCAGGAACAAGTGAGTCAAAAAGCCGGCGAGGAACGGGATGCCCAGGTAGATGAACACGCTCTTGGCAATCTCGCCGATGGTCACTTGCACCAGGCTGCCCTTGAGACCGAACAGCGGCGGCAGGACGGTGATGAACACGTAGGCATACACGCTGTAGAAAAAGACCTGGAACAGGCTGTTGAACGCCACCAGCCCGGCGGCGTATTCGTTATCGCCTTTGGCCAGCTCGTTCCACACGATCACCATCGCAATACAGCGCGCCAGGCCGATCATGATCAACCCGGCCATGTATTCCGGGTAGCCGCGCAAGAAAACGATGGCGAGGACGAACATCAAGATCGGGCCGATGACCCAGTTCTGCAACAGCGAAAAGCCCAAGATCTTCCAGTTGCGGAACACGTCGCCCAGATCTTCGTAATGCACCTTGGCCAGCGGCGGGTACATCATCAGGATCAAGCCAATCGCGATCGGGATGTTGGTCGTCCCGACCGAAACGGCGGTATTGAACGCATTGACTGCGGCGGGGAACAGATAGCCCAGCCCCACGCCCACTGCCATCGCCAGGAAAATCCACAGCGTCAGGAAGCGATCCAATAGTGAAAGCTGACCGGCGATACTGCCGCCTCTTTTTGCTTGAACCACTGCTTGCTCTGTCATTGTGCGTCTCCTTGGTGTTTTTTCCATGCATCATCGAACCAGAGCCAGAACCTTCCATAGTCCTGGATGGCGACCAGCAGCTTTTCCGTCCCTGGCGGCAGGCCATCCCAAATGTCTCGCGCCAGGTACACTTGAATATCATCATCTTGGAAGTAAACAAACGCTTCTGAATTCTCCGGTTTACCCGTCAGACCTGACGGGCCAGTGTAGGCTCGTCATCAACCCGAGATGACCAGACTGTTGGTGATATGGAGCGTCCCTCCCCGCTCTCGGACGTACCCGTGCAGCCAGTTGGATGTAAAATGTGCTGTGGAGATTGCCTGTTGAGCGGGTTGTGTACCAATGGTGGTCATGTCTTTTCTCCGTCAAGAAGCAGGATGCAAACTTGCCTCTTGCATCATGCCAGCGCATTCGTCAGCCAGGTTGTCACTTCAGCCTGGTTGGGGATGCGCCCGGCGCACACGACCTTTTCGTTGATGACCAGTCCAGGCGTCGCCAGGATCGGGTACTTGTGGATTTCGGCATAGTCAGTTACTTTCTCGACATAGGCTTCCACGCCGAGCGCCTCCACTGCCAAGTGCGTAATCTTTTCCACCTTCTTGCAGTTGTCGCAGCCAGGCCCAAGCACTTTGATCGAAAGCATGTTCATTCCTCCAGGTTGAGTTTGTGTTTTCGGCGCAACGCGCGCCGGTTGTTTCTTTTCACAGTCGGAGCATACGTCGGTGTCCCGATTCGTCCAATAGTTCAGCCCGCAGACCGGACATACCACCTTGCGCAGGCCCGACATGGAATCCTTGCGCGGGCGCATTTCGGGTGGCAGGCCGGCAAACGGATCCTTGGTGCACGCACAGCCGCCACCAGGTTTGTCGCTCACGGCTACTGCCGTCCTGTGGATAGGATGCTGACCTCCGGTTCGATCATGACTTGCGATTTCACCGAGTTGGCCACCAGGCTGTACTTTTGCGCCGACTCTAACGCGCGCCGCACGCGCTTTTCGACAGCGGCTTGCTCCTGACCGTCCGCACGCACCACGATCTTGGGGTGCAGCACCAGCTTGGTAAAGATTTCCGTCCGATCCAGTTCGATCAGCTTGGTGCCCTCGGCGTAACAATCGTAAGAAACCAGATTCAACTTGAAGCGTTCGGCAGCCCAGATGAACATCATCATCACGCAGGTGTTGGCCGCCGCCACGAATGCATCTTCGGGCGTGAGCACGCCAGGATGTCCCTGAGCATCCGGCGGCGCCGAAAAATCCATCTCCGGCCCGTTGCCCAGTCGAAGATGGCCCCAGTGCTCGCCCTTCCAGGTGACCGTAGTATGATACGTTGCAGTGCGAGCCATCAGTTCTTCTCCTGACAAAAAGCGGTGTACTCACGCGTGACCGCTTGTGCGTACGCTGCTTCCTGTCCATCAGGTATGGGGTTGTAGACCTTGACTGTCTCCATCAATTCAGCCGTCGTGCCGTCGCCAGGCAGCTTGCCCGCGTCGCGGAACTGTTCAAAAATGAGCGGCAGTGCGATGAACGAGACCTCTTGACCATCTAGCTGCACCTTCTGAATCGGGATGCCGGAGCCGCACGAGCAGGTAGCGATCTTGGCTTCTAATCCTTCCGCAGGCTGCGCCTCTTTCGAAGATTGACCTTGCTTGCGATCCCATTTGACGCCCAGCAACTCGTCCACTTGTTGAGTGACTTGCTCGGCGACAACATCTACGGCTTGCATTCCCGCCTCGCTCAATCGCCGCGCCGTGCCCAAGTGATTAGTCTGGATGGCATCTGTGACAACAATGCTGGCCGCTGGCTTGCCGCTGTACATTTCCGTGCCGCGCGCGGCGCAGCGTTTGTCGCAGCCGTCAATCGCAATCGTCGGATAAAAGCGTGCAAAGGCGCGGTCGCCTTCGCCGCCCGCCAGGAACAATGGCAGACAAATGGTCACCGTCTCGTTCGGGCGCAATTGCTCGAGCACTCGCAGCGCCGCCAATCGCGTCACCGTGCCCTCAGCCATCTCTTCGCCGGAGCAGGCCACAATCCCCACTTTTTTCTTTGGCAGGTCAGGCATTTTTCACCTCGCCTGTCATTTCATCAACCAACGTTGCCACTTCTTCAGCCAGTGCCTGGGCCAACCGCTGACCGCCTTTGTTGAGCTCGGCAATGCCCGCTGGCTTGAGGTTACGGTGACGACGATACACATCCAACACGGCCAAGTCGTGCGCTACCGTTCCGCCGGACTCGGCCACCATCTTGGTGGCGCAGGCTAGCTTGCAGCCGTCAATCGTGATGGCCTGCGCGCCGCTCACGTCCGCGCGGGCTTGCTCGTCGCCCAACACCAACAGCGAAAGCGGCACAAGCTGTGTCGTATCGGGGCGCAAATCCTCCGTCACGACGTATGCGCCTTCGCGCGCCACCGTGCCATAGCTCTTCCCAATCCCACTGCAAGGCACAATCACGACTCTGTTCATTGCTTCTCGAGCTCCTCCTCGGCCTGCCTCTGGATAAGCGCATAGTAAGCCTCGGCATCCAAGAGTCGCACTTTGTCATTGGCCCAATCCGTCAACTCCACCACGGCAAACCAGCCCTTGCCATACGGGTCTTGATTGATTAGCTCAGGTGCGTCTTGCAGTTCCGTATTGACCTCGACGAGAGCGCCCGTCACGGGCGAGGGCAAGCTAATGTTCACTTTGATCGTCTCGACGCTGGCAAACTCGTCGCCCGGCTTGAGCACCGTTCCCACCGGCTTGACCTCGGCAAAGGCCATGTCCCCGCTGCGCTGTTGCGCGAAATCGGTCAGCGCTAGCCATGCTCGGTTTCCATCCACCTTGATCCACATACCGGCGTCGCTATAGTACAAGCCGGTGGGCACACGAAACGTGAACTTGTCAACCGTCAGTTCGAGCACATCTTTAGGCATTTTTCCTCCGTGATGAATCAGACAATGTGGCAACCTCACGACGATGCTGGAATGGCGCAACTCGGACACGAGCAATCGTGCGGCACAAACTTGAGGCTAAAGCGGACGCCTTGCTGCTCAAGCAGCGCCCGCGACTGGTCGAGCACGCGTATTACGGCGCGGTCAGTGATGTGGTAATACACGCGCAGGCCGTCTTTGCGGTCGGCCACCAACTCGGCCTTGCGCAAGGTCATCAACTGCTGGGAGATGTAGGCCTGGCGCAGACCCAACACGGCCTCGATATGGCACACGCACTGCTCACCGTCGCGTAAAATATCCAGGATTTGCAGCCGAACCGGATGTCCTAATGCCTTGAGTATCTCAGCCTGACGCTCGTAAGCCTTCATACCCCCTCCGCTATATTCAAAATTCAGAATCCAGAATAGAGTTTAGCACCATCCCAGGTGTGTGTATAGTGACATCCATCATATCTTGGGTGTGACATGACGACAGTGAGCTAGAGTCGCACACATCAAGCAGACCGTGTCCTAATGCGCACCATGACACCAATAAGCATCATGGCAGGTTCGTGACGAGCGACACTTGCAGTCTGCACGGGTAATAGGCAGCATACTCGAACCCATCGAAAACCTGGCTTCTGACAGGCCGAGTATCCTTCAGAGGCCATATGTCGGCACTCGTCAAACCGATCGGGATGCCCAAAAGCTACATCGGCGGCCAAGCTCTAGTCTCCGTCGAAGCCAGTCGCACAGTCCGCGAGGTGGTGACGACGCTGAGTATGCCGCCCAAGATCGTCGCGTTGGTGCTCGTCAACGACGCGCAACAATCGAAGGACTATATTTTACAGGCCGAGTTGAAAGTAATCCTGTCCGATAATGATGCAGCGGAAGTTCTGCGCTTTCTGAAGAAAGTGGTTTGGGCGCAGGTGCAGGCCGTCCGACGCAAAGAACTGCGCGGCCATTTGGAACAAGGCCAGGGCTGAAACGAGATAGAGCGGCGCAGCCTTGAGCCGTCGAGATCATTCAGCCCTCGGTAGCCTGCATCAACGCTTCGATCCGGCGGCGAATAGCGGGGCCGTTGATCTTGCCGCCGGACGAAAATACTTTTTCATTGATGAACACCACTGGCAGTTGTACATCAGTAGGAAGCGGCAGACAGTTCAGGTCGAACAAGCCCCGGTATTCCACACGCACCGCTTCCCCAAAGCGTGCAACCAGTTGACCGGCGAGCCAATGGGCTGTCTCACGCCAGGTGTCCCGCACGCCTTCTTTACAGGCCACCGGTGCACCGACAATTTGCACGACGACTGGAGCTTGCATCAGCAGCATCCACTCTTTCGCGCCAGCGCGGCAAAATCCACTCCAAGCAACTGGCTGATCTCATAGTTGATTTGCGGCAGCAGTGCGCGCAGGTCTTGTTGGGCTCGCAGGTAGGCGGCGATGGTCGGCTGCGTCTGAACGCGAAACTGCAATGCGCGCAGGTCGTCAATGTCGGCCTGGGACAACCCGCCATCATTTTGTTTGACCCTCAACGCAGCCTGGCGCTGTGCCAGTTCATCGAGCAGGCCGGTCGCCTCTACGTCGGTCTCCATGTCGGTGCTTGCGTCGAGGTATGCAAGCACAGGCGCGCTTGTCCGCAAGGCACGTCCAAGTTGTTTAGTTGCTTGTTGTAATCGTTCGTCCATCATCTTCGCACCTCACCCGCAGCATCCACTGGCAGAGTTCGCTGCAAAATCCAGTCCCGCCGCTTGGGACAAGACCGTGTTGGCTGCCTGGCACAACGCGCGCAAATCAGCCTCAGCTTGCACGTAGGTAGCGATGGTCGGCAGGCCCAGGTACTCTGACCGAAGTCGTTCCAATTCCGCGCGTTGTTCCGCGCTTGCTGCGCCCAACATCAAGAGCGGTTCGAGTTCTCGTTGCCTAGCCTGGAGCTTTTCAGCTAGGGACTGAGCCGCCTGATCTTGGCGCAAAGACCAAGTCGCTTGCTCCCAAGCTTGATACTGCGTCGTTTCAGACAACGCTTCGGAAAAATCACGTGCTGCCTGGACGACCTGTTCGCCCATAACCAGGATCACGTCAGGCGAGAGAGTACTCGCGGGTTTAGCCATTCTCATGCTCCTTCAACAGTTGTGGGATTCGCCGCGCAATGTCGTCACGCACCGAGCGGAATACCGCTATCACCTCGTCGTCACTGCCCGTCGCTTTGGCCGGATCGGGAAAGCCCAGGTGGACGCGCTTGCCCGTCCCCAACCATAGTGGACATTCTTCCGCTGCCGAATCGCACACCGTCACTACCAGGTCGAAATGCGTGTTGCGAAACTCGTCAGCGTGCTTGGAGCGCCCGTGATGGTCAATCCCGATCTCGACCAGGGCGCGGATGGCGTTCGGATGAGCGTAGCCGGATGGGTGCGTGCCGGCTGAGAAGGCTTGCCACTCATCGCCCATCCGCGCGTTGACAATGGCCTCGGCCATTTGTGACCGGCACGAATTGCCAGTACAAAGAAATAGAACTCGTTTCACTTTTGTTTTTCCTGTCTCGTTTGAGTCGAGCCGCGCTTGCGATTGCCATAGACCTGATCGCCCAACGTGGTCAAGACATCCAGTCCCCTGACTTCGTGCGGGAGCAGCGGGATTTGCACGACGGGCACCGGGAAGCGCTGCTTGATCTCGGCCAGATACTTTTCTTGCATCGCCCGCCGTGATTGCGTGTAAGGCGTGGTGCATTGTTCCGGTGGCAGAATGAGATTGGCGACAACCAACCCAGGCTCGATGCCGACAGTACGCAACTCTTGCACGGCGCGATGCGCTTCAACGATGGGCGTGGATTCGGGGTACATGACGAACGCGAACGTACTGCGCTCTGGGTCACGCATCATCTCGATCACCTGGCCGAAGCGCTGCTTGGCGACGTCATCGGCAGCGGCGGTCTCTACCGTGGCAAATATCTTGACGTCGAGCTGCTTGCTCCAGTCAATCGGCAATTCCAGCAAGCGCAGCGTGTGGCCGGTCGGCGCAGTGTCGAACACGATACTGTCCCACTGGTCTTGAGAGGCAAAATCAATGAACTTGTCAAAGGCCGCCATCTCTTCTGTGCAAGGGCTATCCAACTCTTCAGCCATCGCGCGAATAGCCTCCGGCGGGCGGCCGCGCTGGCGGGCGTCTTCCAGGATGCGCGCTTTGTACACCTCGGCCGCGCTCTTGGGGTCAATCTTGGCCGCCCACAGGTTGGGCACCCCAGCAACAGGTTTGGCTTCGTCGCCCACCGGCACGCCCAAAACATCCCCCAGGTGGGCGGCCGGATCGGTCGTCAGCAGCAACGTCTTGTGACCCTGGCGCGCCAGCCAGACGGCCGTCACGCACGAAGCCGAGGTCTTGCCTACGCCGCCCTTGCCGGCGAAAAAGATCACTCGCTGGTGGCCGTTCGGCTCAACGCGAGGCAAAATGTCGGCTTGAGACAGAACGAGATGTTCTTCTGCCGCCGGGCGGGCGAGTGCCGGCGTCCGTGGGCGCGGCTTGCCGTCCAGCAGCATCTCGGCGACTTGGCGCAAGCGCGTAACGCCCTGGATTTCGCCGTCGAGCAGGAACATGCGACGAGCGGGCAGCGACAACTCGCGCGCAATTTGATCGAGATAGCGGTTCTGCATCGCTACCCGTTGGGCAAAGAACGGATTGGACGCCTCTTCGGGCGGAAGGATGCCGTTGATGATGATCCGGTGCGTGTGGATATCCAACTTGGCCAGCTCGCCCGTTGCGCGTTGTGTTTCCTTGATCGGTGTAGCTTCGGGCTGCAAGACAAAGACAAACGTCGTTTGAGAGGGATCGCGCATCACAGCCAATGCGCGCTCATACTTGAGCTTGGAAGACTGGATAGCCGCCGCAGGGCCAAGGCAGGTCTGTCCGCTGCTGGCGGTTGCCTGCTCAATGGTGCGCGCCCACTCTGCCGGCAATTCCAGCAGCCGCAATGTGTGGCCAGTAGGAGCCGTGTCAAAGATAACGACATCAAAGGCGCCGTCGCCGGCAGCAGGTGTTTCCAGAAAGTCGGTAAAGCGGTCAAAGGCGGCCACTTCGGCGGTGCATGGGCCGCTCATCTGCTCCTCAACCACCTGCACCATTTGCGGCGGGAAGACAGCGCGGATGGGCGCGAGCGCCCGATCCTTGTACTCGTCAGTGGCCTTGTCGGGGTCAATCTCCATTGCCCACAGATTCGACAGACCCTGAATCGCGGTGATTTTGTGGCCGATGGGCTGCTCGAACACATCGGCCAGGTTTGAGGCCGGATCGGTGGTGACAATGAGCGTACGTTTGTCCTCATCAGCATAGCGCACGGCGGTGGCGCAGGCCATGGATGTTTTGCCCACGCCGCCCTTGCCAGAGAAAAAGATGTATTGAGTGTTCATGCGGTTGCCCCGTTGAGATGGGATTTGACTTCGTCCAGGGTGGGGTAAGCGCCCGCCTTGACGACGCGCCCGTTGACGGCGGTGATGGGCAGCGCCGCCATCTGCTGCTCACGCACCAGGCGCATCACCTCAGCGTTATTGAGAAAGACGTTCGGGTGGCTGGTCATCTGGTAACGCTCGACGGCGACGCCTTTGGCCTTGAGCGCCAGGATCATTTCGTTCACGTCCAGCAAGGTCTGATCGAGCGTTGGCCCACACAGACCGGTAGGGCAACACATCGGCGGGTCAAAGAGTTCGACACGCGCACCATTCGGGGACGTGGCTTCCGCTCGTTCAATCCCAACAACTGGTTCGCTCATAATAGTTCAACTCCTTTTGAAGTATTTGGACAATAAAAACGGCGTCTGACCAAGTGCCAACGCCGTTCACCGGCTCGCCGCGCGCACGCTCTCGCAGGCCGGTTGCGGCCCACAGGTTGGCAGGCGCGGCTGAATTCGCTCAATGTCCAGGAACGCCGCGAGTTGCTCGCGCAGTTCGGTCAATTTGTCCTCGTTCACCGAATAGTATATCCAGCGCGAATCCAGCGGGTCGTGCTCGACGCTCACCCAGCCAGCCTCGCGCAGCACCTTGAGGTGATGCGAGATCAAATTCATCGTCAGGCCCAGCCGGTCGCCCAAGTAACAGTTACACTGCACGCCTTCCATAAGCAAATCAAGGATCGCTAGGCGGGTTGGGTCAGCCAACACTTTGAGGCGGTCGGCGAGAGCTGGCAGGTTAGTGGGCGGACGGGCAGCACGTTTCATGGCAAAATCTCCCACGATTATAGTTCAATCTTCGTTGAATTATATCCCAGAGGGCAGAATCTGTCAAGGCTAAACGTCACCGGACTCATTATGACCTATGCCGACGATGCTGCGCCCCCGCAGGGAGTCACCCGACCGCCGGCTCATCAGGCGTGGCTTGGCAATTTAGAGGCGATTGCCCTAATAACAGCGGGGGCAGGCGACCGCACGGTTCTAAAGAGGGAGATAGGATCGTCCCTACGATTGGGTCCTGATTTGCGTTTTTGCGAGGGTATTATAGAATCAAGCTGCCCCTCGGTACTGCCAGTGCCCGGGGCGATGGTCAACCAATGCGAGTGGCTGACGGTGAGAGTGTGGCACATCGGGCCGCTTGCGTCCATCGCGAGCGGCTCGTTTTGCTTTCGTGGTCTGGTGGCAAGGCAACTTGTCAGGCCTGGCACTTGACCAGTGTCGCCACGGGAAAAAACAAGCAAGAACGGAGAATTGACCATGAATCCAAACTGTGCGATTTGTAAGGGGATCAGGACGATGCAAGATACCATCACGTGGGCAAGCACGAAAAGCCGTGTCGGAGTGATCCGAGTGGCGGCCTCGCGCGGTGTGTGCAAGATCGCGTTGGGCCAAGAGACGGCTCTAGATTTCTTTGGCTGGCTGGAACGTCACGTCGGCCATGCGCCGCGAAAACCAGAGCGCAGCGGACTGGCGGCGCTGGCGCTCGATCAGATAATAGAGTATTTGGGAGGCAAGCGGCGCGAGTTTGATTTGCCGCTCGACGTGCGCGGCACCGATTTTCAGCGCCGGGTGTGGGCCGCTGTCGCGGCCATTCCGTACGGGCAGACTCGCACGTATGCCGAGGTCGCGCGAATGATCGGCAAGCCAAAAGCGGTGCGCGCGGTCGGCGCGGCCAACGGCGCGAACCCGCTGCCGCTCGTCGTGCCGTGTCATCGCGTCGTCGGCTCCGATGGCAGTCTCACTGGCTACGGCGGCGGGCTGGACGTGAAGCGCAAATTGCTAGAGATGGAAAAGCGATAGACCTCGCAGGTCTCGGAGACCTGCGAGGTCTGTTTAGCTCAACCAGCTGACGGTGTATTCCGTCAGTCTGTCCGGCTTTTCGATCCACGGCTCCTGAACAACCCATTTGCCTTTCAGTCCAAGCTCAGTGGCAGTCAGCTCCAAGTGACTCATCGCGATACCCATATCTACCCGCTGCAAATCCGCCAACCCCAAGAGTTTGAAGGCAAGGCCGTCGCCATAGCCCGGGGTACGTTGCAGGTAAAAGTGCCAGGCGTTTCCATCCTGGATGATTCTCCACGGCTGCTTGTTGGAAGCCGATGGCCCCCGCCGCGCCATTTCGAGTGGCGCAGCGTACGCGCCGGCTTGCTCGGGCGAGAGAGGAATTCCAAATCTCTGGTGAAAGAACAGGCTCTCCCAGGGCAGCCGGTTGTCTGCTCCCACGCGCTGACGAATCAAATCCCCGGAGCGGCTCTTGTCCGTCATGTATCCGACGGACGTCACCGCGGGCACCGATTCTCCATCCGTGACCGCCATCTTTTTGGCAAAGCTGCTCTTGGTGAAACTGCCTCCCAGCCAGCAGGTACCCAACTCTATATCCGTCGCAAACAGAATCGCGCGCTCCATCAAATAACCATAGTCTTCCAGGTTCTTGTCGGCCGGCCCCACCGCGCCCACGATGAATCCCGTCATGCCTCTGATGAATCCATAGGTCCCCAGTCCCTTGAGCGAGTTTCGATCTTGCTCTGTGGCGGCAACCAGCTCGAATCGCGCGGGCGCGCCCAGCGGTCCCGTCTTGAGCAAAGATAGAAAATCGGCCAACTGCTGCCGCTTGTCTTTTGCAATGGGCGTATCGAGATAGGTCCGGCAAGAAAATCGTCGCTGGATGATGTCTGTCACGGGTTTACTGTAAAACATTGTTCACCTCCACTTGCGTTGTGGTAGCGTCACGATCTTGTTTCAAGATCACCACCTCGCGGCCATCTTTATCTGTGACGGTGCTGCCCACGTGCTGATACCCCAGCGTTTGCCAGAAAGCCAACGCCGGGCTATTCTTGATCAACACGCCCAGGCCAATCGTCTCCACAACGGGATCAGCAAAAATAGCGTCCTTGATGAGCCGATATGCTTCAGCGCCATAGCCTTGCCGTTGATACGGCTCGGCGATCAACAGCAGCGCGATCCATGCCTGGCTGGGCCGCCCCTTGTAGCCGCTGGGCACAAAATCCGCCACGCCGATCAGCGCGCCGCTTTCACGCAAGAATAATCCGACAAACTGCGCGCCGTGATGGGCCGCCTGCGCCGCGTCCTCTTCCACCATCTCCAGGCCGATGCTTTCCGCCGGGCGACCGTTCAGCTCGACGACGAATCGCGGCGTCCGCCGATAAGTTTCCACGACCGCCGCATAGTCGCGCGCTCCCAACGCTCTCATCTCCAATCGCGAACCCTCGGCTGCTTTTTGCATCTTGCCTCCTGCGCAGGCTGTGCTACAATCAGCCCGAAACTGTACCATCTTTGCGTTTCTCTGTCAAAGCCAGGAGGAAACATGACCACGCCACGCCAGACTCACACCGTCAAGCTAGCCGGGCTCACCCGCGAGCTGCCCTTGTTCCAGATCGCCCCCGGTGTGCGGATCGCAATTTTCAACGTGCTCGGCGACACCGAGATCGTCCAGGCTGTGTCCAAAGAGCTTGCCAAGCGGCTGCCGAAAGAGGTCCAAGTGCTGGTGACCGCCGAAGCCAAGAGCATCCCGCTGACCTATGCGCTCTCGGTGGAAACCAGGCTTCCCTACGTCGTCTTGCGCAAAAGCTACAAGCCCTACATGGGCGAAGCGATCAGCGCCGAGACGCTTTCCATCACCACCGGTGAAAAGCAGACGCTTTACCTGGACGAAAAAGATCGCGCGCTGGTTGCGGGCAAGCAAGTCGCCATCGTGGACGACGTGATCAGCACCGGCTCCACGCTCCAGGGGATACAGCTCATCATGGAAAAAGCCGGCGCCAAGGTAATCGCCCAGGCCGCCGTGTTCACCGAAGGTGAGCGGGCCAAGTGGAAGAACATTATCGCGTTGGGACATTTGCCGCTGTTTACGGATTGAGAGACTCGCGCCTTCTGCCAGCCATCAGAAGGGGCTTTCCAGCGCTTTTGGAAAAGGGAGGAGATTGCAATGAATCAAGAGGCGCAGCCGGTCAACCCGATTGGTCAACAGATTCAAGCCAGCCTTCAAAAGGCAAGCGCGCACAAGGAGCGACTGAAAAGTACAACTGCTCGTTACAGCCTGGCGGGTATCAGTCTGAGCGCGTTGGCGACTTTTTTCGCCGGGCTGTCGAGCCTTTCAGGAACACCCATCGTCGTGAATGATTGGCGGATCACGTGCGCCATTGCCGCCGTGTTCACCCTCGGCGCGACGATTGCGGGGGGAGCGCAAAGCCAGCTCGCCAAGCCCGAACTGTTGACGCAGGCGAGCGAGTGCGTCGGCAAGCTCCGCGCGCTGATGGCCGACACCTTGTCGCCCAAATGCGATTGGGAAGAAGCGAGGAAAAAGTATCAGCAGGTCTTGATAGATTACTCGGGGGTGGATTTGTAAAGCATCCATAGAACGCCGGGGACGCAGAAAAGACGGATCCACTGCCTCTGCCTCCCCGGCGCGTTTGCATTTGCGGTCCGGAACTAGTGAACGTGCAATGCCACGACCTGGCGAAAGTGGTAGCCATAGATGGTCAAGGTGATCGCCAGGGGGAACAAGTTGGGCTTGCGGAACAACGACCAGAGCACGAGCTTCCAGTACTGGGCGCGCTCCACGCCCTTGATGCCCAGTTGATAGATCGAGCGGAAAAAGGCCAGGATGTACTGCGGCTCCAGGCGTATGTTGATTCGCGGTGCTTTGTATTCCTGGAGAAAAGTCTTGACGCGGGCGTAATAGCACTGCGGCGAATAGAGTTGCGCCAAGAGTTTCTTGTATCCTTCGTGCAAAGTTTCCAGCCCCATACTGGGAATGATGTTGGTCTTGCCATCCACATTGTCGCCCGACATCTCGCTCGTCAAGCGTCCCTCGCGCTTCATGCGCTCGTAAAGCCTTGTCCCAAGGGGAGCCTGGAGCAATCCCACCATGGCCGTGACGATGCCGCTTTTCTGAATAAAATCAATCTGCTGTTGAAAGATCGCCGGTGTATCGCTGTCAAAACCGACGATGAATCCTCCTTGCACCTGTAGCCCGGCGCGTTGAATGCGCTTGACGCACTCTACCAGGTCGCGGTTCTTGTTCTGGGACTTGCCACATTCGGCCAGGCTGTCTTCGTTCGGCGTCTCGATGCCGATGAACACCGTATCGAACCCAGCTTGCGCCATCAGCTCTAGCAGTTCAGAGTCGTCAGCCAGGTTGATGGATACCTCTGTGTTGAACGGCATGCCGGTTTTGCCCCTGCGCCACCCGATCAGCGCCGGAAGTATTTCTTCCTTGAGCTGCCTCTTGTTCCCGATGAAATTGTCGTCCACAAAAAACACGTTCTGTCGCCAGCCAAGCGCATACAGACCATCCAACTCGGCCGTAATCTGAGATGCCGTCTTGGTGCGCGGACGGTGGCCAAGCAACGCGGTCACGTTGCAGAAATCGCAATTGTAAGGGCAACCCCGCGAAAACTGGATGCTCATGGTGGTGTACAGTTTCAGGTTCGCCAGTTCCCAGCGCGGCGCTGGAGTCAGGCGAATGTCGGGATATTCGTTGGTCATGTAGATGCGTTGGGCGCGCCCCAGGGCCAGATCCGCTAAAAAGAGTGGCAAGGTCAGCTCGGCTTCGTTCAGCACGAAATGATCCACATCGGGAAACTGTTCGTGCTCTTGAGTAAAGAGCGGCCCTCCGGCGACCACCTTGACGCCGGCTTCTTTGCAGCGCGCAATCACGTGTTGCGCCGGCTCGCGCTGCACCGCCATCGCGCTGAGGAATACCATATCGGCCCACTGCAAATCTTGATGCTTCAGGCTTTCGGCGTTCAAATCTACCAGACGCTTTTCCCAGCCTGTGGGCACCATGGAAGCTACAGTGAGCAGACCCAGCGGCGGCGAGGATGCTTTTTTGTGAATGAACTTGAGCGCGTGCTTGAAACTCCAAAAGGTATCGGGGAACTCGGGATAGACGAACAAGATTTTCATCGTGATCTCCTTCCTGGCAAAAGTGAAGAAATTTGCAAGTTCTACTTTTGAGGAATAAAGGCTCCGTAAAGGAAAATCTCGAGCGTCACGTTGAGCATGGGCCGCACTTTTTCAACGTGCCCCGAAGCAAAGTGTGTGCGGATGCCATTCAAGACGCTGCTGAGAAAAAACTCGGTCGCATATTCCACGCTCACCTCGGGCCGTAGCTTGCCCTGAGCGCGCGCCAGCGTCATCACGGTGCGGATGAGGGGAGTGGGATCAGGGATGTAGCGCATCGCCATCGCCAAACGCTCCGGGTCCAGCGTCAACATTTCTGAAACGACGACCGCAATCGTGGCCGGATCGGACATGCACAACTCGACCAGGCTCAAGCTAAAGTTGCGCAAAACCTCGGTCGGCTCGGTGATCTCGTCAATTTGCTTTTGGATAGTGTCCATCAAAGTGTTCAACTGCGGCTGCGCCCCGGCTAATACAATCAACTCTTTGTACGGAAAATAGTTGAAAATCGTCTTTTCGCTGACGACGGCCGCTTTGGCAATCTGCTTGACCGAGACTTGGTCAAAACCGTGCTCTTTGAAAAGGGCAACGGCTTTTTCTACAATTGTCTGCTCGGTGATGGAGCGTTTAGTGTCGCGCAATGAGAGTGTCATGGTACACCATATAGAAAATTTTAGTATGTGTAAACTTACTGCCAGTATACACCGTGTATCCTATTTTGTCAATATCATTGGCATTAAGGTGTGCCCGCAAAGCTTGTCAGCAGTTGCACTGCTGACACCCCTCTGCCGCAGTGCCGCTTCGCGTGCGGCAGAACAAGTTTATCTGACAACGTTTGCGTGCACACGCATTACTTGACATCTGCGAGTCCGTCGGTTATAATATTGATTGAACGTTCAATCAATTCGTCTGACTGTGCTTGCAAGGAGAAGCCATGTCGCCCGAAGACAAGGACAGACGGCAACATATTTTGGACGCGGCGCAAAAAGTGTTTGCCGCCAAAGGCTTTGACGGGGCCAGCATCAAAGATTTAGCCAAAGCCGCCAAGATTTCGCCCGGTCTGCTCTACTGGTATTTCAAAGACAAGACGGATCTCTTGGTCTCTCTTTTGACTGAGCGGATTGAAACGGGCCTTGGAGGGCTGCCGGAAAATGTCTCGTTTGATGCGCCGCCGGAAGAGTTTCTGCGCCAGTTTGGCCGCTACTACATCAGCCTCTTTGAGCAGCCGACGAATACGGCGCTGTTCAAAATCATGATCACCAACGCCCAGTCATTCCCGCCGGCGGTGCGCCGAGTGCGGTCGGGCGTGATCAACCGAGTGTTGAGCACGTTGCAGGGCTATTTTCAACAACAGATCGAAACGGGACACATGCGCCCTTGCGATACAGAGATGGTCGCGCGGACATTCATGGGGGGCATCATGGCGTTCTTGCTGCTCAAGCATGTCTTGCAAGACGAGCGGGCGCAAGAATTGTCAGTCGAAAAAGTGGTGGATGGCGTCGCGGGCACAGTGCTGCGCGGCATTTTGCCCAAGTAACCTTGCAAAGGTTGGACCGTATGGCGGCTATCACTCGTATTTTCTCTATCATTCGCAAAGAGTTCATCCAGATTTCGCGCGACCCGCGCACGCTGGCGGTGACGTTCCTCATGCCCATCATGCAACTGTTCCTGTTGGGCTATGCGGCGACCAACGACGTGCGCAACGTGCCATTAGCAGTTTTTGACCAAAGTAAAAGCCCGCAGAGCCGCGCGCTGTTGGAATCCTTCCGGGCGACCGATTACTTTAGCCTGGCTCACGAGGCCAACAGCGAGAAGGAACTGGCGCTGCTGATTGACGGCGGCCAGGCCAGGACGGGGCTGATCATCCCGCCCGACTATGGCGACAGGACCTCGCGCGGGCAAGCCGTCTCGGTGGCCTTTATCATTGACGGCTCCGATCCGGCGGTGGCCGGCGGCGCGCTTTCGGCGGCCACGCTGCTGGGGCAAACGCAGTCGGTCAAGCTTCAGGTTCAGCGGTTGACCCGGCAGAGTGTCGGCGGGGCGATGACGCCCGCGGTGGATGTGCGCTCGCAGGTGTGGTACAACCCCGACATGGTGAGCGCCTATTTCATGATTCCCGGCATGATCGGGATGATTCTCCAGACGATGACGACGCTGCTCACGGCGGTCGCCATCGTGCGCGAGCGCGAGCGCGGCACCATCGAGCAGTTGATCGTGACGCCCATTCGGTCGTGGGAATTGCTTGTCGGCAAGCTGGTGCCCTATGTGGTGATCGCGTTCGGTGACGCCCTGGAAGTCTTGGTCATTGGAACGCTGTGGTTCCACGTGCCGGTGCGCGGCAACATTGGGCTGCTGCTAGGATTGGCGGGGCTGTTCGTGATGACGACGCTCAGCATCGGGCTGTTCATCTCGACGATTGCCCGCACTCAACAGGAAGCCATGCTCACAACTTTCATGACGTTACTTCCGACGATTTTCCTTTCGGGATTCTTTTTCCCCATCGCCGCGATGCCGCCCGTGTTGCAGTGGATCAGCGCCATCATCCCGCTCAAGTATTTCCTGATCATTGTCCGCAGCATCGTGCTCAAAGGCGTGGGGCTTCAATTGCTGCTGTCAGAGACGGTGATATTGGCCGTCATGGGGATGGTGATGATGGCTGTGGCTTCGTCGCGATTTCGCAAGCGATTGGATTAGCATGTCGCAGATGCCTGCGTTGACAATACCGCTCAGGCGACTATAATCCCCACGCCGACTCACCGGTTAGGGGATGTCCCTGGTGAACAAACACCGGTTATTCAGGTTGGCTCGTGAGGCAGTATGGCAATCGCTCGTATTATTGCGATCACTCGCAAAGAGTTTATTCAGATCATGCGTGACCGGCGTACGCTGGTCGTGACGTTGTTGATGCCCATCATCCAGTTGGTGCTGATGGGTTACGCGGCCGCCAGCGACGTCAAGAACGTTCCACTCGCCGTGCTGGATCAAAGCCGCAGCCCGCAAAGCCGGGCGTTGCTCGACGCTTTCCGCTCGACGGGTTATTTTGTGATCAACTACGAGGTCACCAGCGAGCCAGACCTGGAACGCCTGATTGACGAAGGGCAGGCCAAGACGGGCCTGATCATCCCGCCGGATTATGGCCAAAAGGTTTCGCGCGGGCAAAGCGTCTCGGTGGCTTTTATCATTGACGGTTCCGATTCATCCATCTCTGCCACGTCATTGGCGGCGGCGCGCCTGATCGGGCAAACCCAGTCAGCCGAGATGCAAGTGCAGCGGCTCTCGCGTCAGACGGTGATGACGTCATCTGCGCCGACCATAGATGTCCGAACGCAGGTCTGGTACAACCCCGACATGGTCACAGCGTTTATTATGGTGCCGGCCATGATTGGCCTGATTCTGCAGAGCATCACCTCGACGCTGTCTGCTTCCGCGATTGTGCGCGAGCGCGAAAACGGCACGATCGAGCAGCTGATCGTGACGCCTGTCCGCTCGTGGGAATTGATCGTGGGCAAGCTCTTTCCTTACACCTTGATCGCGTTCGCCGACGTGCTGGAAATCCTCATCCTGGGAACGCTGTGGTTTCACGTGCCGATTCGCGGCAGCATCGGCTTGCTGCTGGCTTTGGCGGGCCTGTTCGTGATCACGTCGTTGAGCCTGGGGCTGCTCATTTCGACGGCGGCGCGCACACAGCGCGAAGCGCAGACGCTGGGCATGTTGATCCAGTTGCCCTCGATGTTTCTATCAGGCTTTTTTTTCCCGATTGCGGCCATGCCGCCGGTTTTGCAAGCGATCAGCGTGTTGATTCCGCTCAAGTATTTTCTGACCATCGTCAAGGCCATCGTGCTCAAAGGGGTCGGGCTGCAACTACTGATGCCCGAAGTGCTGGCGCTGGTGGCCTTTGCCTTGGTGACGATGGTTGTGGCAGTGTCGCGCTTCCGCAAGCGCTTGGATTGACGCGAGGCTCGAAATGGTAAATACGCATCGCCCGCCCAACGTGTTCTGGCGCATGATGCGCTTTTTGAACCGGCGCGTGCCCAACTCGGTTCGACTCGAAAAGATGGGCGGCCTGGTGCTCGTCCTGACCACGACGGGCCGCAAGTCGGGATTGCCGCGCGAGACGCCACTCCAGTACGAAGAAGAAGACGGCGCAATTTACGTGGCCGCCGGACGCGGACAAGACGCCGATTGGTTCCGCAACATTGTGGCCCAGCCGCGCGTCGTCGTGCAGGTAAAGACGGGGCGCTGGCGCGGCGTGGCCGAGCCGATCACCGATCCGATGCAGATTGCGGATTTTCTCGAGTTGCGGCTCAAGCGCCACCCGCACATGGTGCGGGCGATGCTTTTATCGCACGGTCTGCTGCGGACTGACCGCGCACACCTGGAACAACTTGCGGCCAGGCTGGCCCTGGTCGCGATTCGACCTGAAATATCATAGGGGGGACAGAACCATGCGAAGAATCATTCCCATCCTCTTAATCCTCGCCGTGATAGGCGGAGGCACGTATTGGTGGTCGCAGCAACAAACTCGGGCGGCCAACGGGCTGAAAGGCTCTGGCACCATCGAGGCGCAGCAAATCAATCTAGGCCCCGAGGTGGCTGGCCGTGTCGTCGAGGTGATAGCCGATGAGGGACAAGCTGTCAAAGCTGGGCAAGTGCTCTTCCGCATGGATGATGCGCTGCTCCTGGCACAGCGAGCGCAGGTCGAGGCTGCCGTCAACACGGCTCGGGCCCAGCGTGACCAGCTGCTAGCCGGCGCGCGCAAGGAGCAGCTCAATGCGGCGCGGGCGACGATCAGCTCGACCCAAGCCGCCCAGAGTGGTGCGCAGGCCGATCTGAGCCGCCTGCTGACCGGAGCGACGAACGACCAGGTCGCGGCGGCGCGCTCGCAATGGGTAGCAGCACAGGCACAAGCCAAGATAGTACGGGACAATTACACGGCAGTCTCGAATGCGCGCAGCACGCTCAAGGAGATAGGAAGACGAGGGCATGGGTTGGGTGCAGCAGAAGAGCAGTTGGGTGTGCAGCTACAAGCCGCCGACTCGCAAGTCAATGCAGCGCAAGCGTTGTTGGACAAACTATTGTCCGGCCCGACCTCGCCCGAGATTCGTTCCGCGCAGGCTCGCGTGGCTGCGGCAGGAGGGCAACTCGAGACCGCGCAGGCACAGTACGATCTGTTGGCAGCCGGCCCAAGCCGCGAGCAAGTGGCCGCCGCCGATGCCGCCGTGGCTCAGGCTGAAGAGGCGCTGCGAACATACGATGTGCAGGCCGATAAACTCGTCGTCCGCGCGCCGGCGGATGGCACGGTCCTCGTGCGCAACCTCGAGGTGGGCGAAGTCGTGGGGCCGGGCGCCACGGTGTTTGTGTTGGGCCAGCTCGACCCGGTGCAGTTGACCGTGTATTTGCCGGAGAATAGCTATGGCCAGGTCAAGCTCGGCCAAATCGCGCGTGTGACGGTTGACTCGTATCCGGGCGTCAGCTTTCCGGCCACGGTCGTGCGCATTGCCGACCAGGCTGAATTCACGCCGCGCAATGTGCAAACCGTCGAAGGGCGGCGCACGACGGTGTATGCCATCAAGCTCGACGTGCCCAATCCCGAGGGCAAGCTCAAGCCCGGCATGCCGGCGGACGTGACGTTCAACGAGTCCGATAACCTGACCAGTAATCCAGCGCGATAAGCCAATGCGCCTGGACGACTAGATTTCAAAAAGAGGAAGTCATGGGAAAGATAATCAGAGCCAGCCTGGGTATTGCGCTCGTGGCATTGATCGCCGGTGGGGTATGGTGGTGGGCGCAGCAACAGACGCAAGCCACTCGCGGGCTGACCGGCTCCGGCACCATCGAGGCTACGCAGGCGCAAATCGGCCCCGAAGTTTCCGGGCGCGTGGCGCAAGTGATGGCGGAGGAAGGACAAGCGGTCAAAGCGGGCGATGTTCTCTTTCGCCTGGACGATGCGATGCTCTCGGCGCAGCGAGCGCAGGCTCAGGCCGCTGTCAAGACCACCCGCGCTCAACGCGACCAACTGTTAGCCGGAGCGCGTCCCCGACAACTCGACGCGGCGCGGGCGACGATCACCACGACGCGCGCCTTGCTGAATGGCGCGCAGGCCGACCTGGACCGTTTGCTATCTGGGGCGACCAACGACCAGGTCGAGGCAGCGCGGTCGCAACTGGCGTCCGCTCAAGCGCGAGCCAGACTGGCGCAAGATACGTACACTAACGTCTTGCATGGGCGCCCAGGCGCCGCAGCTTTTGGCGTGAGCGGTACGGGGTTGGGCGTGCCCGAAGAGCAGATGCGCGCACAGTTAGAGGCTGCCAACTCTCAGGTCAGCGCAGCGCAAGCGCGGCTGGACAAACTGCTGGCTGGCGCGACCTCGGACGAGATTCGCTCCGCGCGGGCGCGTGTAGCTTCGGCCCAGGCACAGTTGGAGATAGCCCAAGCGCAGTATGACTTGCTGGCTGCCGGCCCCAGCCGCGAGCAAGTTGCAGCCGCGGACGCGGCTGTGGCGCAGGCCGAGGCAGCGTTGCGGGCATTCGACGTGCAGGCCGACAAGCTCGTCGTTCGCGCTCCGACCGATAGCACTGTGCTCGTCCGCAACGTTCATGTCGGCGAGGTCGTCTCGGCCGGCGCAAGCGCATTTGTTCTGGGCAAGCTCAATACGCTCCAGATCACGGTGTATGTGCCCGAGGACACCTATGGTCGCGTCAAGCTGGGACAGACCGCCAAAATGACGGTGGACTCGTATCCCGGCGTTTTCTTTAACGCCTCGGTCGTTCACATCGCCGATCAGGCCGAGTTCACGCCGCGCAACGTGCAAACGACCGAAGGCCGCCGCACGACGGTGTATGCGATCAAGCTGGACGTGCCCAATCCAGATGGTAAACTAAAGCCAGGGATGCCGGCTGACGTATCGTTTGAAAATTAGGGCGCGTCAAACGTCATTATGCGCATGACGGGATGCGTAAAGTGTGAAACGTAATGGATGATTTGATTGTTGCAGAAAAACTTGCCAAACACTTTGGCGCGCTCCACGCCGTGGACGGGCTGAACCTGCGCGTGGGGCCGGGCGAGATCTTTGGGCTGGTGGGGCCGGACGGCGCAGGCAAGACGACGACGATGCGCTTGCTGTGCGGGGCCTACGAGCCAACGAGCGGCCGTGCCGTGGTAGCCGGATTTGACCTGGGCCATCACGTAGCAGAAGCGCGCGCCGCAACGGGCTATGTGCCGCAGCGCTTTAGCCTCTACACCGATCTCACGCCGGCAGAGAATCTGGAATTCTTTTCCGAAGCTTATGGCATGTCGCGCGCCAAGCGCATCGCGCGCGCCAGGGAGCTGCTCGACTTTGTCGGGTTGACGGCGTTCGCTCACCGTCGTTCCGAGTTCCTGTCGGGCGGAATGAAGCAAAAGCTCTCTCTGGCTTGCGCGTTGATCCATCGCCCACGCGTGCTGCTGCTCGACGAGCCGACGGGCGGAGTGGACCCGGTGGCGCGCCAGGAATTTTGGCGACTGCTCTACACGCTGCTGGCGGAAGGCTCGGCCATTCTTATCAGCACGCCGTACATGGACGAGGCGAGCCGCTGCCATCGCGTCGGGTTGATGAATCACGGGCGCATCATGGCCGAAGGCACGCCGCACGAGGTGGTGCGTCCGCTGGCAGAGCACATTCTAGAGCTGGCCGCCGAGCCTCAGCGCACCGCGAGACAAGTCGCCAGCACCTTTGCGGGCGTACACGATGTGCAGGTGTTTGGCGACCGGCTGCATTTGCGCGTGGACGATCCCGCGCCCGTGCTAGCGCGCTTGCCGGGCGTGCTGGCAAGCGCGGGCGTACACGTCACGCACCTGCGCTCGGTCGAGCCGACGTTGGAGGATGTGTTTACCAAGTTGTTGGCCCGCGATTCGCAAGAGTAGCTATCTCGATGTCGCAAGTCCATCCGGGGGCTCGTTGCAGGAATGATTGCAGTGAACGCTATGGAACGCATTGAAGCCGCTATCTCTCTAAAGCCGGTTTCCCAGACGCCAGTGGCGCCCATGATTATTTCATTCGCAGGCCGATGCGCTGGCATGACACAGGCAGAGCTTTTCGGGAGCTTTGGTCAGTGGCAGCGCGCGATGGAGATCACGTTCGAGCGCGTGGGTCAGTGTGATGCAGTTTTTCCCATGTGGCCGCGGGACGCTGCCCTATCGCAACCTTTGCGCGCGCTCTTGCCCGGACGCGACCTGGACAATGAAGCGCAGTTTCAACTCGTCGAAGCGGAGGTGATGACGCGCCAAGATTACGCCGACATCGTCAAGCAAGGATATTCGGCCTGGTTCGCCAGTTACCAGACTCGGATCCGCCCCGATTTGTCTGATACACGCCTGGGGCGCATCAAAACCACTTTCGGCTATATCCGGCAAGGAATGCGTATGCGGCGCAACGTCGCTCATTGGCAACAGCATGGCATCCCCGCGATGTTTTACTCGGCGTGTTACCCTGCGTTCGACTTGTTTTCCCTGGCGCGGTCGCTGACGCCGTTTTGCCACGACTTGCGAGATTGCCCGAAAGACATCGAGCGCGCTTGCGAGGTTGCCACACCCGCCATCATCGCAACGGCCAAGATTCCGTTACGAATTACCCGGGGCAAGCGAGTGTGCATCTTTCCGATGCGCAGCAGCGCGTCGTTCATCTCGCCCCGCCTGTTCGAACGCTTTGCCTTGCCTCATCTGAAGCGCATGGTGCAAGCCTTTGCCGAGGATGGGATTGTGTCGGTGCTGCATTGCGATGGCAATTGGACACCCATGCTTGCTTACCTGCGTGAACTGCCGCGCGCCAGTTGCATCGTCGAGTTGGATGGCGGGACGGACATTTTCAAGGCCAAAGAGATTCTGGGAGATTGGCTATGTTTGAAGGGAGATGTGCCTGCCACGCTGTTAGCTCATGGAGAACTGGCCCAGGTTGTTGAATATTGCGAACGTCTGATCCGGTATGTGGGCTGCGGGGGCGGGTTTATTCTGAGTTCAGGTTGCGAGGTGCCGCTGGACGCCAAGCCCGAAAATGTGGCCGCTCTTATTCAAGTGGCTCGGCAGACAAGTTTCCTGTGCGAGAGGAAAAATGGACTGGATCTTTAGCGCACTTGTTGGAGCTGCGGCGCTTCACGTCATCGAAGAATATGGCTATCCAGGCGGCTTTTTGGACTGGATGAGGCGCTCCACTCCAAAATTCGCTTCTCTCATCACGGTGAGATTTGCCGTGATCGTCAATGGTCTCTTCCTTTTGCTGTGTGCGATTGCTGCTATCGTTGCAACCAGAAACCTTGTCTTTAGTCTATCGGTAGCCGGCCTGCTGTTCTTCAACAGCCTGATACACCTTGCCGGAGCGGTCAAAGCCAAGCGATATGCGCCCGGTGTCATCTCTGGTATTTTGCTCTACCTGCCGCTTTCACTCTATGCTTTCTATCTTTCTGCCAGATCAGGACAGCTATCACTCTCTGGGATCGCGGTTTCCGGCTTGTTGGGTGTGCTGTACCAGGCAGTCCCAATGGGTTATCTGGGGGTATCAAGCATAGCGAAGCGATCCGAGCCAAAATAGGTCACGGTAGGATAAAGGATATGGATGAGTTTGCAATCCAAACAGACGGACTGACCAAACGCTTTGGCGAGTTTACTGCCGTGGACAGCGTGACGTTTAGCGTCCGGCCCGGCGAAATCGTCGGCTACGTCGGGCCGAACGGTTCCGGCAAGACGACGACGATCCGCATGTTGTGCGCGGTACTGACGCCTTCGGCAGGCAGCGCGCGCGTGCTGGGATTGGACGTGGCGCGGGAGGCGGAAAAGCTCAGGCCGCAGATCGGCTACATGTCGCAAAAGTTTGCGCTCTACGAAGAGCTGACCGTTCGCGAGAACCTGGAATTTTACGCCGGAGTGTACGGCGTGCGAGGTAATGGCCGGTTGCGCGAGGTGCTGGAAAGCATCGGCCTGGCCGATCACGCGCAGATGCAGGCAGGCAAGCTCTCTGGCGGCTGGCGGCAGCGGCTGGCGATGGGTTGCGCGTTGGTGCACCAGCCCAAGCTATTGTTCCTGGACGAGCCGACGAGCGGCGTTGATCCCGTCGCGCGCCGCGAGTTTTGGGATCGCATCTATGCGCTGGCCGAGCAGGGGACGACCATCTTTATCAGCACGCACTACATGGACGAAGCGGAACACTGCGGGCGCGTGGGGTTCATGCACAGCGGCAAGCTGTTGGCGATAGACACGCCCACCGCACTCAAAGCTTCGCGCCTGCGCGGCGATGCCTGGGACATTGCCACAGCCAAGCTGGTGGAAGGGCTGACGGCGTTGAATCAAATGGCGTGCGTCCAGCAGGCCAGCATGGCGGGCGACAAGCTGCACGTCATCACGGCGCCGGGCGAGTGCAGTGTGGACTTGCTCGTGCGGACGCTCACCGCGCAAGGCATCACGGATGTTAGCGCGGCTCCGGCCGAGGCGACGCTGGAGGATGTGTTCGTTTCGCTGGCGCGTAGTTAAAACAAATGTCCGGCAACCCGGCAAGGATGGTATCGTCTACCCTCCCCAAGATGGCAAGTCGAATCTGCGGGAGGGTTTGTCGTCTATATTTGCGTTCTGGACGTCTTGCGAAAAGATTCAAGCATTGCTATATTCAAAGCGGAGAAAACGATGCAGAAACATCCTGGACTGACTCGCCAGAGACTGGAAGCGTTTCTATCCGAACGCGGCCTGCGAGGGCGGATTTACCCTCGGCGTTTCCCGGTCGAGCTATCCACTTACGCTGCGCCAGGGCGCATTACTTGTACCGAGGCCATGCGAGGCGAATATCGTCCTATTCAGGTCTGAAAAAAGTTCGAGCCGCTCTGGTCAACGCACTGGGTCAAAGTCGAGATTGAAATCCCACCAGAGTGGAAAGGCTGCAAAGTTCACCTGCTGTGGGATTCTTGCTCGGAAGCCTGTGTCTGGCAAGACGATACTGGCGCGACAGCGCGCCCCAACCGGCCAGGTAGCTGACGGCCAGAATGATACTTACGACCAAGACGACAATGAACAGCCCCAGTCCCACAAAGAACAACAGCAGGCTCACTAGACCGCTGGTGGCCATTGGATGCCTCCGTTAGACTTTTGATGTTGGCTTGGGATAGATGATGTCTGCCATCTCACCCTGGAAAGGGTGTGACCAAAATCGGTTGGTTGTTCACGTAGGGGCAGGTCTTGTACCTGCCCCTGAACGGGCAACCACAAGGGTTGCCCCTACGTCTCAACCGGATTTGGTCACGCCCCCCTGGAAAAGACGATGGCGTGCTCGTCGGATGCCGAGCCGCGCAGGCGCACTTGCTTGTTGCGGCTCATCAGAGTTCACGGCGGGTGTTCAAGAAAGACCAGTTTCCAATTTTCTGCCCGCCCACACGCCAAGCAAGGCCGTCGCCGCACACAGGCTGGCGCCCCAGGCCATGTCTACCACCGTGAGCAGCAGCGGCCAGCGATCCAGCGTCGCCAGGTTTGTCAGATCATAGGTGGCGTAAGCAATCAAGCCAAAGAAAGCGCCACGCCAGGCGGTCCGGCTCGGCGTGCCGGCCTCGATGCCGGGTGAGATGACAAAGACGACCAGTCCGGCGACAAAGAGCAGGTAAAAGGCGCCGGCTGCGCTCCAGTTCGGACTCGCCGCCATCAAAAAGCCGATCTGCGCCTGGTAAAAGGACGGCGCTATGACGCCCAGCCAGAGCGCGTCCAGCGCCAGCAAGATAACCAGCGTGAGCGAGTATCGCTTGACCCAGATTGCCATACGCGTAACCTCTGAAGCGAGATGGGCGATCGTCCGTGCCACGGGCGATCAGTGAAACCAAGACCAGGTCGCAGTCGCGACCCACACGACGATCACGAGCAAAGCCGGCGGGAGAAAAGCCAACGCGATCGAGATGGACGCGATAACATTCCGGCGCAGCGCAAAAGCGATCCACGCGGCGATGCTCAGCACCAGCGGCA
>CAYHAR010000009.1:0-36012 GCA_964354595.1 uncultured Anaerolineae bacterium | reverse complement strand
GGTCGCGCCCGTGGAGGTGTCCGTTAAATTGCGCCAGCGGCTCGGCGTCGGCGGCCGTGGCAAAGCGAAGGACAAGCCCGTCGCCCAAATCGCGCGAAAGGTGATTTTCAACCCAAGTCAGTTGCGTCTTACAAGAAGAAAGAGTTTGCATTTTGATCTCCGAGTTCTTTCACAAGCTTGTGGCTTTCACTTGCTGTTGCGCTGCATCTTGCCGGATCGTCCGTGCATAGAGCAGGAGTGAAGGCAAGAGCGCCAGCCCAGCCACTACGAGCGCCGCGCGCAGCGATGCCCCCGTCGCAATCGCGCCCAGGATCGGACCGCCCACCATCTGGCCGAGCGCATCGGCCTGGCTGCTCATCGAGATCACCGTCGCTCGAACCTGCGGGTCGAGTCGCTGATTGACCCAGGCGGTATAGAGCGGATTGCGCACCCAGCGCAACGGCATGGTCGCCATGAACGCCGCAAAAGCCACGCCCCAATGACCGGCCAGGCCAAAGACGACGACGCACGCAATCAGCAGCGCGTTGTTGATGGATAGCACACGCGCGACCATCGCGTGACTGTTCGTGTCCACGCGCCGGCGCGCCACCTCCGTCGCGCCGATGGCGAGCAACATGCCCGCCACGCGGACGACGCCGAACCAGACAATGGGCTGGAGTCCGTCTAGCGTCGGCAAAGCAAAATTCAACAGGTGCGGCGTCCACAAGCGATCCAGCCCTTCGCTGAACGCGCCATAGATGCTGCCGATGATGAGGATGGTGATGAGCGCAGGCCGCACCCGCATCATCGCCAGGCCGCCGCGAAAGGTGTGCGCCATGCGCTGCCACGAGTTGCGATCTTTCGCGGGCGTGGGCCTAAAACCGTTCTCCGGCATGATGAGCCACAACACCAGCCCCAGCGCCACGAACAGTCCGCCGCCCAAGACAATCGGCAGATTGAGGCGAATGTTTGCCAACATCATGCCGGCGATGATGCCGACGAGCGTGCACGCCTGGCCGACCTGCGACCCGCGCAAGAACGCGCGGCCTGCTTTTTCTTCGCCGATCTCGTCCGTGATCCATGCCTCGGTCGCCCCGCTGGTAAAGGTCGCGCCGACGCCCCACACCACCTGCGCCAGCAAAATCAGCTCAAAGCGCGGAAACAGACCTTCCAGCATGAACCCCAAGCCGATCAGCGCCATGCCGATGACGACGGATAGCTTGCGGCTGTACGCGTCGGCGACGACGCCGGTGGGAACCTCAAAGAGAAAACAAGTGAGCTCGAGCACTGTTCCCACCAACACCAGTTGCAGCGGGTTCAGTCGCGCCATTGTCACTTGATAAACCCCGTCCATGGTGAAAATGACCCAAAAGAACAACTCGGACGCGCCGGTCAGGATCAAGTAGACTGCGTATGCGTTTGACTTGTCAGGCTTGATGCTGCTCATCGAGATACCGCTTGATTTCGGCGAGGGTCTGCGCGGTGTTATGGAACTGGATGCCAACTATGCCCAGCGTCTGCGCGGCTGCTACATTCTCCGCCATGTCGTCCACGAACACGGCCTCGTCGAATCGCACGCCCAACCGCGCCACCGTGATCTGGTAGATGCGCAGGTCTGGCTTGGCGCAGCCCACTTCGGCGGAGAGGATCATTACGTCCACCGCGTCAGCCAGCCCGAACTTGGTCGTCAATACCTTGCGCGCTTCAGGCCAGGCGTTGCTGAGGATGCCGGTCTTGCAACGCGAACGCAAATCGCGCACAAACTGTGCCAGCTCAGTGTCCAGCCAATCGTCCGACCAAAAGTCGCGCTCCAATTCGTGCATTTGCTTTTCGTCCAACCTGAACTGGGTTGCCACGTGACGCCACACGTCGGCTACAGATGCTTGACCGATAGAGGCTCGGGCCGACATTTCCGATCCGAACACTGCTTTGCCGAGTCCGAACTCGGGCAAGCCCAGGCGCTCTTCCCACTGGCGTCGTGCGGTCCGTCTTTCCGTGCGGACGAGGACGCCGCCTACATCAAAGATTACAGCTCGGATTGTCATGCTCATTCCACCTTTTTCTCAAACAGGGCCGACCAAGTGTATTGCGGGTTCTGATCGCGCAGCGCCAGGCCCGCGTCGAGATAGACTTGTTTGAGCCGCGCGTTTTCATTCATGCAGTCGAGGCGGACATACTGCTTGCCTCGCCGGCGAGCTTCGTCACCCGCCCAGTCCAGCATCGCCTTGCCGATGCCCTGTCCCTTGAACTTGCGATGGACGGCCAAGGCATGAACGTACAGCGCCGTGCCGTCATCGTCCCAATGATGATCTCGTTCATTCAGCTTGAATGCTCCGGCGATTTCGTCCTGCAACAAGGCAAGGTACAACTCGCCCGAGTTGACCAGTTCTCTAATCTCCTCTTTGGCAGGTTCGCCTTCCCACTGATCGGTGATGCCACGCACGTTGTGCAGCCACCCGCACACATCGCAATAGACCTCATAGACCGCTTCAACGTTATCGGGCGTCGCCAGCCGGAAAGACAAGTTGTTGTCACTCATGGTCCACTTTATCCTGTGTTTCGCCTATCGCATTCACAACGTAAGAGGCGATCATGGTCTCTTCTCCTCCTCTACTCCCCAGGTTCGTTTCCTGTGGAGGGTGAACAAAAAAAGCCGCAGGTGGATCCCCACGGCTAGACGAGCAAGTCAAATAAAAAAAGGCCGTGGGCTTGGCGCGCCCACGGCCTTGAACGTTAGAGAACGTTTCTTTCTACCCGGCATCAGGCGCACTCTCACAAGGCAAAACTTCCACGCTGCAAACCGCCATGTTCATTTGGGTGCGCCTCCTTTCGTAAAATATAACGGGCCGCATTTTACCACAGACAAGAGCAATGTCAAATGGCGAATGGCTTGATTGCCCGCCAAGCTGCCACCGCCACTCCAATCGCCGCCCCCACCGCGTCAATCGTCACATCCGCCACCGCCGGTTTGCGGCCCGGCACGAACGACTGGTGAAACTCGTCCGTCGCCGCATACGCCACCGCCATCAGCCACGACTGCCACCCCGCGCGCTTGTGGCCGCGCGCCCACTGAATGAGCCAGCCCAAGATCGCGTATTCCGCAATGTGCGCGCCCTTTTTTGTGATCCAGTCCCACGCGCCATAGTCGGGCAGACTGTAGTCGGGCCGCGACGAGAAATAAAAGATCACTCCCATCCACGCAACAACCAGCGCCCACCGCCCGATGCTCCTTGCGACCTGTGACCTGCGCCTTGCGCCGTGCATGTTGCTACTTGCCTCTCGCTACTTGATACGCTTGCTCTACTGTTTCTGCCAACCGCTCCCAGTTGAATCTGGCCCAGATGCGTTCTTGCGCCGCAGCGCCCAATGCTTTTGCCTTTTGCGGATCGGAAAGCGCAGCCAGCATCAGCTGCGCGAACGAGTCGGCGTCGCCCGGCTCGGCCAGCAGGCCGCTCACGCCGTGCTCGATGTATTCGACGTTCTGCCCCACGCGGCTGGCGACGATGGGCAGTCCCACGGTCATGTATTCGATGATCTTGGCCGAGCATTTGCTGCGATTGACCAAAGAGTCGCGGTAGGGGTAAACCGCCAGATCGGCTGCCGCCAGGTAATCCGGCGCGCGCGCGTGCTCCACCCAGCCGGTAAAGAGGACGGCGCGCTCCAATCCACGCCGCGCCACCTCCGCCTGCAACGCGGGCAATCCATCGCCCGTGCCGAGGAGGGCAAGTCTCAGCTCCGGGAGACGCAGATGCACACGCTCTAGCGCGTCGAGCGCCTGGTCGAGATCGTTGCCGTGCGGAATCTGGCCGAGATACACGGCCAGCGGCGCGTCGCCCACGCCCAGCTCTGCGCGGACCTGCGCCCTCCGCGCAGCGCGCGCGGATTCTTCGAGCCGCGTCCGCAGCGATTCGTCGGGGCCGTTGGGGATGTAAAAAACGCGCGCAGGGTCAATGCCCATTCCCCACACCTGCGTCTGCAGCGTCCGGCTAGCGACGGTGATGGCGCGTGCGCGGCGCAGCGTGTCGGCTTCTTGCCAGATAAAGAACCGTCGCCACAAGCGCGGGTACGGATTGATGTCGGCCCAGCCGCCGCGCCCTTCCCAATCGTCGTGATCGAGCGCGACCGGCGCGCGCGAAAACGCCAAGAGTTGCCCTGCCAGTCCGCTGTAGCCGATGGGTTTAAAGACGTGAACCACGTCCGGCTGAAGCGCGAGCGCGAGGCGTGCCATTCGGAACGCTGCGCTTAACGGCGTGGTCGCCGTGACGCGGCGGATCGTCATGTTCACCAATCGCACGCCATCTTGCGTCCACTCGCGGCCCGAGTCGGCCAGGTTGTCATACGGCGGCATCAGAATGGTGACGCGGTGGCCGCGCTTGACGAGCGCGCGAGCCATAAAGAACGCGCGCTTGCTGACGGTCGCCTTGGGCGCAAAGGCGAACGAGCCGATCATGACAATGTTCATGATAGAATGCTCCAGACCTGCCTGGTATCGGGCGTATTATACCCCAAGAGCTACCGCAATGGATTGGCGGCGCTTGCGCTGATTGCCTGGCATCACCGCAAATGTTTAACGCCGCCGTAACCAAATCATAACCCAGATTACAACCATTTGGCGCTACACTCTGCTCAGACAGAGCGAACGGGGCTGCGATACATTTTCTCCTCCTCCTCAGACGCCCTGTTGACCGCTGGGCGGGTTTGCCGGAGGCTGAAGGTTCGACTCCCTCAGTGGCGGTCAACAGGGCGTCGCTTTTTGCGCTGATTCAGTGGTATAATCCCGCCCGAAAAGGAGCCGCCCCATGCCCCCATTCCAGCTCGTTTCGGATTTCAAGCCGACCGGCGACCAGCCGGAAGCGATTGCCAAGCTGGTAAAAGGCATCCACAAAGGCTACCAGCACCAGGTTCTGCTCGGCGCGACGGGCACCGGCAAGACCTACGTCGTCGCGTCCATCGTCGAAAAAACGCAGCGGCCCACGCTCGTCCTGTGCCACAACAAGACGCTTGCCGCGCAGCTCTACTCTGAATACAAATCCTTCTTTCCCAACAACACCGTCGAGTACTTTGTTTCCTATTACGACTATTATCAACCGGAAGCCTACATTCCGCGCACCGATACCTACGTCGAAAAGGAAACCGACATTAACCAAGAGATCGAGCGGCTGCGGCTGTCGGCCATGTCGTCCGTGTTTTCTCGGCGCGACGTGATCGTGGTCGCGTCGGTCTCGTGCATCTATGCGTTGGGCAACCCGCAAGAATGGGGCCGCGTCGTCATTGAGCTCAAGCGCGGCGAGGTGCGGCGGCGCGATGGTGTCTTGCGTCACCTGGTGGACATCCAGTACGAGCGTAACGACATGGAGCTGCGCCCCGGTCGCTTTCGCGTGCGCGGCGACACGCTCGAAGTCATGCCGGCTTACGGCGAGACGGTCTACCGCGTCGAGTTCTTTGGCGACGAGGTGGATCGTATCACCGAAGTGGACTCGTTGACCGGCCAGGTGTTGAGCGCGCACGACCAGGTCAGCATCTTTCCGGCCAAGCCGTTCGTCACGCCGGAAGAGCAGATGGATCGAGCCATTCACGACATTGAAGCCGAGCTGGCCGAGCGGCTGGACTGGTTCAGAAAGAACGACAAGCTGCTCGAAGCGCAGCGATTGGAGCAGCGCGTCAAGTTTGACCTCGAGATGATTCGCGAGGTGGGCTATTGCTCCGGCATCGAAAACTATTCACGCCACATTGACGGGCGCGCGCCCGGCACTGCGCCCTGGACGTTGCTGGACTATTTTCCCGACGACTATATGCTGGTGGTGGACGAAAGCCATATGGCCTTGCCGCAGGTGCGCGGGATGTTTAACGGCGACCGCAGCCGCAAAGAAGTGCTGGTGGATTACGGCTTCCGGCTGCCCTCTGCGCTCGATAACCGCCCACTAAAGTTTGACGAGTTCGAGCGGCACATCCGCCAGGCGCTCTATACGACGGCCACGCCGGGACCTTACGAGCTGGAGCGCAGCCAGCAAACCGTCCAGCAAATCATTCGCCCGACGGGATTGGTTGAGCCCGAGATCATCGTCAAGCCGGTGCAGGGCCAGGTGGATGACCTCGTCGGCGAAATCCGCAAGCGCGTGGAAAAGCACGAGCGCGTGCTGGTCACCACGCTCACCAAGCGCATGGCCGAAGACCTCTCGGACTATTTGCTCGAGCTGGGCATCAAGGTTCACTATTTGCACAGCGAGATCGAGACCATCGAGCGTGTCGAGATTTTGCGCGACCTGCGCCTGGGCGTGTATGACGTGGTGGTGGGCATCAACTTGCTGCGCGAAGGGTTGGACTTGCCCGAAGTCTCGCTCGTCGCCATCCTGGACGCGGACAAGGAAGGGTTTTTGCGCAGCGCGCAATCGCTCATCCAGACGATGGGGCGCGCGGCGCGTCACGTCAACGGCACGGTCGTCATGTACGCCGACAAGATGACCGACTCGATGAAGCGCGCGATGGACGAGACGAATCGCCGTCGCGCGATTCAGATCAAGCACAATGAGGAGCACGGCATCGTCCCGGCCAGCATCGTCAAGGCCGTGCGCGACCTGACCGATTCCATGCGCGCCTCCGCCGAAGAGAAGGGCAGAGCGGCCGTCGGCAAGATGCCCAAGGACGAAATCGCCCGGCTGATCAAGGAACTGGAAAAGCACATGAAGCAAGCCGCGCAGGAACTGGAATTCGAAAAGGCCGCGCTGCTGCGCGATCAGATTTTCGAGCTGCGCCAAGAGATGGAAGACGACAAGCTGCCCGAGTGGGAGCGGGTGAGGAAGCGAGGCGCGTGAATCGCCTATCGCATATCGTGTTTGGCTTTTACTGTTGGATGCTCTATAATTGAGAATGTTGAGACCCCTGTTTTCTTTGAGAGAACGGGTTTCTGGGATAGGTGGAGAGACGGCGTGTGACACAGAAGCAGCGACAAGCCCCTTTCTTTCGTTGGCGCGTGTTGGACTGGGCCAGGCGCGCATCGGCGGCGCTGGCCGCTTTGGCCGCTATGAGCGTGATTGCGCTCCTGGTCTACTCGGTCGCCGCGCCCGCCAACGCCTCTGATGCGCCGGGCCGTCCGCACGCTCCCGCGCCGCTGGCGATCTTTGTTTGGCCCACGCCTACTCCCAAGCCGATTCCCACTCCGTCGCCTACGCCGTTCGTCCCACGCATCGGCATTGTCGCCGGGCATCGCGGTAACGATTCGGGCGCAGTCTGCAAAGATGGATTGACGGAGGCGCAGGTGAACTATGACATCGCCAGCCGGGTGACGGCCGAGATGCGACAGCGCGGCTACCGCGTGGACTTGCTTGACGAATTCGATGCGCGCTTGACCGGTTACCGCGGGCTGCTGTTGCTTTCGATCCACGCCGACTCGTGCGACACTATCAACGATGTGGCGACCGGCTTCAAGGTCGCGCACGTGCTCGATAGCAAAGTGGCCGATCAAGAAAACAAGCTGGTTAAATGCCTGACTGAATACTATTCCGCGCGCACCGGGATGCGTTTTCACGAAAACAGCATCACGTATGACATGACGCGCTATCACGCCTTTTACGAAATCTCGCCCGATACGCCTGCGGCCATCATCGAGACGGGTTTTCTGCGCCTCGACCGCGTGATTCTGACGCAGCGCACGGATCTGGTGGCGCAAGGCATTGTGGATGGTTTGATGTGTTACTTGAACGCTCGCGGCGTTCCGTGAGCGAATATCTGCGTTGCCCCCCAGGTCGCCGGCCCGGCGGCCCCACTTGAAAGGAGTCATGATGAGCACCTCGAATTACCCCCAGTTTTCTGCGACGGGTAGCAAGCTCGGCGCGCACGTGATCGTGATGAACGATGACACTGCCAAATTCATCGCCGCCGGCCCGGGCGTGGTCAAATTCGCCGGCGACTGGGGATCGGCACCCTTATGCCCTCCGGGAACCTTTGTCATGGGGCGCAAGGTCATCGGCGGCGACGACGCCCAGCAGATCCGCGCGCGCGGGTTCACCCCGGCCAAGGCCGTGCAAGAATTCATCTATGGCAAAGAACAACAGATCGAGACGTACAAGTCCAACCCGAACATCCAATACTGGGAAGGGCACAACGAGCCGGTGTGGGGCGACCTGGAAGGGATCAAGTGGTACGCCGACATGGAAATCGCGCGAATGGAAGAGATGAAAAAGCTGGGGCTCAAGTGCGTCATCGGCAACTTTGCCACCGGCACGCCGCCCATGGAATTATGGACCGGCTTTATGGACGCACTCCACGCCGCCAAGCAGTACGGCGCTATCCTGGGCATGCACGAGTACAGTTGCCCGTGGCTATGGTGGATGACCGGGCGTTATCAGATGGATGAAGAAAACTGCGCTGACCCGAATGACCCCAAGCGGATCGAGGGGTGGACCACGCTGCGGTATCGCCAGGTCTACCGTCAGTTCCTCGAGCCGGCGGGGCTGGGCGACATTCCGCTCGTCATCACCGAGTTCGGCATAGATCCGATGGTCAATCCCAAGCCGCAGGATGCGCCGGATGCGGCGTGGAAAGACCTGGGGGGGTTCTGGACCAAGCACAAGGACGATTCCAAATTTGATTACGAGCGCCAAAAGTTTCCGGTTCCAGAAAGAGTTGATTTCTCTGGCTCGAAGGAAACCCAATACTTTGAGCAGCTCAAGTGGTACGACCGGCAGATGATGCAAGACCCCTATGTGATTGGCGCGACGATCTTTACCTTTGGCAGCTTTGGCGGAGCGTGGGAACGGTTCGACGTGACGGGCACGGATGTGGCCGGGCTATTGACCGAATACGTAAAAAAGCCCAGGTCAGTGCCTCTGCCTGCGCCAGCGCCAGCCGCGCCGCCTACGCCGGTTGCCTCTCCCGTGCAGCCCCAGGTCATGGTTGTCCAGCCGGCAGTGATGGCGTATGCCGGCCTCAAGATACGCGCATCGCGCAGCCTGGATGCGTCTTTTGTAGAAGCGCTTCCGGCCGGCGCGCAGGTCACTGTGCTCGAAGGCCCTGTCTCGGAAGGCGATCAAGTGTGGCTGCGAGTCCGGACAGCGTCGGGCACGGAGGGTTGGGTGCGCCCATCCGGCGAGAACGACGAAACCTACCTGGCCTGAGGCCTTGGGTTTTCAAGACCTCGAGTCTAGTCACTGCCAAAACAGAACCCCGGCTTGAACCATCGAGCCGGGGTTGTCTTGTCACGCAGCGCCTACAGGAGCGTCGCCAGTTCCGCCGCCGTGTAAGGTTTGAGCAACACGTCTCGCGCGCCTGCTTGCAGCAGGTCGGTGGTCTGCTCGATGACCAAGCTACTCGTCACCACAATGGCTCGATCCTGCGTGTTGGACTGGCGCAAGACGTTCAGCGCGTCCGCAACGTTGATTCGTTGCAGGATTTGGTCTACGATGATGCGCTCGAACTGGGTCGGGTCAATGCCGGCCAGATCGGCTGTGGCCCGGACCCGGTAATCGGCTTGCTCGAACGCAGCCTGGGCAAAACGCCGCCAGTCGTCGTCGTCGTCAACCAGCAACAGCGCCCGGTTGCCTTGGGGCAGGCTGCCTGGACTCTTTTCGGTGGCCTCGGGCAGCAGGATGGTGAACGTCGTTCCAACGCCGACCTCGCTTTGCGCCGAAATCTTGCCTTCCATTTGCTCGACCACTTGCAGGCAAGCGGCCAGCCCCAGCCCAGGATGCACCTTGCTGTTCTTGGTGGTGTAAAACGTGACCCAAATCTTGTCCAGTTCGGCGGCGGGAATGCCGCAGCCAGTGTCTGTGATGGTGACCTCGACCAAGCCTGGCTCGTCCGCCGGGCGCGCGCCGATGGTGATGCGCCGCTCGGCGCGCCCCTCCATCGCCTCTAGCGCGTTCTTGAGCAAGTTGGTGAACGCGCGATGCATCTGCGTCGTGTCCACCCGCGCCAGCGGCACATGCTCCGCTACCTGGTACGTAACCATCTCTGGCGCAATGCCCAGCTTGATCGCCGCGTCTCGAGCGACATCCTGCAGCATGGCCGGGCGCGGCTTGTGCTCGCGCGTCGGGCCGATCAGTGCTTCTTTGACAGTCATGATGAGGCGTGCGCTCTCGTCAATCAAGTCCAGGTCTTCGCCGAGTGATTCTGCGTCGCTCGCAGGCAAGGCCAGGTGCGCCAGGTCGCTGCGCATTCGCTTGACGGTGTTGAGAATCGGCATGGCCTTGTTGCCGATCCAATGGATCGCCTCGCCAGTGGCCGAGGCGATTGCTTCAAAAGTTTTGGTGCGCACCAATTCGCGGTGGGCAGCTTCCAGCTCGGCCAGCAAGTGCGCGTTGTTGATCGCCACGGCCAGTTGATTGGCCATCGCTTGCAGCGAAGTAATGTCCTCTGGGCTAAAAGCGACTTTTTGCTCGCTTTGGATGCTCACCGCGCCGATGACTTTATCGCCGACCAAGAGCGGCAGCGCCATCTCGGAGCGCGTCTTGGGGAGCAGGGGATTATCAAAGCGTACCGCTTCTTGGCCCACGTCGAGCGCGATGCGCGCTTGTCTGTGTCTGACGCACCAACCGATCATGGATTTGTCGGCCACTTGGAGCTTGTGCTCGCGTTCCAACATGATGCGCCCGGCTTCGCCATAGCCGGCGCGCAACACGGCCCATTGGCCTGTCTCGTCTCCCAAAAAGATGGCAGCATAATACAAGTCGTAGGCATCGCAGATAATGTCCACCGTTTTGGGCAGCAACTCGTCGAGGTTCAGAATCGAGGTCACGTTCCGCCCGACTTGAGCGGCGGCTTCCAGCAGGCGGGCGCGTCGTTGCGCCTGCGTGTGCAAGTACGCATTTTGAATGGCAACTGCAAGCTGATCGGCCATAGCTTGCAGGGAAGTGATATCTAGCTCGCCAAAGGCGTCCTCCACAGCGGATTGGATGGTGAGCGCGCCGATCACTTGGTCGCCGACCACCAGCGGCAGCGCCATCTCGGAGCGCGTTTCCGGCAGTATAAGCGATCGGAAGCGTACGGCATCCTGGCCGGCCTGGGGCGCGATGCGCGCTTGTTTGTGGTTAATGCTCCAGCCAATCATGGATGTATCGGCGATGGCGAGCTTGTGTCCCTGTTCAACCATCTTGTGCCCGATCTCGCCGCGGCCCGCGCGCAGTATTGCATAGCCGGGCTGGTGAGGGTCAATTAAAAACACCCCGGCGTAGTAAAAGCCGTAAGTGTCGCAGATGATGTCAACGACCTGGCTGAACAATGCATCCAGGTCGAGCAGAGAGGTTACGGCATGACCGACTTGCGCCGCAGCTTCCAGCAACTTGGCTTGACGGGTGGTACGTGTTTGGGATCGTTTGGCTGGCATCACGCCCCTCCTAAAGTCTTACTCACAAGCTCCACCAACCCTTCCTCGCGTCCTTTGACGAAATAGTCGCGGGCGCCAGCGGCGATGGCTGTTTTGGCTTTGGAGACGGCATCAAAAGCCGTCAGCACAATCACCGGCAGTTCTGGCTTGACCTCGAGCAGCTTTTTGAGCAGATCGAGGCCGGCGTCGGGTGATTCTTTGCCTTCAAAGTTGGGCATGTTCATGTCCAAGACGGCAATATCAAAAGGCTCGTCGCCGGTCCAAGCGGCTTGGAACAGCGCAAACCCTTCTGTGATATTGCCAGCCGTCTCTACCTCAAATCCGGCGCGCAGAAACGTCTTTTCCATGCTGCGCAACACGGGCCTTTCGTCGTCTACGAGCAGCACTTTTAATTCTTTCACGATTGACACACCTCCTTGAGCTTTGCGAGCGCCGCTTGCGTGCTCCTGGGCAAGTAACCCTTATCATAATGCAAAACACGGCATATACCGTTAGTATTGTATGACAGTTCCATGACCGTTGCGTTGGTGAGGGTTTCACTCTGGCGATGCGGGCAGCAACACCGTGAAGGTGGTCCCTACGCCCACCTCGCTTTCAACCTCGATCTTGCCCTCCATCTGGCTCACGATTTGCATGCACGCCGAGAGTCCCAGGCCCGTGCCGCCCCGATCCCCCTTGGTGGTGTAGAACGAAATCCAGATGCGGTCTAAATCAGATTGAGAGATGCCGCAGCCGGTATCCGTGATGCGGACGGCGACGAGCCCATCTGTGTTGGCAGGCATCGCTTCCAGCGTGAGCCGCTGCTGGGGCCTGCCCTCCATCGCCTCCACGGCGTTCTTGACCAGGTTGCCAAAGACGTTTTCCAACTGGCGCGGGTCGGCCACCACGCGCAAGCCGGCGGCGTAACGCTGCTCGACCTCGATGTGAGCGGGCAGGGCCATCGAGATCACCACTTTAGCGAGCAGCTCGTCCATACATATCCGTCGCCGCTGGCTCGCGCGCGCCGGGCCGATCAAATCTTCTTTGATGTTCAGGATGGTCTCGGCGCTAAGCTTGATAATGTCCAGGTCTTCCCAAATGGATTCCATGCTCAGCGTGCGGCGCACGGCCTTGAGCGGGCAATGCTCCAGACCGGCAATCAGTTCGCGCCCGGCCGGCAGTTTCTCGTCGAGCGTCGCCGCCGCGTCGGCGATCATCTGAGCGAACAGGTGTCGCCGTAACTCTTCCGGGGCTTGCCGCAGCACGGCCTCGGCCATGTAAATCAACCGCGCCATGTCTTCTCGCGTGCGCGCAACGCAGGCGGGGATGGGCGCGGCCTTGTTGCCCACCCAGTGAATCGCTTCGCCGGTGGCTTGCGCGATGGCCTCAAAGGTCTTGGTGCGCAGCAGCTCGCGGTTCGTCTCGCGCAGGTCGCTCAACAGGCGGGCGTTATTGATGCCGATGGCGAGCTGATCGGCCATCACTTGCAGAGTGTAAATATCCTTTTCATCAAAAGCTGACTCTTGAGTGCTTTGCACGTCCAGCGCGCCAATGACCTCGTCGCCAATCATGAGCGGCAGCGCCATTTCGGAGCGCGTGCGGGGGAGCAAGGGATTGTCAAAGCGAGCCGTCTCTGGCCCTACATCGAGCGCGATGCGCGCCTGCTTGTGGTTGATGCACCAGCCTACCATTGATCCGTCGTTGATTTCCAGCAGGTAGCCGGACTCTGTCATCTTGTGCCCGGCCTCGCCATATCCGGCGCGGAGCACGGCCCATCGCTTCATTTTAGTGTCCACCAGGAATACGCCGGCGTAGTAAAAGCCATACACCAGGCAGATCGTGTCCACGATCCGCCCAAGCAGGGTATCCAATTCCAGGATCAAAGTCACGTCACGACCTACTTGCGTGGCGGCTTCCAACATCATCGCTCGCCGCTCCGAAGCTGCCAACACTTGGGCATCTCGGGCCATGAGCCGCGCGTTGTGAATGGCAATGGCTAATTGATCGGCTAGGATCTGAAAGATAAAAGTGCTCTCTGCGGTAAAGGCGTCTGATTGGGCGTACAACGCCAGCGCGCCGACGGCGTTTTCAAAGGCGAGCGGCAAAACACATTCGATGCTGGGCTGCCCGTCTATGGAAGCGGGTGTGTAAATCACCTGTTGCCGCTGTATCGCGTGCCCGATCACGGTCTCGTCATTGACCGATAGCGCTGCGCCGCGCTCGACGATCTCGCGTCCCGGCAAGCCATATCCCGCCTGCGGCGTGGCCTGGGTCCTGCTGTCGTCCAGCAAATAGATGATGGCCGAGTCCGTGCCGAATGTGCGGCAGATCAGTTCGACGCTCTCGGTGAGCAGGCGTCGCAGGGCGCTGATTCCCGTCAGGCGACATCCGGTGCGCGCCACCGTTTCGAGCAGCCGCGCCTGGCGCACGATAGACTCGGAAGCGAAAGCGGTATCGTCTAGCGGCTGACCACACGGCGTTTCAGGCTTCATGTTCGTCACTTGGGCCAGGTCTGCGTGTAAAACTCGAGATACTCGGATAGGTGCGCGGCCCACAAGGCGTCCTCGTGCGCGCCGGGCCAGACGCGGTAGGTGTGCGGCACTTGATCTTTATCGAGCGCCTGGTGGAGCCGCTCGACGCCGGGCTGCACATAGTCCGTCTCGCCCGCGTCCAGCCAGATGTGCTGGGTCTTGAGGCTGGGCAGGTCGGTGAGTTGAATCGGGTCAAGGCTGGGCGGGGCGAGGTTGACGTTGAGCGCGGCGCTGTGCCCGCCGACGATGGCGAACAAGTCCGGGTGGAAAAAGCCGATCTCGAGCGACCACACCCCGCCCCGGCTGATGCCGCCGATGGCGCGCATCTTGCGCTGCGCGTCCGTCCGGTACGTGCGGTCAATTAGCGGAATCAGCTCATCCACCATCTGCGCTTCGTAGGAATTTGGCCCCCCGCTGGTGTTGTTGTAGAGATTCCAATCCCCATCGGGCAGCACGATGATAGTTGGCGCAAATCTTGTCGCGCGCAGTCCGGCGTCCATCGCGTCGAACAGCCCCAGTTCTTCCCAGTGCCGCTCGTCGTTATCAGAACCATGGATGAGGTATAGAGTCGGATAGCGTATGTTGGTGCGGTCGTAGCAGGGAGGCAGGTAGATAAGATACTGCAGCTCTGTTTCGCTCACGCGGCTGAAGAATCCGTCTGTTACAACCTTGCCCGACAATTCTCTGCAGCGAGCGGGCGCGATGTCGTCGGTGGGTTGTGGTAATGGGGAGGTAGGTGTTGCAGTCGGTCTGGGTGTCCGGGTGGGTGGCATTAAAGTGGGCGTGGCCCGGCTTGGTGTCACCGCCTGCGCAAGCTGCGTGACCGTCGGCGTGGCGACTGTTGGAACCGGCCACGGCTCGGCAGCCGGCGATAACGCGATGGCGCGCGCCCACACCACCGCCAAGGCGGCGCCGAGAATCAACATGGATACGGCCAGCAGCGTGGGGAACGATTCTGGCTGGCGAGCTTGGGTAGCTGTTCTTGACATGAGCGAGACAACTCGTTGGAATGGTCAGGCATATGTCGGCCTGGCAGACCCGGGTGGGATTGTACTACAAGTCAGTGATTTGTAAAAGCAAAACGCTCCACAGTTTGTGGAGCGCCAGTGCCCCCGGCAGGAATTGAACCTGCTTCTCAGCCTCCGCAGGGCTGCGCTCTATCCGGTGAGCTACGAGGGCAAGTGAGCGATTACTTGTCAGCGGGGAGGCAGGGATTCGAACCCTGGGAGGAGGTTTTAGCCCCCTCAACCGCTTAGCAGGCGGCTCCGTTCGTCCACTCCGGCACCTCCCCGGAGAGCGGAGGGAGAGGGATTCGAACCCCCGGTGAGGTGACCCCCACAATGGTTTTCAAGACCATCGCCATAGTCCACTCGGCCATCCCTCCGGGGTCGGGAATTTCTCCCCACCGACGAGAGTATACCATGCAGCCAATGATGTGTCAAACAATCGTTGTATTGCGCGGTTTGCCCCATGCGCGTTGCGAAAACAGGAGCTACATTGCCCGTCATCGGATGTTTTGCCAAGCTTTGCCGATGTGCTATAATCCCCTGAAACAAATGCGGGCAACGTGGGGAGGATCGTATGGACCTGAACCAGGCCACCCAGATGATCAACTGGCTCGAGGAAGAGCGCCGCAAAGACAAGGCGGCGCTTTCGGCGCTTCAAGAGCGAGCGCAAGGTTTAGCGAACAAAGTGTCCGAGCAATCCAAGCGTGTCCAGGAGCTGCAAGCGACGCTGGCGGCCGCTCAAGTGACTCTGGGCAAGGTCGCCCAGTTTGACCGGCTGTTCGCGCAATACAAAGCCGACCTCGTCGCCGAGATGGATCGCCGCGAGGACGCTCATCAAAAGACTGTGCGGGAAGCCGAGCGGTTGCGCAAAGTGGATGCCGATGCCACGAACCGCAGCATCACCGAGATTCGCAAGGAACTGCCCCGGCTCAAGCCGCTGGAAGACGAACTGCCGATGCGCCGCGCGGAGGAGCGCCGGTTAGGCGAAGTCCTGGCGCGCGTCGGCCAGCGCGTGGAGGACCTGTCCGCGCGCACCGAGGAGCGCATCCAGACCGTGACCTACCTGGAAGAAGGTCGCCGCCAGGATAACAAGCGCATCGCTCAGCTCGAGGAGGGCAGCAACAACACCTCCAAAAGACTGGACACGTTGATTGGCAAAGCGGCCTTGCTCGAAGAGAACCAGCAGCGGGTGCATTCACGCATCGAAGAAGTCATCCGGCGGGTGCAGGAACAGGACAAGGCTTTCGAAGAGATGCGCCTCAACGACTTTCGCCGCGCGCAGGAAATGAAAGCCTTTACCGAAGAGGTCAACAAGGCGATTGCGCCGATCCCCGATCACGTGGCTGGCTACCAGCGGATGCAGGAAATGGCAATGGCCAATCATCGCTCGCTGGAAGAGATCAAGACCTTTCAGACCCGCATTGAGGGCCGCCAGGCCGAGGTGACCGAGATGCAGCGCATCGCCGAAGACCGGCTGAAAAAGCAAGTCGAAGAGTGGCAGGCCGATCAGGAGAAACGTTGGAAGCGCCAGACGCTCACCTGGTTCGAGCAGTGGCAAGAGCACGACCGGCTGCACGAGTCGTGGGAGGCGCGCCTGGAACGAGTCGAACAAAAGCTGCCGGAGCATGAGCGACAGTTCAAGGTCGTGTGGGACGGCCTCGAAGAAATTTCCAAAGTTTCGCTTTCCGCAGCGCGCCAAGTCGTGGAAACACAGCAGGCGGTGTTGGAAAAAGGGCGGCCCGCAAAAACTGTTTTGGGCGGCGGCGACCGAACCAAGAAATCGTGAGGGAGAAAAAGCGTGCGCGTCATTGGCACTGCCGGTCACGTTGATCACGGCAAATCCACGCTCGTTCAGGCGCTGACGGGCATCAATCCCGACCGCTTGAAGGAAGAGCAAGAGCGCGAGATGACGATTGACCTGGGGTTTGCGTGGCTCACGCTCCCCAGCGGCGAATCGGTCGGCGTGGTGGATGTGCCCGGCCACATTGACTTTATCGAAAACATGCTGGCCGGCGTGGGCGGCATTGACGCCGCCCTGCTCGTCGTCGCCGCCGACGAAGGCGTGATGCCCCAGACGCGCGAGCACCTGGCGATCCTCGACTTGCTCAAGGTCAGCAATGGCATGGTGGCGCTGACCAAGCGCGACCTGGTGGACGACGATTGGCTCGAGTTGGTAATGGCCGATGTCTCGGCGACATTGGAAAGCACAAGCCTGGCAGGCATTTCCGTCATTCCCGTCTCGGCGCGCACCCGGGCCGGAATTCCGCAACTGCTGGCGGAACTGGACCGCGTGTTGGCGGCTTGCCCGCCGCGCCCAGACCGTGGTCGCCCGCGCTTGGGTGTGGATCGCGTGTTTACCGTGGCGGGCTTTGGCACAGTCGTCACAGGCACGCTGATTGACGGCGCGCTGGCGCAGGGACAAGAGGTGACGATTTTGCCGCGAGGACTGACCGCGCGCGTGCGCGGCTTGCAGACGCACAAGAAAAAGATCGAGCGCGCGGCGCCGGGCAGCCGCGTGGCGGTGAACCTTTCCGGCGTGGATCTGACCGACGTGCGGCGCGGCGACACGGTGACGACTCCCGGTTGGCTCACGCCGACGCTGCTGGTGGATACGCGCTTTGAGCTTTTGGGCGATGCGGCGCGTCCGCTGCGGCACAACAGCCAAGTCAAATTCTTTCACGGTGCGACCGAAGCGACCGCGCAAGTGCGGCTGTTGGGCGATGAGCAGCTCGCCCCCGGCGCGGAAGGCTGGGTGCAGTTCCGCCTGGCCGAGCCGCTCAATCTGGTCAAAGGCGACCGCTTTATCGCGCGCTTGCCTTCGCCGTCGCTCACGTTGGGCGGCGGCGTGGTCGTGGATGCGCACCCCACACACCGCCATCGCCGGTTCAAGAGCCAAGTCATCGCGCACCTGGAAACGCTCGCCCAGGGTTCGCCATCCGAAATTCTACTGCAAGCCCTCGACGCCGCCGGGCCGATGGTAGTGGCCGAGCTGCTCAAGAAAACCAACATGGCCGCCGACGCGGCCATGCCTCTGCTGAACGAGCTAGCTGCTTCGGGTGACGTGCTCGCCCTCGGCGGCTCGCCCGCACAACTGCAGTCCAATCAAGCCATCATCTCGCGCGCGGCCTGGTCGTCCCTTTCCGGCAGAATCGCGGGCGAACTCTTGACCTTTCACACGACCTATCCTCTTCGCCCTGGAATGCCGCGTGAAGAACTCAAGAGCAAGCTAGGGCTTGCGCCCAAACTCTTCAACGACGTGATGGCGCTCGCCGCCACAAGCGGCGTCCTCGTCGAGTCGGCGGCGTTCGTCCGCGCGCCGGATTTTGCCGTGATGCTCACGCCCGACCAGCAGCGCGCGGTGGATTCGCTTCTGGCGCGATTCCGCGGCGCGCCGTATGCCACTCCATCCATCAAAGAGGCCGAGGCTGCCATCGGCGCGGACGTGCTGGCCGTGCTGTTGGAACAAGGCAAGCTGGTCAAGGTCAGCGACGAAGTGTTGTTTCTGCCGCAAACCTACGCGGCGATGGTCGAGCGCGTCAAGGAGCACATTCAAAAGAATAGCAGCATCACCGTGGCGCAGGTGCGCGACCTGTTCGACACCAGCCGCAAGTACGCGCTGGCGTTGCTGGAGCACCTGGACGCGAAAGGCATCACCAAGCGCGTGGGCGATGAGCGAGTGCTGCGGTAGATGGATGCCTACCTTGCGTTTCGTGCTCTCGGAGCGATTGCGCCGCGCGTTCCGACCGGTATAGGATACGCCGTCGCTGGCTGGCTAGCCGACCTCGGCTACCGGCGCAATGTCAAGGCCGTTCGCGGCTTGCGCGCCAATCTCCGCCACGTGATGGGAGCGTCGGTTTCTGCAACACAAGTGGACAAAGCGGCCCGCCTGGCCCATCGCGCGCTGATTCAAAACTATTTTGATCTGTTCCGCTTGCCGGCGCTGACCCGCCAGCAGATGCGCGCGCTGGTGCAAGTCGCCGGTTGGGAACACATTGGAGCGGCGCGAGCTGCCGGGCGCGGCGTCGTGCTGTGCACGGCGCACCTGGGCAATCCAGAAGCCGGAATGCAGTTTGTCGGCGCGATGGGGCTGCCGCTGTTGGGGCCAGCCGAGCACATCCACCCCGAGCGGGTGTACCAGTACGTCACAAGCCTTCGCACGCGCCACGGCCTACGGCTCATCCCGTCCGACGGGCCGCTGCTGGAACTGTTCCGCGCGCTCAAGCGAAATCAAGCCGTCGGCCTGGCGCTCGACCGTGACACGACGGGCAGCGGTGTAGAGGTGATGCTCTTGAGTGAGCCGGCGCGCGTGCCGGATGGCTATGCCCACATCGCCGCCAAGATGCGCGTGCCGCTGGTGGCGGTCTTTTGCTATCGTTTGCCGGACGGGCGTGCCAGGCTCGAACTGGGGCCGACGTTTGCGCCAGATCAAGCCGCTGACCGCGAGGAGGCCTATCGCGCCGCGCTCGACTTTGGTGTGCGAGAGTTGGAGCGAGCCGTCACCGCTCATCCGGAGCAATGGGTGTTGACCACGCCCCTGTGGATTGCGGATGGTTGACTGCGGATTTCGGTCGGTGACTCGCGTTTGATCCGCGCACCGCAACCCGAAATCTGAAACACTTGCACCTGCGCTGCGCTTCGGCGCAAGTGCAGGTGTCCGAAATCAAATGAAAATCGCTCTCGTTTCGCCTTACGATTACAGCGTGCCGGGCGGCGTGAACAATCACCTCAGCCACCTGGCGAGTGAGTTCACGCGGCTGGGACACGACGCGCGCATCCTCGTGCCCAGCTCCGAACAGGTGACTGACGAGCACGTCATCAATACTTCGTCGGCCATCATCCCGGTTCCGTTTGCAGGCTCCATCGCGCGCATCAGCCTTTCGCCGCGCACGTACCGGCGCACCAAGCGCATCTTGCAAGAAGGCCGCTACGACGTCTTGCACTTGCACGAGCCACTGATGCCCACGTTGCCGCTGGCGATTTTGCGCCACCACGACCTGGTGCCGCAGGCGATCTGCGTCGGCACATTTCATTCCTACCGCCCGGTCAGCCGGGCGTATTACTACGGCGCGCCGATCTTTCGTCGGTTCTTTAAAAACCTGGATGGTCACATCGCCGTTTCAGAGACGGCGCGGCAATATCACGCGCGCTATTTTCCGGCGGACTATAGCGTGATTCCGAACGGCGTGGACGTGGAACTTTTTGGTCGCCCCAACCTGCGCCCTATCGAAGAGTTTGCGGACGGGCCGCTCAATATTCTATTCGTGGGCCGATTGGAAAAGCGCAAAGGGCTGGCGCATTTGATTGACGCTTTTGCGGCCGTTCAACGCGATCTCCCTGACACGCGACTGATCGTCGTGGGCGCGTATGACAATTTGGAAGTGTTGCCGTTTTTGTTTCAGGCGCGGCAACTGGGATTGCGGGACGTCCACTTTGTGGGCCGCGTGAACGATGAAGAGCTTGCGCGCTATTACCGTACCGCCGATGTGTTCTGCGTGCCCTCTATCGGCATGGAGAGTTTCGGGATGGTGCTGCTAGAGGCGATGGCGGCTGGCGTGCCCATCGTCGCTTCCGACATTGACGGCTACCGCGACGTGATGGACGACGGTTCGCAGGGCGTACTGGTCAAGCCCAAAGACCCGGGGGAGATGGCCGCCGCGCTCATCTCGCTGTTGCGCGACCCAGCGCGTCGCCGCGGGATGGGAGCTCTCGGACGCGAAAAGGCGCAGCGATATGCCTGGCCCATCGTGGCGACGCGTGTGCTCGAATACTATTTCGCTGTCCGCGCGCGTGTGATGGCCGCTTTTCCGGGGCGCACCATGCGAGCAAGCCTCAGATTGGAGAAACGGTTGTGACAACGCAAGAACCCAAGAAACGCCCCGCTACGTTTTCCGATTGGGCCAGAACGTGGGGCAGCAAGCTGCTCGTGCCTGTAGCGACTCTGTTGGGGCGGTTAGGACTGACGCCCAACATGCTGACGTTGTTTGGCCTGGCGATGACGCTGGGCGTGGCCGTCGTCTTGGCGCTGGGCTACACCCGCTTGGGCGGATGGCTGTTTTTGCTGGCGGGCGTTTTTGACGCGCTGGATGGGACACTGGCCCGGCTGACGAACCGCAAGACGCGCTTTGGTGCGTTTCTCGATTCGACCAGCGACCGCTACGCCGACGCGGCCATCCTGATGGGCATGATGATTCCTTTTCTCCGCGCGGGCCGGCACACCGAGGTCATCCTGGCGTTCGTCTCGATCATCGGGTCGGTGATGGTGAGCTACACTCGCGCCCGCGCCGAAGGGTTGGGACTGGACTGCAAGGTCGGCCTGCTCACGCGCTTTGAGCGGTTCCTGATTATCGCCGTCGCGTTGATTCTCAACCAGGTCACGCCGGTCTTGTGGCTGCTGGCGGTGTTGACCAACCTGACCGCGTTGCAGCGCATCGCCCACGTCTGGCGAATCACACGTGGGAATGACCCGGTGTAGGCGTGTATCGTGTATCACTTACACCTGCACTTGCGCGCCGGTAAGTGTCGCCTCACGCATCACGTTGAGGAGTCAGAATGAGGGTTAAACAGCTTGCGGTCCTCTCACTGGCTTTGGTTCTTTTGCTATCGGCCTGCATCCCACCGGGGGCGTCAACAACCATCACGATCCTCTACACGAACGACGAGCACGGATGGCTGTTGCCCGCCGAGCAGAACAAGCGGATGTCCAGCGGCGCGGCAGAGATGATGGGGCTGTGGGCCAAAAACGAAGGCTATCCCAACGCCTCAACCATCGCGCTGAGCGGCGGCGATTCATGGACCGGCCCGGCCATCTCGACGTGGTTCAAAGGCGAGCCGGCTGCGGAAGCGATGAACGCGATGGGCTATCGCGCGGCGGCAGTGGGCAACCACGATTTTGATTTTGGGTGCGATGTGCTCAAGCAGCGCCGCGACGAGTCCAGGTTTCCGTTTCTCTCCGCCAACGTCACGACCAAGGATGGCAAGCCGGTTGATTTCGCCGCGCCCTACACACTGCTTGACGTGTCCGGCATCAAGGTCGGCATTGTTGGGCTTTCCACGCGCGAGACGCCCCAGGTGACCAAGCGGGAAAACGTCAGCGATTTGGAATTTGGCGATTACCAGGCCGCGCTGAAGAAATACGTGCCGGAGGTGCGGAGCAAAGGCGCGAGCGTCGTCGTGGTGCTGGGGCACGTCTGCCTGGCCGAGCTGGTTACACTCGCGGTACAAGTCAAGGATTTGAACATCCCGGTCATGTTTGGTGGGCACTGCCACGAGGCGGCTAATCGCCAGGTGGGAGGCACATGGCTCTTCGAGTCGGGCAACTTTTATCACGCCTATAGCCGCGTGGATTTGAATGTGGACGTTGCCTCCGGGCGCTTGACTGGCGTCAAGGTCAAGCTGGTCAAGAATGAATGGGAAAAGTCCGCCAGCCCTGCCGCTCCGCCTGATTCGGCAGTCAAGGCCGTCGTGGACAAGTGGCAAGCCAAGGCCGATACCCAACTCAACACCGTCATCGGCTACACACAGAAAGGCATCGCGCGCCCGTGGCCGATGTACAACCTCGTGGCCGATGCCTGGCTGTGGGCTTATCCGCAGGCCGACATTGCCATCTCGAACGTCGGCGGGTTCCGGCAAGACATCAATGCTGGCGAGATCACGTTCGGCGATGTCGTCGGCGTGCTGCCGTTTGAAAACTCGCTTTACGATGTCAAGCTGACTGGCGCGCAAGTCTTGCAGGATTTGACGTGCTGCGGCGGCGTGGCTGCTTCGGGCGTCAAGTGGGTCAACGGCAGATTCATCTTGACCCAAACCGGCCAGCCGATTGACCCGCAAGCCGCCTATCGTGTGCTGGTCAACGACTTTATGTACACCGGCGGCGACCAGTTCCCGCTGCAAAAGCAAGACCCGAATGGCTACGATACCGCCATCAACTGGCGGCAGCCGGTGATGGATTGGATCATGGCGCAAGACTCGTCGGCCTCTGCGCCGATTGATGACAAGATTGATACGGAACAGCGTGGAACGGCGAGCCGCTGAGATGTGAAGCGACAAATGTGAAAGGGGAGCGTAGGAATGCTGGACTGCGCCAAGTGTCATCGCGCGTTGGGCAAGCGTGCCTGTCCGCTCAAGAGCGGGCGGAACATCTGCGCCCGCTGCTGCCAATTGCACCAGCTCAACTATTCCGATTGCCCTGCGACTTGTTTCTCAAGCCGGCCGCCGATCGCGCGCAGCTGATCATCGTCGTGCCACCTTCGCCGGCCGACTTGCAACGCCATCTGGATTCAGCGCCGACGCGCGTCAAGCGGCGCTATGGCACCATCGTCCGCCACGAGATTGACGACTATCTCGACGTGATGCAAAACCTGGAGGCAGGTATTGTCTTTGCCGCCGACTGCGACGAGCGCATCAACGACGCGGAAGTGATGCAGGCGCTGCGCGCGCTGATGGTGATTTACGAGGCCGAGGAGCAGGGACAAACGCCTGTTCTCCTGCCGCTCGCCGAGCCAGTGCAGGCCGTGGTAGACCAAATGCAAGAAGTCGTGCGAATGCGCGCTGAGCAAGCTTTTGCCATCCCGTTGCCTGTCCTCTTGCGCTGCTTGTATCGCATCTTGGATTCGGTCACGCTCTGGAACAAGCGAGAGGGCCGGCGCGGCTACCTGGATTTTGTGTGGGATCGGGTCGGAGTGCACCACGATGGGAGCGGCGAGCCGCTGCGGCTGACCGGGTACGATCCAAACACCTATCAAGAATGGACGCCGGAAGAGCAGGCGTATCACCTGGCGAATCGCGGCAGCAATTTGCTCAAAGCCGGTCGGCTAGTCGAGGCAACACAAGTATTGGAACAGGCGCACAGGCTTGAGCCGGACAATGCGAGCATCGCCATCAACCTCAGTGTTGCCTACATACGGTCCGCTCGGCCAGACGGTGCTATTCAACTCCTCGAGTCCGTAAAGCCCAATCGGTCGGACGACTATACAGCATTAATGGTCAATCTGGGCGGGGCCGATCTGTTCGCAGGCCGTGAAGACAAAGCCTTTGCGACGCTACAACGTGTGGTTGATCTGAACCCCCAAATAGCCGGCGCGCCTACTTTTTTTCAGTTGGGGCGAATGTATTACGAGCGAGGCGATGTCAAAAAGGCTCTGCTCTATCTCAGGCGTGGGCAAAAGATGGACCCCGATATGCACGAGATCCGCGAGTTGATCGAGGAGATCGAATCGCAATGAGACACGCTCTCATGCTCCTGGCTCTGCTCAGCGTCTTTAGGATTTTGGATTGCGGAGCATCAAGCCCAGCATGCCCTGCGACTTGAAATGAGCGATGGATGACCCAATCACTAGTTCTCTCCAAACGAACGTTGACCCAAACCCTGGCCGGCGCCATCCTGCGCGTCATGGGTTGGAAGATTGAAGTGACTCTGCCCGACGCGAACAAGTACGTGCTGATCGCTGCTCCCCACACATCCAACTGGGATTTTCCTCTCATGCTCTTGTTCAGGGGCGCGCTGGGAATCCATCCGCGCTGGGCGGGCAAAGATACATTCTTTCGTGGGCCTTTTGGTGGGCTGTTGAAAAAGATAGGCGGCATCCCGGTCAACCGGCGCGTTCGCACCAACTTTGTTGATCAGATGGTAACGGCCTTTCGGCAGAGCAAAGACATGATCCTCGTCATCGCGCCCGAAGGCACGCGCAGTCTGGTCGGGTATTGGAAATCCGGCTTTTACTATATTGCCCTGGGCGCGGGCGTTCCCATCGCGATGGGCTTTCTGGACTATCGCCGCAAGGTGGGCGGCATCGGCCCGACGTTCGTGCCCACCGGCGACCTCCAGGCCGATTTCGTCGCCATCCGCGAATTCTATGCCGGCATCCTCGGCCAACATCCACGCCAGCAAGGGGGAATCAAACTCAAAGATGCTTGAGGCGCAAGGAGACACTGAGCATGAGCGAGTTTTTTGATGCCGCGTCACTCGAATGGCGACCTGTGCGCCCGGATGTGGCGCGTGAGGTCTATGGCAAAACGTTGCTGGCGGAAGACACGAAGCTAGTGTTGACTCGCGTCGCGCCCGGCGGCAAGTTCGCCCTGCACCAGGACGATTACGGTCACCTGTTTTACTTTCTTAGCGGCGAGGGCCTCGTCTGGGTGCAGGACGAGCAATTCAAAGCGATGCCGGGTCTTGTCGTTCGAGTGACTGCGGGCGAAGCCCATGCCTACGAAAACATCAGCGATCAAGACTTGTTGATCTCGGTCAACATACCAACACGCTAACTGACCATCGCGCCCGTGAGGGCGCTCCTACGCGATGTGCGATTCGCGATACGGCACAAGCAGAGCAACCCTTGACGCCACCCTCTATTGAAACCCGACGTCTCACCCTTCGTCCTTTCACGCTGGACGACCTGGATCGCCTCGCCGCGATTCTGGCCGACCCGGACGTGACGCGCTATCTGCCCGGCGGGAACCCTCGCACGCGGGAGCAGACGGAGAAAACGCTCCGGTTCATCATCGGCCATTGGGAACAGCACGGCTTTGGCTGGTGGGCCGTCACCGACAAAGCCAGCCAGAAGCTGATCGGCTGGTGCGGATTAAAGTTCATAGACACGACCAATGAAGTCGAGGTGCTCTACCTGTTCGCTAGGCCGCATTGGGGCCAAGGCTATGCCACCGAAGCCGCTACTGCCAGCCTCCGCTATGGCTTTGAAGAATTGGAGCTTGAACGCATCATGGCGCTGGCCGTGCCCGAAAACACGGCCTCGCGCTGCGTCATGGAAAAGCTGGGGATGCGATACGTAAAGACCGCCGTGTACTATAACCTTGATTTGGCAGTCTATGCCCTCGCCCGGCAAGCCTTTCAGCCCGGCGAGGCGACATTTATTCTGACCAAAGACGAAGGACCAAACCCGCCTTTGTCCTTCGTCACCTGCCCCTGCGCTTTTACGGGGGTTCGTCATTTGTCCTCTTGACACTCACGGCCAACTGACCTACAATGATTGCCAGAAACGCGGAGGGTGTGGTGAAAAGCTATGGATTATCAGGATTACTATAAAACCTTGGGCGTGGACAAAAAAGCCAGCGAGGCCCAAATCAAAAAGGCGTATCGCAAGCTCGCCCGCCAGCATCACCCGGACATGAACCCTGGCGACAAGAAAGCCGAGGAGCGCTTTAAGCAGATCAACGAAGCTTACGAGGTGCTGTCCGACCCGGAGCGGCGGCGCAAGTACGATCAACTGGGCGCGAGTTATCAACAGTATCGGCGCACGGGCGGCGACCCGCGCGGCTTTGATTGGAGCCAGTGGGCGAGCGGCGGAATGGGCGGACAGCCCGGCGGCGCGCGCGTCCGCGAAGCGTATAGCGGGAACCTGGATGACCTCTTTGGCGGCGGTGGCTTTTCCGATTTCTTTAGCTCCATCTTTGGCGGGGCGGACGCCGGGCAAGACGTGTTTCGACGGGCAGGCACGCGCGGCTCGCGCGCCTCGTCGGCGCAAGGCGTGCGCGGCCAGGATTACGAGCAAGAAATCGAAATCACGCTGGAAGAAGCCTTTGCTGGGACGACCCGTGCTCTTTCGAAAGACGGTCAGCGCCTTGAGGTCAAGATTCCACCCGGCGCCAAGACCGGCACCAAAGTGCGCCTGGTCGGGCAGGGCACGTCGGGCATCGGCGGGCCGGCGGGCGATCTCTACCTCGTTGTCAAGGTGTTGCCGCATCAAGAGTTCGAGCGCGATGGCGACGACTTGCGCTGCGATCTGCCGGTGGACCTCTACACGGCCATCCTCGGCGGCGAAGCGGTCGTCCACACGCTGAGCGGCGATGTCAAGCTCAAGATCGTGCCCGAGACGCAATCGGGCCGCGCCATCCGTCTCTCCGGCCAGGGGATGCCGCGCCTGCGCGACAAGACGCGCGGCGACTTGGTCGTCAAAGTGCGCGTCATGATCCCGCAAGAGTTGAGCGAGCGCGAACAAGAATTGTTCCGAGAGTTGTCTAAATTGAGACAAGGTGACACGCGCCAGCGGACAAGGTGACAAGGAGATACTCTCCTTGTGTCCGGGGCTCTGTCTCCTTGTCATGGTTGAGGAAGGTAGAATGAAAAAGACATTGGGTGTATGGGTGATCGTATTGGCAATTGTGACGTTAGCGTGTAGCGCCGAGTCTTTCCTCGTTCCCGCCACTGCGCCTGCTCCGCCCAGGCCGAATCCGATCCCCACGAGCTTTGTGCCGACGCCGTTGCCTGCCTCTGCCGGCGGGGCGCTCTCTGAAGAAGAAACGCTGCTGGAAAATCTCTACCTGCGCGTGAACCCGGCCGTCGTCAATATTACCGTCTCGGGCGGGGATGGCAGCCAGCCGACCGAGCTCGGCTCCGGCTCTGGCTTTGTGATTGACAAGAAAGGTCACATCGTCACCAACAACCATGTTGTGGCTGAAGCAACCGAGTTAGAGGTGACGTTCTCCGATGGGCGCGTCGCGATGGCTAAAGTCGTGGGGGCCGATCCGTACAGCGACCTGGCGGTCATCAAAGTAGATGCGCCGGACAACTGGCTAGCGCCCGTCGAGCTAGGCGATAGCGACGCGATCAAGGTGGGCCAGCGCGTCGTCGCCATCGGCAACCCGTTTGGCTTGCAAGGCAGCATGACAGTGGGCATCGTCAGCGCCCTGGGCCGCACGCTGCCGGCGGATCAGCAGGGCGCCCAGGATGGCGGCTTTTTCCAGAACCCGCAGATCATCCAGACCGACGCGGCGATCAACCCCGGCAACAGCGGCGGGCCGCTCCTGGATATTCGCGGGCGCGTCGTCGGCGTGAACGCAGCCATCCGCACTGATAGCGGCGTGCGCGCCAATTCCGGCGTGGGCTTTGCCATCCCGGTCAACACCGTCAAGCGCGTCGTGCCGCAGCTTATCGAAAAAGGCGGCGTTTCTTATCCGTACCTGGGTGTGACTTCGGACAATCGCTTTAGCATCGCCGAGCTGGCTGTGGCGCTCAAGCTGCCGGTGGATCGCGGCGTGTTGATTTCCTCCGTGACTCCCAACGGCCCGGCCGACCAGGCCGGATTGCGCGGCAGCAACAAGACGGCGCGCGTTCGCGGCGTTCAGGTCGCGGTCGGCGGAGATATGATCATTGCGATTGACGCAACCGAGATCCGCGATTTTGACGCCATGATCACTTATCTGGTCAATCACACTCAAGTCGGGCAGACGGTCACGGTGACGATCATCCGCGACGGGAATGAACAGCAAGTCAAGGTCAAGCTGGGCGAACGCCCCAAGTAGCGCGTCGCGCCTCCCCGGCGCTTGACGCGGGAGACTATTAACAAGGAGGCTCCATGTTTAGCCGAAAGGATTTGCAAGAGCTGGCCGAATACCACGGCACGGGCGCGCCCGTGCTCAGCCTCTATCTCAATGTTGATCCCTCGCAGCACACCACCGACGAATACAAGCTGGCGCTGCGCCAATTGCTGCACGGCGCCAGCGAACAGGCGGCCAGTCAAGACATTGCCGCCGTCGAGCATTTTTTCGATTTGGAATACGATTGGAGCGGACGCGGCATGGCCGTGTTCTCTTGCGCCGAGATCAAGTTCTGGCGCACTTTTGCGTTGGCCGTCCCGGTCGCCGATCAAGTCTTTGTCGGCCCGAAGCCTTACCTCACGCCGCTGGCGAATTTGTGGGATACGTTTGGCCGGTTCGTCGTTGCCATTGTAGATAGGCAAGGCGTGCGGCTCATGTTGTATCACGTGGGCGAATTGATTCGGACGGAAGGCATGATGGGCGAGCCGGTCCGCCGCGTCAAGGCGGGCGGCGGATCAACTGAAGGCCGGCGCGGCGGCGCGTCCACCACAGCCAACAAGCAACAAGACGAAGTCGCGGCGCGCAACCTGAAAGAAGCCGCCGAGTTGACCGTAGCCTTTTGCGAGGCGCATCAGCCGCGCAATGTGTTGCTGGGCGGCAAGGCCGAGACGCTCAAGCAGTTCAAGGCCAAATTGCCGCGCGTCTGGGCCGACCGCGTCATTGGCACCTTTGCGGCGGATATGGGCATCAACGAGAACGATGTGCGCGACGCAGCGCTCGAGATTCTGGCCGAGGTCGAGCGCGAGCACGAGACGGCGTTAGCCAATGCCATCATCACCGCCGCGGCCAAAGGCAAGGGCGGCGTGGTGCGCCTGGACGATACGCTCAGCGCCGCGCACGAAGGCCGCGTGCAGATTCTGCTCGTGGCCGAAGGCTACAAAGCGGAAGGCTTTCAATGCCAACAGTGCGCCTACGTCACCGGGCAACGCCTGGACAAGTGCCCGTTCTGCGGCGGGATGATGGGCCACATTCCCGACGCGGTCGAGACCACCATCCAACAGGTGATCGAGCAAGGTGGGCGTGTGGAGATGGTTTCCGGTCACAAGGAGTTGAACGCGGCGGGCGTAGGTGCGCTGCTGAGGTATTAAAAAGACCCGAAGGGTTTCATCAACCCTTCGGGTCTCTTGCGCCATCCAGGCCTCCGAGGTTTCTCGCGAACCTCGGAGGTTTCTTATTTGCACAACATTCCTAATCCGACTTGACTCAGCATGTCGCAAATCGGCCCGGCGACGTTGGGAGGAGCAACGAAATAGAGCAGAACGCCAGCAACAATTGCCAAGACAACCAGCGCGGCCAGGCAGCCACATCCCCACACCCAACAACTGGGACCTTTCTTTTCCACCGGAGGCGGCGGTGGAGCGCCGTAAGGGGGCGGCGGAGGAGCGCCGTAAGCAGGAGGCGGCGCGACATAGGCTGGTGGTGGGCTATAGGCTGGCGGCGGAGGCGAAGGTGGCATCATGGGCTGGGGCTGCTCACCCACGATGCCTGGCTGAACTTCCAACACGACCGTATCGCCAAAGCCCAGCCTGGCGCCGATGCTGAGAAGCGTTGGCGTCATCACGCGATGACCGTCAATGAACGTGCCGTTCGTGCTGCCCAGGTCCTCGATGATGTAGCTCGCGCCTTGCTGCGTCAGCTTGGCGTGATGGCGGCTGACCTGCGCGTCTTCGATGACAACATCATTGCCCGCCTCGCGGCCAATGATGACGACGGGCTTGATCAAGTCAAACGCCTGGCCGACCCGCGGGCCTTGCCGCATGAAAAGTCTCACTCCGCTGACTGCCATCGGTTCCTCCCGTTTCCTATGAGATGCTGATCTTTGACGGGCAAAAGTATACGTCGCTTGGTGAGGGTTGTCAAATGAACTGTTCAGACCTCGGATTTGGAGAACCTCGGAGGCCTTGCGTCAGACGCTTGACATTCCGAACGTCTGTTCGTATAATAAGCGCGACGAGGTGAACGATGTGCGCCAGGCAAAGGCTCTTGAACTTTTGTAAGAGTTGATGAGATCAAAGATGGACACCTTTGACAAGCTACAATCTGTCAGTCAACTGATGGCGGTTGAGCCGGCGGAAGAAGTCGGCGCGATGGGTGCAACCCACGCGGCGTGCGGCGCGAGTCCGACCGCCGATTACATCCACTACGCTGTGATGCCAGGCGGCAAGCGCATCGCGTTGCTCAAAACGCTGATGACAAGCGCGTGCGAGCGCGATTGCTATTACTGCGCCTTTCGCGCCGGGCGAGATTTCCGCCGTGTCACGTTCAGCCCGGACGAGATGGCACGCGCGTTCGACGAGATGGCGCGGCGCGGCCAAGCCGAAGGCATCTTTCTCAGTAGCGGCATCGCCGGTGGAGGTCTCCACACGCAAGACAAGCTCATCGCCGCCGCCGAGCTTTTGCGCGGCAAGTATGGTTTTCGCGGCTACATCCACCTCAAAATCATGCCCGGCGCAGAGTTCGAGCAAATCTTCCGCGCCATGCAATTGGCTGACCGCGTGTCGGTGAACCTGGAAGCGCCCAATACGCAGCGGCTCTCGCAACTGGCCCCGCACAAAGTCTTTGTGGAAGAGCTGGTGCGCCCGCTGCGCCTCATCGAATCCATCCGGCGCCAGCAGGGCGGCGGGCCTAGCTCGACGACGCAGTTTGTGGTGGGCGGCGCGGACGAAAGCGACCACGAGCTGCTTGCCACGGCGGCGCGAGTGGTGCGCGAGACGCGGCTGGCGCGCGTCTACTTTTCGAGCTTTCGCCCGGTGCCCGGCACGCCGCTTGAGCATCACCCGCCCACACCGCCCTTGCGCGAGCATCGTCTCTATCAAAGCGATTTCCTTTTGCGCCAATACGGCTTTGGCTTCGACGACTTGATCTTTGACGAGCGCGGCAATCTGCCGCTCGACACCGATCCCAAAGTCGCCTGGGCGCGGCAACACCTGGCGTATGCGCCGATTGAACTCAACTGCGCCGGGCGGATGGAACTTTTGCGCGTGCCCGGCATTGGCCCCAAGACGGCGGAAGCGATTTTGCACGAGCGGCGCACAGGTCGCCTGCGCGAGCTGGCCGACCTGCGCAAGCTCGGCGTCGCCACCACACGCGCCGCGCCGTTCATCCTCCTCAATGGTCGCCGCCCGGCGTACCAGTTGTCGTTGTGGAGATAGGGACTCCTGACAAGCGCTAGGAATCAGAGCAGCCTGTGGAATTTTCATATGAACACATAATGCGCGCGCTCAGCGGTATCGAATTCGCGCGCCGCATCGAATATCGGCGGACGGTCGGCTCGACCAACGATCTTGCCAAGCAGCTTGGCGCAGAAGGAGCGCCGGAAGCCACGCTGGTCATCGCCGACGAGCAAACCGCCGGGCGCGGAAGATTGGGACGCGCGTGGTGGTCGCCGCCTGGGGCCGCGATCGCCATGTCACTTTTCCTCCGGCCCACGTTTCCGCCTGCCCTCGCCGCCCGACTGACGATGCTGGCCGGTCTGGTTGCTGTCCAAGCCATTGAGCAAGCAACCGGTTTGCCCGTGGTGCTCAAGTGGCCGAATGATGTCGTCGCTGAAAAACCGGCCACGCGCCATACGCCATACGCCACACGCAAGCTGGGCGGCATCCTCACCGAAACATCCATCTCTGGCGATACCATCGAATATGCTGTGGTGGGCCTGGGCCTCAACGTCAACGTGGATTTTCGCGGTCGAGCGGATTTGCCCGAAGCGACCAGCTTGATGATGGAACTGGGCCGCGAGGTGGACCGGCTGGCGATTCTGCGCGCGCTGGTCGAGCGATTCGCCGCGCGCTATGCTGTGATGGACCGCGACGAACAGCTTGCTGCTGATTGGTCGGCGCGACTCGTGACACTCGGTCGCCAGGTTGTGGCCCGGCGCGGCATACAGGCAATCGCGGGCCTGGCCGAGGGCGTGGACAAGTTGGGCGCGCTGTTGATCCGCGCCGACGACGGCGAACTCTACAGAGTAGATACTGCCGATGTGACGCTGCGCGATTCCGAGCTAGAGCGAAATCCTCAATTTGTTGAGGATAGGTTCGCAACAAGTTAGAGTCTCAGGAGATCCGATTTTTCAAGGCTGGGGCACGGCAGGCGCGGCGATCTCATAGATGCATCCGTACAATTGCTCCAGCGCGCGTAGGATGAACTTGAACCGGGTCAGTCGAAATCGCCGGACATCTAGCCAACGACCACCACGACGCGGCACTTGGGTAAAGGTAACTGCTCACGGTTTTTGTGACGATCAACTGAGCGTGCCTACTTTTACATGTCGGGCCAGCCTGGTGTGTTTCCTTTGGATGATGCATTGAACTTGCCGGAGCGGTGCTACTCTGACCTGCTGATGGAAAGTGCCGAGTTGTTGGCGGTGGACGGTGCGTATGACAAAGGCTTGGAGGTGATGGCGCGGTTGCTGGGATTGACGTTGCCGGAATTGGCCCTGGAAACAAGTGTAGCCGAACACAGCCAACCGGTGAAAGCATTCTATCGTCAGAAAGACAAGTTCCCCATCCAAGAAGAAGGGCGCATCTTGGTCGCGACGAATAACAAACCTTCCAACAAAATCAGCACTGGCAAACTCACGGGAACCTCCGGCGATCACATTTGGCGATTGGGCTTACTCGGCTTTGCTTGCTCGGCACAAGCATAACACAGGTTTACCAGCGGGGCAGCTGTCGGCTACGGGATTTTCGAATATCACCGGGTGGCATCAGAAGGGAACAGCAAAACCCGCCCTTCGACGACTTTTAACTGATCGCTTGTAATTCCCACTCGCTGCGTGTCTGACCAGTGATACGCCCCCATCCAGACACGGTTGTGGCGCGGGTTCCACGTTTGGGGAAGGGTGAACTCGAGGTCGTCCACGACGATATCACCTGGGCGCCATTGGGTCATCGGGAAGCAACCTACCATCTCCGGGCAGCCTCCCATCGGGCCGTCATCATGCTGCGCGACAATGTTCCCATCCTGCTCTGCGTGGACGAACACGGTATAGTCTTGAGGGATAGACTGTCGAGCCAGCCAGGCCAGGTGAACCCGTAATCGTCCATTAGCCCATTGCACGGTTGATTCAACCAGGTCAAAGCCAGGCTCGAAACGGGCCATAGACGCAGGTGGTGTTGGGTAGGGCGCCGCCGTGAAAACGATGTATGCAGGCAGGGGCTCTGGAAACGTCGTGATCGCTCTGCGCGCCTTGGTCAGCGGCCCCAGATGCATTTCAATCTTAGAGTTGCGCGGCAGCAGATTCATTTCAGGCAGCCAAAAGCCCGGATAGTCGGGATTCCACCAGGAATAAAGGGTCGTTGGCACGGCAGCCTTGTCCAGAGTTCCGGCTCTTCCTCCTGAGCCAGGGACGACAAAGGACGGCGACAGGGGAACGAGAAAGTGCGCAGGAAGCCACTCTTTCCACAGTTGGTAATCAACGTACACGCGGCGGTCTGCCCTGGCCGGCTTTTCGATGACGTAGATGGCCCCCCGGGTCCATCCGGTTTCCAAAAACGAGTTGATTTGGTGGGCCAGTTGCACTCCAGCGTCTCGGAACGTGTACTTGACCTCATCCATCTGATCGTAGCGGATGAAATAGTCATACGTTGTGATCGAGAGGCTGGCGAGCATCGCAGCGCCCATCGCCAAAGACACAGGTTTTGCGCCGAGTCGCCTGCCGCCCGCGCAAGCGTCCCAGATCCGGTCCAGCCCCAGCGCCGGTAAAATCGCCATCACGGGCCAGATGCCGGCTGCCCGTGGGAATACCGGAGCGCCCGTGGTCAAGATGGTGGGTCCCAGCATGACGGCGACCCATATTAAAACGAAAGCGTACTCTGCCTGACGGAATCGTCGAAAGCTTTCGTAGCCTCCCACTAAGAAAGCGGCGCCGGTAATGATGTCAAACATTGGACGGTATGGAATGTTATGGCTCGCCGTAAAGTCACCCTGGATGTTGAACATACCCAGTACGCGGAGGATGGAATCCGCAAGCGCCGCGATGGTTTCGCCGGGGGAGGTGGCGGGACTCAAGATGCTGGTCTGCGCCGTCCGCGCTACAAACGCATCGGGATTTGTGATGAAATAAATCCCCAGGGGCATTACGGTGATCGCGGAGGCTACGATGCAAGCGAGGCCTCCATACAGCAGCAGGCGATTCAAGCACCATTGCCGGGTCACAATCAGATAGAGCAGAAATGCCGCGACTGCAATCGGAGTGAAGCGGACAGAGAGATAAGTATAAAAGGCTGCACCGTAGAACAAGCCGCCCAGAATCCAATGACGCAAGCGCCTCGTCTTGTAACCTTTGGCGACTTGCCATATTGCCAGTCCGCTGAAAAACGGAAGGCCAATGGGCCGGACGCCGATTCGACTCGCGTGGATCGGCCAGACCGTAATCGCCATGACGATCAAAGCCCATAGGGCGACTCGGCGGCCAAACAACTCGCGAGTCATCAGATAGCAGACGGGCAGAGCGAGCGAGCCTAACAGCAACGAAGGCAGGCGGACTGCTACCGGCGTGCTGCCCAAGAATTTGATCGAGAGCGCCGTCAGCCAAATGTGCAGCGGCTCTCGCCCAAAATTGTTGGGATAAAAAATCAGCGGTCCTTCCTTCAGCGTCTTGACGGCATCCATGCCGTTCCAGGCTTCGTCGTAGCTCAGGGGAGGCGGCACCTCACCGAACCGGACGGTTCGCACGAACACGCCTACGGCGATAATCAAGATGATGAAGAAAAGGCAGCTATCAAAGCGAGGGCGGTATGACGCGGTTCGCATCAATCTACGACCTCCCATCGAGTCAGCACGATTCGATCCGCGGCGGGTTGTGCGCCTGAAATGATGGCAAGCCGATGTAAATCTGTCAGCGTATAGGCGCCGATTTGCACCCAATAGGTTCCGGGCGGGGTGTCGGGTGGAATCTCAAAGACATGTCGTTGCACAATCGTGTCACCAACCCGCCAGTCCTCGATGGGCACGCCCAGACCGTCTCCAACCGATACTGGATGCCCATCTGGAGCCAGCAGATGCGCCATCAACGAGAGGGGCTGCTCCGGCAGTTGGTTCACTCGCCACCGTGTCTCCAGTTCTACCGTCTGCCCGGCGCGCCCTTGAGAGGTACCAAGCCTGTATCCCAACCATTCCAGTCCACCTTCCAACAACAACGGTGCGGACAGCTTGCTTCCCTCGGCTTCTGCTTGCGTCGGAGGCCACTCGCTCGGCGCGGCGATGCCCACCTGGATTCGGTCGAGGCCGACCGCTTCGCTCGACATCCATTCATGAACTCTGAATGGCGTGATCAACTCAAATGATTTTTGCTCGTAAACCAGGTGTGAACGTGCCAAGTGTAAAGTGATAAAGCGGTCTGACCGCGAAGAAACATCGCTGGAAAGCACGTACCAGCCTGCGCCCTGTGGATACAGCCATGACTGCGTGCAATCGAATGTGGCCTGCCGCAAGTCGTTCCGCCCCAGGCCCTCGGAGAGGGTCTCTGGGTCCAACGGCGCCTCTGGAATGGAACATTGGGCGACCCACGTCTGTGTCACTGCCGGCGGGTCTACTTGATAGACAAACATTGTGTGGGCCACCCGCGCCACTGGCTCACGATGACGAAACCAGTCAAACGTATCTGGGTTGACTATGCCCAGGCCATCAAGCGCGGTTGTGCTGATGGCATACCGGCCCGGCGGCGGATTGAACCGCGCGGGCATTACCTGCGGCGTATGGCTCGTGGGCGGCAGGGGTTCATAGTTCAAATCGTACGCGGCCGGGTCGGCGAGCGTGAATATGGATAGCTTGATGAACGGCCAGCCGCGCGCATCCATATACCGCTTCAACTCCTTAAGGCTCTGTCCCCACTCGGTATTGGAATCGGCCAGGTACTTCCATCCATTGG
>CAYHAR010000008.1:33761-36072 GCA_964354595.1 uncultured Anaerolineae bacterium | reverse complement strand
TCCGGTTTGCTCAACCGGGAGTCGTTCTTTAGGGGGTGTTCCTATTTACTATAGATTGTGTCTCAAGCCCCAGGCCAGTCGTAGCCTGTGGCTTTTTTTGTAAGCTGCAAGTAATTTAGAGGGAGAAACATGAGCGTCTTTTCTATTCCTCCCATGGTCATGGCCGGCATCGCGCTCTACGTGGGCGTCTATCATCTGATGATCTATTGGCGTCACCGCCTGCATCGGGAGAATCTGACTTTTGCGCTGATGTGCTTTGTCGTCGGCTTTTACGACGTGTTCTCTGCCGGTCTATACAACGCCCGTTCGGTGGCGGAGGGTTTTCCCTGGCAGCGCGCCCAAGTCATTGCATTGGCTTTGGCCAGTGTCACCTTTATCTGGTTCGTCAACGACTATTTCTCGCGCAAGCCAACCTGGTGGATTTTTGCGTATTCGGCCATATTCCTTCTGGCTGCCGTCGGCGGGCTGGCGAACCGGCCGGGGGTCTTTTGGTTGATGGATCAGCCCGCCAAAGAGATTCAACTTCCTTTCAATCTCGCGATCACGTATTACGAAATGACGCCCGGCCCCGTCACGAATATTCAAAGCGTGGCGGGGGTTTCAGTATTTGTGTATGCGCTTGCGATTGGCGCGCACTTTTACCGGAGCGGACAGCGCACCAAGGCCAGATGGCTGCTCTTGACGGTTGTTTTGCTCTTTATCGGAGTGTTCAACGACACGGCCGTGAGCAGCAAGTTGTATCAATTTGTATATGTCATCGAGTACTCGTACATGGCGATGGTGTTCCTGATGGCGCACTCGCTCTCAGAGTCGGTCGTCCAGGCCGCCGTCGTGCAAGATGCGCTGCGTGAGAGTGAAGGACGTTATCGTAGCCTGGTGTCTGCTTCTGCCGATGGCATCGTGCTGACCGACCTGGAGGGCCAAATCCTCTTGTGCAATCAGCAGATAGCGGACATGCATGGCTTTGAGCGTGAGGAAGAGATAATGGGGATGAGCGCACTCAATCTGATTGTGCCAGAAGAGCGCCCCCGCGCTATCGAAAACCTCCGCAGGACTCTGGAGGCTGGCCAGATCCGATACCTCGAGTACACGTTTCTCAAAAAGGATGGCGCTCGCTTCCCCGCCGAACTGAGCGCATCAGTTGTCGCCGACCGAAACGGCAAACCGCTAGGCTTTACGAGCGTCACGCGTGACATTACCTGGCGCAAGCAAGCTGAGCGAGAGGCTCAAGAGCGAGCGCGTTATCTATCGGCGGCTAACGAGCTGGCAGTCCAACTCGCCGCTGCTTCTCCCGAAACCGACATCTTGGAGTTGATCGCAGAGAGACTCAGATCTATCACAGGCGCATTGGGCGCCAGTATCTCGGTGTATGACCCCCAAGCTCGCGAGCTCGTCGTCAGGCACATCGCCGTCAGCCATCCCCTCCTGGCAAAGGCCAACGAGCTGTTGGGGCACAACATGGTCGGGATGCGGATGCCGGTCAGCCCCGAGATGGAACAGCGGATGCTGGCCGAGATCGTCTCAGAGCTGCAAGGTCTTGCCGAGATCAGTTTTGGCGCGGTTTCCAAGCCGGTCGCCACGGTGATCCAAGAATCTTTTGGCGTTGGCGGCTTTGTGGCCCTGGTACTGAGTTACGGTGGCAAGCTTGTCGGCACGTCCACTGTGGCGGTGCCCAAGGGACAGACATTGCCCTCGATGGACGTGATGAAGGTATTGGCCAACCTTGCAGCGGTCTCTTTGATGAGATGGCAAGCTGAGAAGGAAACCCGGCAGCGCCTCGATGAGCTGGCTACGATCAACGCTATCAGCCAGGCCACTGCCTCGCAACTGGGATTGGACGCCTTGCTCGAGCTGGTGGCAAAAGAACTCGCGTGGGTTTTTGATATTAATGGGCTGTATATCTCCCTGTATGACCCCAAGACGAACCTGATGCACTTTCCATACTGGCAGGCTCTCGGGCGTCGTTTGAACGTTGGGACGGCTCCGCTGACCGGCGGGTTGACCGCTGCGATCTTTGGATCGCGTCAACCCCTCTTGATCAATCAAGATTATGAGCGACGCTTGGCCAAGTTGGGTGGAAGACGTGTGCCCATTCCCGAAAACAAGTACCCCAAGGCCTGGTTGGGTGTGCCCATGTTGGCCGGGGATGAAGCTGTCGGCGTCATCAGCGTGCAGAATTTCGAGCGGGAAAACGTCTTTACTGAGGCCGACGTGCGCTTGCTGACGACCATCGCTGGGAACGTGGGCGTCGCGATTCAGAACGCTCAACTGTACACGGCGGCTCAACAGGAATTGGCCGAGCGCAAGCGGG
>CAYHAR010000008.1:0-33661 GCA_964354595.1 uncultured Anaerolineae bacterium | reverse complement strand
CAGAACGCTCAACTGTACACGGCGGCTCAACAGGAATTGGCCGAGCGCAAGCGGGCTGAGGAGGCGCTGCGGGACAGCGAGGAACGGTTCCGGACCATTGTGGATGGGCTGAATGATGCCCTGTTCATCCATGACGTGGATACCGGCGCGATTGTTGATGTCAACCATCGCATGTGTGAGATGTACGGGTATACTCGTGAGGAAGCCTGTCGGCTCGATGTCGGAGCCTTGAGTTCAGGCGAAAGGCCCTACACCCTGCCGGAAGCGATGGAACGGATGAAAAAGGCGCTGGGAGGAGAGCCGCAGATTTTTGAATGGAGGGCCAAAGATAAGCAGGGGCGTCTATTCTGGGTTGAGGTGAATATGAGGCGTGCAGTTATCAGTGGCCGAGACCGGATGCTGGTAGCCGCGCGCGATATCGCTGAGCGCAAGCGGGCGGAGGCCGCGCTGCGAGAAAGCGAAGAAAAGTACCGGACGCTGTTCGAATCCTCCCCCGAGTCCATCACGCTGATCGGTCTGGATGGCCTCATCCTGGATTGCAACGACGCGACGACCGCCATCAGCGGGTTGCGCCGCGAGCAAATAGTCGGCCGGCCGTTCATGGAGATGGGCACGCTGAACGCGGAGGATTTGCCGCAATTTATGGACCTCTTTACGCGATCCTTGAGTGGCGAAAACTTGCCACCCATGCAAATCAAGATTGTTCGCGGCGGCGCCGAGGCGCGGTGGATCGAGGTGTTTCCGGCTTTGTTGCGAAAGGGCGACCAGGTGTCAGTCATTCAGGTCATTACCCGTGACATCACCGAGCGCAAACAGGCCGAAGAATCGCTGCGAGAGACCTCGGAAAGACGCGTGGCATTGGAGCAAATTATCAACCAAAGCCCCGCGGTCGCCTTTCTCTGGCGTGCCGCTGAAGGCTGGCCTGTGGAATATGTCTCCGATAGCGTACGGCAGTTTGGGTATACACCCCAGGACTTTGGGCGCTTGCCTTATGCCAGCATCGTTCACCCCGACGACCTGGCTCGGGTGGCGGATCAAGTCGCGCAGTACAGCCGGGAGGGGCGTGAGGCATTCACTCAGGAATACCGGATCGTCACCCGCACGGGCGAGGCTCGTTGGACCGATGATCGCACGTGGATCAGACGCGATTCGAATGGAGTGATCACGCACTATCAAGGGGTTGTTTTGGACGTTACCCAACGCAAGTTGGCCGAGGCTGAGCGCGAGCGGTTATTGCACGATCTCACGTATCGCACCACTCAGTTGCAGACGGCGGCCAAGATTTCCAAATCGGCCATCACCATTCTTGACCCGGCAGTGTTGATGCAGCAGACCGTGGATTTGATCCAGGAGAGTTTCGGCTTTTACTATGTAGGCATTTTCCTGGTAGATGAGGCCGGCCAGTATGCCGTGCTGCGGGCGGGCACGGGCGAAGCAGGTCGCCAGATGCTGGCCGCGGGCCATCGGCTCGCCATCGGCGGCGAGTCCATGATCGGATGGTGCATCGCCCATTCTCAAGCGCGCATCGCGCTGGATGTGGGCGCGGAAGCGGCGCGCTTTGATAATCCCCTGCTGCCCATGACGCGCTCCGAGATAGCCTTGCCGCTGATCGCGCGCGGTCGAGCGATTGGCGCATTGACCGTGCAGAGCGCCGAGGCAGCCGCTTTTTCGGACGAGGACATTGCTGTTCTGCAAACGATGGCGGACCAGTTGGCGATCGCGATTGAGAACGCGCGGTTGTACGAGGCCAGCCAGCAAGAGATCGCCCGGCGTCGGCAGGCTGAAGATCAAGTCCGCAAGCTCAACGAGGAACTGGAGCAACGAGTGATCGAACGAACCGCGCAGCTCCAGTCGGCGACCCAGGAGCTGGAAACATTTGCGTATTCCGTCTCGCACGACCTAAAGACGCCGCTGCGCGGCATTGACGGCTACAGTCGCATCTTGCTCGAAGACTATAGCGGCCGGCTGGACGAAGAAGGCCGCCGGTTCCTGAACAACATTCGCCAGGCCGCTCTGCGGATGGCTCAATTGATTGACGATCTGCTGGCTTATTCGCGCATGGAGCGGCGCTCTTTTGCCGCCGAGCGCGTCAACTTGCTGGCCCTGCTCGAGGCGCTGGTCGCCGAGCGGGCTGATGATTTGAGCGCCCACAACGTCAGCTTGACGGTAGACGTTCCGTGCGAGTCCGTGCCGGCCGACTCGGCCGGCCTGGCCCAGGTCTTGCGCAACTTGATTGACAATGCCATCAAGTTTACGCGCGATGTGTCCGCGCCGCGCATCGAGATCGGCGGACGCGAAACGGAAAATGCGTGTATACTATGGGTGCGTGATAACGGCGTCGGCTTTGACATGCAGTATCACAACCGCATCTTTGACATCTTTCAGCGCTTGCACGGCCCCGAAGACTATCCTGGCACCGGCATCGGCCTGGCGATTGCGCGCAAAGCCATGCAGCGCATGGGCGGGCGCGTCTGGGCCGAAAGCGCGCCGGGCGCAGGTGCGACGTTTTACCTCGAGATTCCAAGGTGAGTATGAACGAGTTGACTTGCTGCAGCATCTTGCTCGTCGAAGACAACCCTATGGACATTGACCTGACGCAGCGCGCCTTTGCCAAGCGCCGACTGGCCAATCCTTTGGAGGTTGACCGGGATGGAGAAGAGGCCCTGGCGCGCATGGCGCGCTGGGAAGCCTGCGAGCCGCCTCCGCTGGTCATCTTGCTCGACCTCAAATTGCCCCAAGTGGACGGCCTGGAGGTCTTGCGCCGCATCAAGACGCATCCCCAATTTCGCTCCATCCCCGTCGTCGTCCTCACGACCTCGGCCGAGGAGCATGATGTGCGGGCCGCCTATCAGCTCGGCGCCAACTCGTATATCGTCAAGCCGGTGGACTTGACAAGTTTTTACAAGTCGCCCGGCAGATTGATCTGTATTGGTGCGCACTCAATATGCCACCCAGGTGAGCTATGAATGTCCTCTATGTCGAAGATGATCCGCTCGATGCCGAACTGACTCGTCGCGAGCTGCTCAAGACAGCGCCGCTCATTCGCCTGGACGTTGTCAGCACTTTGCGCGATGCGATGGTCCGGCTGGAGCAAGCCCCTTACGAGATGGTCCTCACGGATATACGCCTCCAAGACGGCGACGGCCTGGCCTTGTTGGCTCACATTCGTGAGCGCGACTTGCCCATAGCGGTAACGCTGATCACCGGGTCGGGCGACGAAGAGACAGCCGTCGCCGCCCTCAAAGCCGGGGCGGATGATTACCTGGTCAAGCGCGCCGGGTACCACGCGCGTTTGCCGTTGACGCTGGAAAACGCTCTCGAGCGTCATCGCGCCGAAACAGCCCGCCGCGCCCGGCCACTGCACGTGTTGTACGCCGAAGACAATGCCGTTGACATTGACCTGACGCGTCGTCACCTGGCGCGCCACGCGCCTTTTATTTATCTTGACGCGGTCAGCACAGCGGCCCAAGTGCTTGAGCGTGTTGAGCAGTTTGCCGTTAATGGTTATGATGTTTTGTTGTTGGACTATCAGCTGCCGGACGCGAACGGTCTAGAGCTGTTGAGAGAGCTGCGCCAGGGGCGCAAGCTGGATATACCGGTCGTGCTGGTCACCGGTCAGGGGAACGAAGAATTGGCTGTGCAGTCTCTCCGGTTGGGTGCAGCCGACTATGTGGTCAAGACCTCGGACTATCTCTACAAGCTGCCCTGGGCGTTGGAAAACGCCTTTCATCGCGTTCAGCTTGCCCGTGAGCAGGCGGCTCTGCGCGAAAGTGAGGCGCGCTATCGCCTGATCTCTGAGCTCACGTCCGATATCACCTACGCTTTCCGAGTCGGGCCAGATGGCGCCTTTGCGTTGGAATGGAATGCTGGGGCTTTGGGCCGCATGGCCGGCTACACCTGGCAAGGTCTTGAAGAAGGCAAAAACCTGCTCGCGTTGGTGTATCCTGATGATTTGCCTGTCTATCAAGCTCATCTGGCAGCGGTCCTGGCGGGTCAATCGGACGTGGTCGAGTTCCGCATTATCGCCAAAGACGGCGATGTGCGGTGGGTGCGTGACTATGCGCGGCCAGTATGGGACGAGGCCGCCGGGCGCGTTGTGCGCTTTTACGGCGCGGCGCAAGACATCACCGAGCGCAGACACGCGGAAGAAGAGGTCAAGCGGTTGAACCAAGACCTGGAGCGCCGCGCCAGAGAGTTGGCTGCGCTCAACCAGGCGGGCCGCGCGATCACCTCTACGCTCAAACTGGAAGCTGTGCTCAAGCTCGTGATCGGCGAAGTCAAAAGCTTGCTGAACGTGGAAGGGACGTCGGTGCTGCTGCGTGACCCGTCCAGTGACGAGCTGGTCTTTGCCGCCTCCACCGGCGCCGGCTCTGAAGGGTTGGTGGGGACCCGGATACCGATCACCGTCGGCATTGCGGGCTGGGTGGCGCGAGAGCGCAAGCCGGCGTGGGTGACGGATGCTCAACATGACTCGCGTTTCTACGGCCAGATTGACGCAGTGACTAGCTTGACCACACGCTCCTTGCTGGCTGTCCCGCTGGTGTTCAAGGGAGTGGTCTGGGGAGTGGTTGAAGCCATCAATAAAACTGATGGCACATTCAGCCAGCGAGACTGCGAGGTGCTGGAAGCGCTGGCTAGCTCGGCGGCCATTGCCATCGAGAACGCCCAGTTGTACACCTCGCTTCAAGAGTCCAACACACGGTTGCAGACTGCTTTGAAAGCCAAGGATGACATGATCCGGAATGTCTCGCACGAGCTGCGCACTCCACTTGGCTTGATCTATGGCTACATCGAACTGATGGAGACGGGAGACCTGGGGCCGCTCACCGCCAAGCAGGAGAGGGCTGTCCAGACTTTGCGCCAGCAGGGCGACCGGCTGCGCTTTATGGTCGAACGGCTCTTGGCGCTGCAGACATTGGATCCCGAAAAGATGCGGTGGGAGCAAGTGGATTTGAGCCAGTGGCTGCGGCAAGCCATGCGACCATGGGAAGCGCGGATTGCCAAGTCGAAGGCTAAAATCGAGCTTCAGTTGGATGTGCCGCCTTCGTTGCCTCCGCTGATTGCCGACCCGGACTTTATGGGGCAGATCATTGGGAACCTCTTGGATAATGCGGTCAAATTCAGCCCGCAGGGTGGCCAAGTGCGCGTGAGCGCGTGGACCGAGAGCGGCCAAGTCATCATGGCCGTCTCTGATCATGGGATCGGCATCCCGCCGGACAAGCTGCAACAGATATTCGAGCGATTCTATCAAGTGGATGCAAGCTCGACCCGCCGGTATGGTGGCATGGGAATTGGGCTGGCGCTATGTCGCGCCATCGCGGAGGCGCATGGCGGCAAGGTTTGGGCGGAAAGCGCAGGGAACGGACAAGGCAGCACCTTCTATGTCGCTTTGCCGATGATGACGACATCAGGCAATGTCGTTTGACAATTGACCGGTCGCTGAGTATAATCATCCTCGCAACGCGGGTGTAGCGCAGTGGTAGCGCAACTGCTTCCCAAGCAGTGAGTCGCGGGTCCGAATCCCGTCACCCGCTCAGCGCCGTTCCGGAATTTGAATAAAAAAGTTCCGCGTTACAAAAAAGCGACTGCCCCTTGGCAGTCGCTTTTTTGCGTCCATTCGAATCACCGGGCCTCATTTGACAGCCTGGACAATACTTCTCGAAGGAGGCTCTCGACATCTCCGGCGTCGCGCCAGTCGGTTGGTTCCTGCCCCAGCTTCGCGATTCGCTCCTGCATGTCACGATCAGTCGGGACCGCATAGATCTGATCCGTGATCCCGATGGTCGAATGCATCAGATTCATCGAGACAGCCTTGAGGTCACTCACGTCCTTTGCCGCTTTCAGCCCATACACGGCATGACCGTGCCTGAATTTGTGAGGCGACATTGGCTCAAGACCAGCCTTCTCGAATAGCTTGTTCAGATTGTCGCGCAGCATGTGCCCACGGAATTGACCAGGTGACGTATCCGTCAGCTTTTGTTGCCCCAATGAAATGTGGATGACGGGATACCACGGGGCAGTGTCCGGCAATGTGGCGCGGATGAACGAGTCCCATTCTTCTATGACTCCCATTAGATCAGGTATCTCGAGCAGACGCGTCACGGCTGATTTGCGGTTTTTCGTTTTGACGCCCATGGTTGGATACTGCGTGACCGTTCTATCGGCAAGATTGACACAGTGGATGGGCAATGTACAAAAGGCCATAGAGCGCATGCCGGATAGAAAGAGGAAAGCAGCTGCAGCTTTGTCACGTCGAGTTGCCAAATCGCTTGGTTCGGTTTCCACTGAGACGAGTTGCCTGACCACGTCCAACGTGATGACTTCACGCTCCCTGCGTGGCACAGTCGGCATGCGTGGTGGATGGATCGTCTCAATCCATGCCGGGTCAATCTTGTGGTACTCTCGGAACCGAGATATTCGCAGCCAACTGAAGAACATCCGAGCATAGTGGCACGCCCTCTTGACCCCAAGTGGGGTAAGAGGCGCGTGAGTCCCGTCACCCCGCGTGACCGACAACAGATATTGAGGAAACACAGGGCGGATCTTTGCCACCTTGACGAAGGGTGTTTCGTCAGCCCACCGAAGCAGATGCTTGAGCCAACCCCAGTCGGTCTTGATCGTCAGTGGATCGCGTTGCATCACTTGAGCCTGATAGTCCAGGAATGCTTTGACAGCCAGGTAATTGTCGCGGTTTATCATCTTCCCTTCACTCCTCGATTTACAGTCCTGCCACAGTCAGGACAGGAAGCCTTAAGCAAGGTCATCTTGCCAGACTTCCATTTCTTCGGATTGACGAGAGGAACAACCTTGTTGCATTTGAGGCAGAACGCTTCGTTGTCACCCAACTGAAAGTGTTTGCCCCGGTAAAGATCGTGGATCCAACGCATGGCCTCCAGCCCGTGGATCCATATATGCTCAGACTTGTCCTTGCTGTGCGGCAGTCCCGCCGGCAGTAGCTTCCGATACACGTCGCGTTGTCTGATCCCAAGTTCGTCTGCAAGATCATCTGGCGTGTAAAGCATGTCCAACAGTCCATTCGCTCTGAGCTTTGCCTCGCGTGGCAAAAACTTCTGCTTTGCATACATCGTTAGTCGTCTGGAATCCTTGTTACAGTGTTATCAAGCTCATTTTGTTGATGGCTCATCGGGAGACGTTCCTGATGAGCTTGGAAAATATATTGGGCCAAGAACATTCGCCACTGCCCCTTACGATGCGCCAGGAAAACAAAAACCCAGCGGGTCCGTCGCCGGGCTGAAGAAGCAAAGGCTTGTCTGCCTTTACAGGGCATGATAGAATACTTGCAGCCTATGCGCCGTCAGTTCCGGCGTGTGGGTCAGGGTCGTGCTCGTGTTCGTGCACTTGCACGGCCCGCTCTTGTTCCTACTTGATGCGTTTCGTCTGTTTCTTTGACTTGATCTCCTTCTCTGGCTCAGCTACAGGCACCTCGATTTCACCTGCCAGCCAAGCTCTCAGGAACCGAGTGACAATTGCTGACATGCTGGTTCCTTCTGAGATCGCGCGTGCCCGCGCTCGGCGCGTCACATCGTTCGGAATGCTAAGCATCGCTCTGTTAGGTACCCTTGGCATCATCATCCTCGCTATGCGTAATTACGCATGTTTATTATATACCGGTTTTCCGCCAAGTCAAGCTCCGCCGCTGCGTGACCGTGCACTATGTTCGATTTGTAAAGTCCGCGTTGGTTGATTTTGTGTGTGATGATATAATCGGCCTGCATTGTGTTGCTGGCCCTTCGCCACCTCGAGGGACATGGCTTCACATGCTCCCCTCATAGCTCTCGGCCAACGCACATCTTGGTTCCATTTTACACTATAGCTATTTCAAACCATTTCACGGCATTTCAGTGCGATGAAGAATATTCTTCCAAATGTGGTTGCCTTCGGGCAGCGTGTTCGCCGGATTCGCGAGGACGCCGGCGTAGCATTGGTACAACTGTGCCAGGATGCAGAGATTCCGGCGCCGTGGGGATCGCGCTTGGAGACCGGCCAGCAGAAGCTCAACGTGGATTCTCTGCACGACTGGGAGCGTATTCTGGCGTATGTCAAAACGCTGAGGGATTATAACGATGCCTTGCACGATCCCCGTGCCGTGTACCGCTTGCTCAGCGTTCTGGGGCGGCCCCTGACCGTCGACGAAATGAAGCAGGTGTGCCCCGACATAGACTATGAGACGCTGCAAGAGCAGTTCTGGCGCACCAGACCTTCGATCATGCCTGTGCCCAAACAGCCGGTCGTGATGCGGGAGAAGGAATACAAATGGCTGTGGGATTGTGTGATCTCACGGGATGACACGGCTGCCAGCGCAATCCAGCCATGTGCTGACGTGGTGATCACCGGAGCGCCGGGTATGGGCAAAAGCACTCTTGCCCAGATGTTTGCGGCCAGCCAGCAGGTGATGGCGCACTTTCCCGATGGGCTGCTCTATGCCAGCCAGCAAACCGCCGATGTGCATGTCTGGTTGGCCCGGTGGGCTGAGCAGTATTACCTGGACTTGGCCGAGGGCGCCAAGACGGTGCTGTGGCGGGATGTGTTGCGGGACCAACTCAAAGGGCTGGCTATCCTCGTGATTCTGGATGATGTGCGTGACCTCTCGTTTGTCGAGTCGCTGGCGGTCGTGGACCGCCAACACAGCCGTGTGGTGATGACGACTCGGCGATCCGACTTGACTGAACAGATGGGCGTCGCACAGGATCAAGCGCTCCTCCTACAGCCGATGACGGTCGAGCAAGGAGTCGAACTGCTGCGAGCGTTTGCGCCCAAAGGGACGTGGACAGAGAAAGATGACGCTGCCGCGCATCAGGTGGTGGACAAGGTCGGCGGCGCGCCACAGGCCATTCGCATCGTGGGCCAACACATCGCACAAGTGGAAGTGAGCCTGCGTGCCAGGCGTTGGCAAGGTATTCTGAGACAATTAGGGCGAGACCGGTTGACGCCGCTTGAGAGCGTGCAAACGGCCTTCGATGCAGCCTATGACGAACTGGGAGAACTGCAATCCGCTTACCGTGTGCTCGGCGCAGGAGCATGGGGAGCGCCGATCACAGAGAGCTGGACAGCGGCACTGAGAAGGATACCCACGCCGGAAGCGCGACGCGAGCTGCGCGACCTCGTCTCGCGCGGACTGGCGGCGCGAGACTCAGATGATGAGATGCGTCCCCGGTATCAAGCTCATGTCTTGATCGGAGAGCATGCCGCCAGGCAATCGAGTCCAACGGAACGCGAAATGTACGCCGAACGACACGCGCTCTACCATGCTCGGCTGCTGCTGTCTGATGCGGACTCGGCTGTGTGGGAGGGGGTGCCGGCCGGGCAGCCCCATGTGGATCATCTGCGCCACGCGATGGCCTGGTGCCTCGAACATCTTGATACACCCCAATGGTTTGTGTTGGCTCAGGCGATATATCTGGGCGCAAGCGGGCGCGTGGCCCTCGATGGCGGCTTGCGGGATACGTTGCCATTGGGTAGATCACTGTGCGAGCGCTCGGGGCACGGTCGTGTGCTGGGTTGCGTGATGTGGACGCATGGCCGAGCGTTGTTCGATGCAGGCCGGTTCTCCGAAGCGACCGGCGTCCTGGAGCGAGGCGGGCAGGTGCTGTTCGAATGCGAAGAGTGGCCTGCCGCCGTGTGTTGCCTGACCGATTGCTCGACGGCGTACCACGAACTGGGCCAGCGGGAAGCGGCCAGGCGAATGGCGAAACTGGGCAACGAGTGGGCCACCCGGCACGAGCAGGAAATTGATGCCCTATTGACAGTCAAGGACTTGAATCGCGCTCGACAGGATCGCAACGCGCTCAGACAGGTGAATGCCGTCATCGAGATGCCAGATACGCTTTCGCCGTTGTCCATTGTCGCCGTGCGGCGGATGTGCGCACTGAACGCCAGGCGTCTTGCTGCAGAGGTGGCCGGGCGTTCCGTGACGGTGCGACGGCGCCCCATCGGACGTTTGCCCTGGCAACCAGAGGACTTGGCCTATGTGGTGACGCTTCGTCGGGTCGCTTCGCTGCTGCTGACCGGTCTCGCCGCCTTGCCCGGGCAGAAGGACGGCGAAACCGGTCAGTAAGTCATGTCTTGTTAACGTGCTACGGGATTACCGCTTGCCAGTAGTCTTTTTGATGATCTTGCGGCGGTCATCCATGGCAGCCTCCTGATAGTGTGTATCAGGAGCGCCGAAGGCCTCCGTTACTCCTGTGACCCTCCCAGCCAGACAGGGTGATCAATCCCATTGCGCTGAGTGGGTTCCTAACTGCGATTTCCTTCACCGCAAGCTTTCGTCACCGGGCAGCATGGCGCGATGCACGAGAACTAGAACCGTGCGAAAGCAGCGGCCTATTCGATTGTTTCCTGCGACTGATTTTCCAATGCCATCGTGGGAGACAGGCGGCCTCGTAGCTGAGAGATGAGGCGCGCGTGTCTGTAGAACAGGCCGGGCAGATGGATGCTGCCCGGCCTTCTGCACGAAGGGCTACAAGTGGCAACGATGAGCTCTGCGGCGACCGAATGTGGAAAGCAACCGGGGCCTATTGACACTTGCTTGGAAAGACAACCGTGACAGGCAATCGAAGATTATGGGGTTGGGCTAGAAAGCATTCGATGACAGTGTCAGATAAGGACGAAACCTCAAAGAATTGGATGAAAAGCAAATTGAATGATGCGCGCTCAGGGGCGTCTAACTTTAACGGCCGCCATAGTCGGCTGGCGCTCCGCTCCCCATCAAAGAGAAAGCTCGCCACGACCAGCAACAGATAGACGCAGTGTTGGTTCAACTACCCAAGCGAGGTGCAGAGATCATAGACGCGGCACTTTTCATACACTCCTGAATGCGATGCCCAGAGGATACACCAGGGCACTGGACAGAAGTATAGACAGAAGAGTAGACAAGAGGACAGGAAAACAAAAAGGCCAGCCCGAAAACTGGCTGGCTTGCCCACGATGAGGAACCATGCGCTTTAGCGCCGCATCAAGCTTCTGTAAAGTGTCTTGGTTTGTGGAGAGACAGGTGCGCCGAGTTCTTTCGATAAGGCTTGCTGGCAACGCTTGAACTGGCGTGTTACGGCGGTCCGGTTGCCCATGGCGGCGTACGCGCGCATGGTCAATTGATAGGCTTCTTCCGAGTAAGGGGCTTCCTTGAGGGAACGCTGGCAACAATCGATCACGGCCTCGTATTGCTTCTCCTCCAGGTACAGCCCGGCCAGCGTCAGGACGGCTTCCAAGAAAGCCTCTTGCAGCCGTGCTCTCTCCACAATGACCCAGTCTTCCTCCAGTTCCGAAAGGTATGGGCCTGAATAGAGGTCTATCGCCGCCCGATAAGCCGCGATGCGCTCACTTGCACTGGCGGCGGCTTTCGCTTGCTTCAGCTTCTCCTCAAACGCATCCACGTCGTATTCATAGTCCAACGCGCGGTTGATGCGATACTGGCCCTGATCGTATAGCACAACGTCCTTATGCTGGTCAAGGGCGCGGCGCAGGCGGTAAACGGTTTTGGGGAACTGAGTCCTCAGCTTGGCCGGCGATTTGTCCGGCCAAAAGATAGCTGCGAGTTTTTCCCGGGTCATCCCGTCAGGGTGAGCCAGCAAGCAAAACAGAAGATTTCGCGCCACTTGAGCTTCCCACTCGGCGCTGGCGACCGGTCGCCCACGCACGATCACCTCAGCTTTTCCGAGTGCCTTGAAGACCACATGGGGCGGCGCAAAGGGGACGGCTGAGGTTCGCTGTCGTAAACGGCGGCGCAAGGTCGGGATGTCCTGCTCGAACCGCGTGACCAGGTTGAGCAAGCGTGAAGCATCAGGACCGATGACCGGATCGAATTGCGCAGATGCCAAAAGTGATTGGGCCTGTCGGCCGGCCACCACCAAAATGTGCTGGCTCTGCATATCGGCGGTCAGACGGAATGCGTGTTGCAGGTTGGTCACAGCCGCCCGTTGGTTTCCACCTGCCTGGCAAGCTGATGCCAGGAAAAAGTGCGACCGGGCGCCTTCCATGCGATGATCATCTTCATCAAAACAACAGGTTGCTTTAGTCAGAAGCTCTTGAGCTTTTGGCACGTCGTTTCCAGCCAATGCTAACCGCCCAGCTTCCAGATGCCATAGCCCTTGTTCGAGGGCGGAGCCGCTGGCCTGGGCCAACTGTTGAGCCGACTCTATCAGAGCGTATGCGCGAGTGAACTCGCCTTGCGACCGGTTCACGGCCGCTTCGGCCAGATCGAGGTAAAGGAGCAGAAAACCATAACCTATCCGGCGGGCAATGTCGCGGGCCTGGCGATAGGCGTCGAGGGCAGCTTCCGCAGCATCCAATTCAGCGTAAAGGTCACCGATGCTCGACAAGGCGAGCGCTTCGATGCGGCAGTATCCGCTTCGCTTCGCGCAGCCCACTGCTTCTTCCAGAAGCATCGCAGCGCGCTCATAGTTCCCCTGGATGTGCTCGAGTACCCCCAGGTTGTTGAGCAGGTTGGCCTGTTCGACGATGTTATCCACCTTCCACCAATGGTCAAGGGCGCGGTGATAGTGCGCCAAAGCCCGCTCGTAGTGTCCGGTGTTCATATGTGTCACACCCAACTCCATGCAGACCATGGCCGCACAATGTTCATCACCCAATTGGTCGAATGCTTCCAGTGATTGGGTCAGATACCGGAGGGCTTTGTTCATCTGCCCCATGCGCGCCAGACATGCACCTTTGGCTCTCAACGCCTCTGCCTGGGTGTCACGCAGGTGTTCGTCCTCGCTCGTCAAGGCGAGCGCCTCGTCGGCATCCGCCAAGGACGCTTGATACTCACTCAGGAGTCGAAGATCCACTGCACGGCGCACCAGGGTGCGCGCCAGGCGAGGTAGATCACTTGCGGCTCGAAAGGCGGTCTCGGCCTGGTTCTGCAGTGATCGCCCACGGGCCACTTCACCTTGCATGGTAGCTGCCGCGCCTCGCAGCGAGAGCAGTGCGGGGCGCGCGGCCAGCAGTTCGGCCGGCAAGGCATCCAACCACTGGGCAAGAGTCGTCAGGCGTCCGCTTTTGGCAAGCAGCGAACCGGCTTGCTCGATCAGGTCAGCCATCGTCTCCATGTCATCCAGGCGTTGGCATACACCATGAGCCCTGTCCCACTCGCCGCGCTCCGAGTATACGACGACGAGCCGCCGTAGGATACGTTCACGCTCTTCTGGACACGTCTGGGCGAACTGAGTTTGTAGAAAGTCGCGGAAGAGCGAGTGATAACGCAGCCAGGTTTTGTCATCTTCGACTGGAAGAACGAACAGATTAGCGCGTAACACGGTATCGATCAGCTTCCGCCAGTTAGCATCTGGTCCCAGAACCTCCGCGCACAGATCGGCGTTGAATTCTTCCAGCTGCGATGTGCGCATCAAAAAGTCGCGCACCGGGGCCGGTTGTTGATCGTACACCACCTTGGCCAGGTAGTCGTACAGTCCCACGCCTGTAGCGCGCGCCAGCCGCACCCGGTCTGCCATGCCCTGCCACATCGTCTGCGCGGAGAGCAGCAGGCCCGTGATCCACCCTTCGGTCTCCTGCGCCAGTTCCTCGGCCTCTGAAGTGGGCATGCTCATATGGTAGTTTTGTGTCACGAGCGCCTGGATCTCGTCGGCGCGAAAGGCCAGTTCGTGCAGTGTGAGGCCGCCAACTTGTGAGCGAGCGACCATCGTCTGCAGATCGGGCAGGTTCGGGACGATGCGGGACGAAAGGATGACATGGCAGTTCTCGTCCACTTGCTGGACGAAGCGGCTGACAAACTGATTGATAGTTGGGTCATCGGCGGCTAGGTGATAGTCATCCAGAATGATCACAAAGTGATCGCGAATGTGCTCATAGGCTTCATTGACGATGACCTGTACCCATTGGTCTGTACCAAGGTCGTCCGTGGCAGCGTTCAACACAGCGTCTGATTCTTTCCCAAACTTGGGGAAGCAACGAGCAAAGGATGCAACAAAGTGCGCGATAAAGCGGCGGGGGTCATGACCCATCTCGTCGAGGGCATACCAGCATACCGACAGGTCAGCGCTATGGGCAAAGTCAATCAGCAAGGAGGTCTTGCCGTAGCCGGCTGGCGCGGTGACCAGAATCAGGCGATAGTCTAGGAGATCGAGCAAGAGGTCAACGAGGCGTTCTCGCGTGAGCAAATTGGCAGGACGGCGCGGCACGACAATCTTGGTGTGAGTGATCATCGTGCTCATCGAGTCACCCATTCCGTCACCGATAGACACAATGCACCAACTTTGCGCAAGCAGCAGCCTTTTCCACAGATGCGGACTGTCACTTGCAGAAGCAAACAATCGGCGACATAGGTTTAGGTCCCGGTCGGTGCGCCTGTCTACCGCCAGACAACCGGCAGAAGTGAGACAACGATATTACTTGCAGAGGAGAGTCGGGACAACCATGGGCGACTCTGCGGCAATGTACGAGCGGGGATCACCATTTGCATTGTATAACCAATCGGATGAAAACGCCAATGGCGACCACCAGGGACGGCGGTGTCAAGCGGAGCGATCCATACCCAAATTCGTGGCATGGTGATACAATAAAACAGATGCTGGATTTGTGCAGTCGTTCTACTAGCTGCCCTGATTGCGGGCAAGGATTTGCATCGGTGGATCATCCAGCCTGTCTTCCTTCATATCCCGCCCAGCAACAACTTGTGATTTTAAAGGGCCCCGTTCAAGGAGTACGAGAAGAGTCATGCCAAGTGTGCAAGGTCGTTTATTGCGTGTTGTCCTCCGCCGGGTCAAGCTCTTTGGAGACAAGGGTATGCCGATCCAAGAACTGCGCCGGCGAGTCGAGTCCGGCGCACGTCTGTTGAGGCCGCTCTCCGGGGTGTCGGTCCGGCAAGTGCAATTGGGGAATGTCCCGGCGGAGTGGTTGGTTCCAGAGGGTGCTCCGCCAGACCGCGTTCTGTTGTACTTTCACGGCGGTGGATTCGTTTTCTGCTCGCTCAATACGCACCGGCCTCTGGTATCTCGACTAGCGTTATCCAGTGGTTCGCGGGCACTCTCGGTGGACTATCGTCTGGCGCCAGAGCATCCCTTTCCGGCCGCACTGGAGGATATCCTGACAGTCTATCGCTTGCTCCTGCAGAACGGCATCCCTCCGCGCAAGATCGTCGTAGCCGGAGACTCTGCTGGTGGCAACCTGGCTCTGGTATTGTTATTAGCTCTGCGCGAAGCCGGCGATCCTCTCCCGGCTGCCGCCGTGTGCCTTTCGCCTGTCACCGACCTGAGCGGGGCGGTCCAATCAAGACGTACGAAGGCCGCGCTTGATCCTGTTTTGAGATCAGACCCTTCGGACCTGGTGTCGAGCTACGTGGGCAAGCACGACCCACGCCAGCCTCTGCTTTCACCCCTGTATGCCAATCTGCACGGCCTGCCGCCGATCCTGCTTCATGTGGGCGAGGATGAAATCTTGTTGGACGACTCGACTTGCCTGGCCGAGCGTGCTAGCGCCGCCGGCGTGGACGCGACGGCGATCGTGTGGCCACACATGTGGCACGTCTTTCAAGCCTTTGCGCCCTTCTTGCCAGAGGCTCGGCAGTCTATCGAGCAGATGGGCACGTTTGTCAGTGAGATGCAACAAAAGTAGTCGAGGCGACCCGTGACTCCAAGGTAATCAATGGGCACAGCACAATCTCTCGCTAAAGCGTTACGCAGCCTCGAAGGTCTCTCGGTCGGCGATGCCTTCGGTGAGCTCTTCTTCTCCATTTCGTCTCACACTACTCCGGCGTCGGCTCTCCCGCCCGGTCCGTGGCGATGGACAGACGATACTCACATGGCATTGTCCATCGTTGAAATCTTGAAATCGTACGGACGTATCGAGCAGGATGCCCTGGCTCATGCTTTCGCGCGGCGATATCTGGACGAACCTCATCGTGGCTATGCCGGTGGAGCCGCGAAACTCTTGCGGCAGATTGCAGCCGGCACGGATTGGCGCCAAGCATCGCCGGCATTGTTTGACGGTGGCTCCTACGGGAACGGTGCGGCTATGCGAGTCGCGCCCATCGGCGGCTATTTCTGTGACGAGCCCGAGCGAGCCGCCCAGGAGGCGCGCTTGTCAGCGGTCGTTACACATGCCCATCCAGAGGGTCAGGCTGGAGCGATCACGGTCGCCGTGGCGGCGGCCATGGCGGCTCGTCATGACCGTCTTGCCGGTCGTGCGTACTTGCAGAGAGTGCTCGAGTTTGTGCCGGAGAGTCAGACGCGAGGACGCATCCAGCAGGCGATGGACATTCCCGCCGACCGCCTGTACGACGCTGTGCATGTCCTGGGTTCCGGAAGTCAGGTCACAGCGCAGGACACCGTTCCTTTCTGTTTGTGGAGTGCTGCCTATCATCTGGATGATTTCGAACAGGCCCTGTGGTGGACAGCCAGAGGGATGGGAGATTGCGACACGACCTGCGCTATCGTCGGCGGGATCGTGGCCCTCTCAGCGCCGGTCATACCGTCGCATTGGCTCGATCAACGGGAACCCATCCCGGCTCTGTAGTTGTATGCAGGTGGCAGTCGGCAAGACGGTCACTCTAGAGTCTGACCGCCGCATCCTGCGCGCAGTGTGACCTGCATGGACGAAAGTAGGTCACGACCTCCTCTGCTGCGGTGGCGACGTGCCAGGCGCAAGTGTCGTTGGTGGCTGTCTTGGCGAAGCACTTGGCTCTCTTGCTCCTGATCCGCAACCGTTCAACCGGCTTGATATCCTCAACTATTGGCAACAGGCAGCAACGACGTCTCACTCCTCCCTGCGGCTGCCGATGGCCACACGGCCCGGCATAACCACAACCTCCACCTTGCCTCGTGGGCTGGATATAGGCGTTTGGCCTTGAGCTAAAGCCAATACACAATAGAACAAATGTGCTATAATACCCATTGGCTTTCGAGCATAGGATGCAAGTGATCGCAGGAAAGCCCAGATGCGCCCCCCGCGTCTGATGAAAAGCACTGTTCGGATGCGCCTGCCCGCGGACCGTCTCTGCCGCCTAGAGACCTTGCAAAGGCGATATAGTCGTTCATGCGCTTTGCCTGCGCGCGAATCGAGCATCTCCCAACGCGCCTCGAAGCCGCACTGCAACCTGAACTCTCTAATCAGCCTCTCGTCGTGCTCCGCGTTTGGGATGAACATGTCCTGGATGCGTCGCCTGATGTGGAAGCCTCGGGCGTTCGCCCCGGCGATTCACGCCGCCGCATCGAACAGCTTTGCCCGCAGGCAGTTGTGCTCCCTGCTCGCGAGACACTCTACCAGTCGCACCATGATACACTCAAATCTGTCCTGGCGAATTTCACTGACAAGATTGAGACGGCTGCTTTGGGCGAATTCTTTATCGAGATCGGCGCGCTGTCGCGCACTTTCCCTTCTGAGCAGGCGCTCGCCGAACAAATCGTGGCGCAAGCGCATCAAACGGTGCAACTGATACCATCTGTCGGCATTGCGGCGAACAAGTTCACAGCCCTGCAAGCCGCCCGCCAGGCGGCGTTGGAATCAAGCCATGTGTGGGTGGTGCCGAAAGGCGACGAGCGGCGCTTTCTGGCATCACTCCCCTTGACGATTCTGCCCGAACCCCCAATAGAGCTGCTGCGCCGCCTGCACCTGTTCGGCATCACGACGCTGGGCGGTTTCGCCGACCTACCACACGCTGCGGTGGTCATGCAGTTCGGAGCCGAGTGCGGTTTCTTCCATGACCTGGCGCGGGGCATTGACCCGCGCCCGCTGTCGCCCGAGTCACCGCCGCCCATGCTCAGCCGCGGCCTGTCACTGGCAGAACCGTTGGTAGATCGTCGACAGGTGTTGGTGGTGCTGGAACACCTGGCCGGCCGGCTGGCCCGCGAGCTCGACAAGTCAGGCTACCACGCGATGGCACTCTCGCTCACGGTCTCGACGGCCGACCCGCAGGAGACTGTGCCAGGGCACGAGACATTGTACCCAACGCAAACGACAGGAGCACCGGTCAAGCCACCGTCCTCCGACGTCCAGTTGCTACGCCGCACGGCGGGAAGGCTGTTGGGCAACCTCAAGCTTTCATCAGGCGTGACCGGACTGACGCTGTCAGCGTATCCGCTGCGTGAATGGCACGAAGGCGCGCGGCAGATGGCGTTGTTTGAAGAACCCGACCAACCCCGCCTGGCTCGACTGCGCGTGGTGCTGCGAAATCTTCAGCAGCGTTTCGGCGAAGCCGTCATTCGACTGGCAAGCGTGATCGGGCCGCCTCTACCCCTCTCCATTGATGTTGGCCTCCGGCCTGACGGCACGCCAATGTGGCTGCGCTGGGGCGGTTGGGCGCGCCTGGTTGACCAGGTGTACGAGTTCTGGCGAGAGCAACACAACTGGTGGGATCAGCCCGTGGCGCGTGACTACTACCAGGTCGAGCTCAACGGCGAAGTGGTGTTTACCGTGTTTCGCGATGGCAAGGGGCGCTGGTTCCTCGACCGGCGGCGAGGGTAGCGTGTACGTCGAACTCCACGCCCACTCATACTATTCACTCCTGGACGGTGTTCCATCACCGGAGGAATTGGTGCAGCGCGCGGCAGACTTGAACATGCCCGCGCTGGCGCTCACCGATCATGATGCGCTTTACGGCGCACCTCGCTTCGTCCAGGCCGCGCAGCAGGCGGGCATCAAGCCCATCCTCGGAGCCGAGCTGACGCTGACCAACGGTGGTGGCTGCCTGACGCTGCTGGCCGAGAATGACATCGGCTATGTCAACTTGTGCCGGCTGATCACGCTGGCTCGCCGTGACCAGCAAAAGGGTTTCGCCGCCCTACCCTGGCGCTGGCTGGCCGACCACACCCAGGGCATCATCGCGCTGTCCGGCAGCCGGCGCAGCCAGGTCGCCCGCGCGCTCCTGGCCGGCGACATGGACAAAGCCAAACACACCGCCGAACGGTTCGCGTCGCTGTTTGGTCGCCAATCGTTTCTATTGGAATTACAACGCCATCACGAGCGCGGCGACCGGCGGTTGAACGTGGGGCTGGGCAAGCTGGCGGACAGCCTGGGACTGCGGTTGATTGTGACCGGCAACGTCCACTACCTTTTGCCCGACGATGCGCCGCTGCACGATGTCCTGACCTGCATCCGCCATCGCACGCCGCTGGATCGCGCCAACGGCCTCTTGCGTAACAACGCCGAATACACTTTCCGTTCCCCGGCCGAGATGTCCGCGCTGTTTTCCGAGTGGCCCGATGCGCTGCGCGCCACGCTGGATATTGCCGAGCGCTGCAACGCGTATTTGCCCGCCGGCCCACAGACGATGCCTCGACCACCAATCCCCGATGGAGTTGCTTCCATCGAGTACCTGCGCCACCTGTGCGAACAGGGGATCGCGCGCCAAGGCATCCGGCCCAAGGCACAGGCTGCCTACCGCGCGACGCTCGACCGCGAGCTGACCCTCATCGCCGAGCAACAGCTCACCGACTATTTTCTCATCGTCTGGGACCTGGTGCGCTACTCTCGTTCGCAGGGTATCCTTTGCCAGGGGCGAGGCAGCGCGGCCAACTCGCTGGTTGCCTATCTGCTCGACATCGCGCCGGTTGACCCGCTCTCGGCCGGCCTGGTGTTCGAGCGATTCCTTTCGCGCGAGCGCGCGACCGCGCCCGACATTGACCTGGATTTTTCCGCTGACCGCCGTGAAGAGGCCATCCAGTACCTCTACAGCCAGTACGGCCATGACCACGCAGCTATGGCTTGTACCGTTTCCACGTTCGGCGCGCGGCAGGCAATTCGCGACATGGGCATGGTGTTGGGCTTTCCCGACGAGACGCTGGATCGCGTGAGCGAGAGCATTGACACGCACAGCGCCAGCAGCCTGCTCAACTCATCAACCTTGCGATCAGTTTTTGGGAGCCAGCTTGACTCGCCGCGCTGGCAGCAGTTCTTGAAACTGGCAGCCGCCCTCGACAATTACCCCCGGCATCTCGGAATCCACAACGGCGGGATGATACTTTCCGGCCCGGACCTTGCGGCGCAAATCCCCATTGAACCTGCCAGCATGGAAGACCGGACGGTGGTGCAATGGGACAAGGACGCGCTCGAGCTGTGTGGCTGGATCAAACTCGACGTGTTGGGACTGCGGGCGCTCTCGGCGATTGCCGATGCGTGCGAGATGATCCGCCTGAGCAGCGGCCAGCGGCCCGACCTGCCGGCCTTGCGCTTCGACGACCCGCAAGTCTTTGCCATGATCCGTCGCGGCGAGACGGTGGGCGTGTTCCAGGTCGAGTCGCGCGCACAGGCTTCACTGATCCCGCGCTTCAAGCCGCGCAATCTGGTCGACCTGACGGTGCAGATCGCCCTCATCCGTCCCGGCCCTGTTCAAGCCAACATGGTGCACCCTTACCTGCGCCGGCGCGATGGCGCGGAGAAGGTCGAGTATCTGCACCCGGCGATGAGGCCCGCCTTACAGGAAACCCTGGGCGTGATTCTGTTTCAAGAACAAGTGCTCAAGCTTGCGCGCGACGTGGCCGGATTCACGCCGGGGGAAGGCGAACTCTTGCGGCGCGCGCTGGGTCACAAGCGCGCCGGCGAGCAGATCGAGTCGTTCCGACAGAAATTCCTGAACGGCGCTGCGACGAAGGGAGTTTCACAGGCGATTGCCGAGCAGATCTTTGCTCAACTCAAAGCCTTTGGCAGCTATTCCTTCTCAAAAGCTCACGCGGCTGCCTTTGCCGTCATCACCTACTGGTCGGCGTGGCTGCGCTGCCATTACCCCCTCTTCTTTTTCGCGGGGCTGCTGCGACATCAGCCGATGGGGTTTTATCCTGAGCACGTCGTGGTATCGGACGCGCAACGCGCCGGCGTCAAGTTTTGGCCGGTGGATTTGAGGCACTCACTGGAGCAAGCCACGATTGAGGGCGAGGCCATTCGCCTGGGCCTCAATTCAGTGCATGGCTTTGGGCCGGAGCAAATCGAATTGCTGGAACAGGAACGTTGGCGCGGGCCATACAAGTCACTGACCGACCTGGTCAAACGAACCGGCCTCGACCGTCCGCATGTCGAGGCGCTGGTGCTTGCCGGCGCGTTGGATTACATGGGCGAACGGCGTCAACTCCTCTGGGATATCGCCGAAGCGTATCGCCTGGCGCGGCGACCCAAAGAGTTGCCCATGAAGAGCAAAGACGAGCGAGTCAGGTTGCCCCCGATGGATGCCTGGACAAGGCTGGCGACATCCTTCGCCTTCACGGGTGTCAGCCTGGAAGGGCACCTGACTGCGACGCGGCGGGATGCCTTCACTCGCGCGGGCGCACAACCGATCCATGAGCTGCCGCATCTGAAGCACGGGCAGAAGGTCAAGATCGGCGGCCTGATCGTCGCGCGCCAGCACCCGCCGACGGCGAAGGGTTTCTGCTTTCTAGCCGTCGAAGATCCCGATGGCATGGCGAACGTCGTCGTCCCACCTGCCGTGTATGAGCAATGCCGCGAGGCCATTCACAGCGCATTCGTGATCGTGGATGGCTTGGTGCAGAGGGATCACGGAGCCGTCAACGTGCTGGCGGTAAATGTCCGAGCGGCCTGAACACTTGACTCTCAGTTTTCAGAGAGTCGAACCCGCACCATAACGCGGGTCTGGGCGGCGTTGGCAACATCTTCTTGTCTCGGCTGGCCGCTCGCATCGAGCGCCACGCCAATGTATTTGGCGATCTGCGGAGCCTTGCGTAGATAAGCCATCAGACAATCCGCAACCTCTTGCTGATCTTTGATGGCTTGGCCGACGCCGGGAAAATCCTTCCCTTGTATCCGCACTGTGACGGGGGAATCGTGCAAGTTTCTCCACCACGTCCGCTGGCGAAAACTGATCGTCCACAACACGTCGCCATCGCGGACATAGTTGACGGGCGTGCTGAACGTCTTGCCGCTCTTGCGGCCAGTGTAGGTGATGATCATTGTGCTGCCGCTGAGCATTCCGTGCAGCGGCGAGCGCAATATCCACATCATAATCGGGTTGTACCACATGGTCATTCTCCTGTTTGTGAAGCGAGTCCGATGCGCCTGACGGATACAAGCGGCAGGTTCAGATCGCGCACTTTGGCGAGCAGGCCATGCAGCGCGGTTTGGTCAATGACCGGCCCCACCAAAACCGTCTCGCCGTCCTCTGTATTCGTCACAGCCAAGCTATCAAACCACGCTGCCCAGCGTTTGTCAATCTGGCCCTTGAGCCTGATTTCGTAGATTTCTGGTTGACTCATCGCGTCCTTAACAATTCCTTGCCGCCCAGGGCCTGCACTGAGAGAAGCGAAGTGTCGAAGCCGAACGACAGCTTGAGCGCATCGTGAGCGCAGACGGTCGTGCAGGTCTGGCACAGGCTGCACTCGGTTGAAAGAATACGCTGGCCGTTCTTGATGTACTCCGGGATGCGAATGTCCATCGGGCACAGCTTGACGCACGCGCCGCAGTCGTTGCATTTGGCGGCGTCGCCCTTGATCTTGAGCATCGAAAAGCGCGACGTGACCTTGAGCGGCACGCTGACGGGGCACACATACTTGCAAAACGCGCGGTTGTCCTTGAGCGCGTACGCCAACGCAATGCCAATGGCATAATAGAGCGCGTTGCCGATCAGGAACCAGAGCACCGCCACCGTGCCCGCTGCGCCATCGCGAAAGCCAAAGACGAAAAAGAGCACCAGGACCAGGCTCAAGCTGAGGCCAAAATGCAGATAGCGCAGCCAGCCCCACTTGCCGGGCAGGCGTCCAGAGGGCCGAGTGAAGGGCAGCAGGTCAAGGATCATCACCGTCCAGCACGCCCAGCCGCACCACAACCGCCCAAACAGAACGGGGCCCACGATTTTGGCGATCATATAGTGGAACACTGCCATCTGGACGACGCCGGTCAGCAGACCGAACATGAATCCTTCGATTTGCGTGTTCTCCTGTCCGATAAAGACCGCAAAGCCGATCAGAAACGCGCCGACCAGGAACAACGTCAGCCGGCGACCTAGCGGCTTGCGCTGCTTGGGCAGCACGGCGTACAGTCCCAATCCCAGGCCAATCGAGGTGCCGATGTAGCCAAACATGAACAGGGGGCGCAGGTAACCCGACGCCAGCCAGCCCCAGAGCGCCACGCCCCAAAAGGCTAGCATGACCACTCCCGGCACGATCAACTTGTTGAAGGTAAACTCGCTTTTCATGCTTTTCTCCTCGTTCGATGTTGGCTCCATTCTATGACGCGCAGGGGGAAAAGTAATCACCCGTCGAGGGTGATTGACGGGTGATTCGACGGGAGACCCTTGCAAGGGTTTCAGGCAAGCCCTAGTTCCTTCGCCTTGGCGATTGCCTCTTTCCGGTTGCTTGCTCCCAGCTTGCCGTAAACATTCTTGATGTGCGTCTTGGCGGTGTTCAATGAGATGACAAGCGCCTGGGCGATTTCGTCATAGCTCTGGCCGGCGACGAGCAGGCGCAGCACCTCAAGTTCGCGGTCACTCAACGGCTCCACCAAAGGATGAAGGATGAAGGATGTCCTTGGTCGCTCACAGGGTGTTGGACAAACGAAGCCAGCAATGTGCCTGCGTAGCTTTTCATCCTTTCGCCCTCTGCCTTCATCCTTCGCAGCAGGGCTTCCATCGGTTCGCCTTCGTCCACGAACATGCGCACATAGCCTTGTGGCTCGGCCAGCGTCAGCGCCTGTTCGAGTGTGGACATGGCCTGAGATGCGTTGCCTTGCATCTGTTGAGCTAATGCCGCTAGCACGAGAATCTCGATCAGCCGCCCGAAGCGCCCGGCTTTTTCTGCGGGCTGTCTCAACCCTGCGAGTAAATCCAATGCCGCCTCCGGCTGCCCTTGCGCGATCAGCACACGCGCACGCATGATGTGTCCCGGCTCACGCATGAACGGTGGCGCCTCGCGCGCAGTGGAACCGCGTTCTTGCAGCCAGCGCGTGGCCGACGCGAGATCATTCTGGGCCAGCCACAGGCGCACGCGATGAAGCGATACCTTGCCGCTGGTGGCGGGGTTCACGCTATGTTGCTGGAGCAGTTGCTCTGCCTGAGCCAGGCTGTCGAGTGCGCCATCCAGCTTGCCCTGCGCGAGCCAGATTCGCGACAGGACGACGTGTCCATTGATCAAGGCGTCCACATTGCCCCAGCGTTGGCTGTGCTCAATGCCTTGCGCCGTTAGTTGGGCGGCCTCTTCCAAGTCATTCCACTCGCGCAGCAAATTGCCGAGCCCCGTCATCGCATTGCCGATGGCCTGGAAGCCAGGCCCGCCGCGTTCGGTGGCCCACTGCAGCGCCTCACGGTAGATCCGCTCGGCCTGGTGAAGCTGACCTTGCATCATACACAGCCCGCCCAACGCGCATTGCGCCGGTATGGCGAGATGCAGGTTGTCACCCGCGCGTCCCATGCGTGCGGCCTGGCCAAACGCCTCGCCCGCGCCGGCAAAGTCTCCGGTGGTGTAGTGGATGCCCCCCAGCGTATAGGCGACGACGCTGCGAGTAGACACATCGCTTTCCGGCAAGAGTGTGAGCGCCTGCTGTGCCAATTCGGTTGCTTGGGGCAAGTTTCCGCGCAACGTAGCGATGTAGGCGCCAATGGCGGCGATGTGGCCCCGCATCTCCTGGGTTTCTCTGGTGTCTGTCAGCGCGCGTTCGGCCTCTTGCAGCCAGGGTCGAGCTGCATCGAATTGGCCTGTGAGCGTCAGCGCCCACGCTTGGCAGATGCACAGCCACGGTCGGCAGCGAGCTACATCAGGCGGCAGGGCCTTGATCCATGTCAGCAGGCCCGCCATCTGGGCGTGTCGAAGCATGGGCATGGCCGCCTGTTCGACCAACCGGGCGGCGCGTTCAAAATCGCCTGCGGCCAGGGCGTGGCCTACGGCCTCGGAAGTATGGCCGTTGCGTTCGAGCCAGTCGGTAGCGCGTGTGTGCAACTCGACCAGTTGCTCGGGCTGAGATTCTTTCAGGCGAGCGTGCAACAGATCGGCAAATAGGCGATGGTAGCGATACCATTGTTGTTCATTGTCCAGCGCGACGAGGAACAGATTGGCGTGCTCCAGTTGCGCCAGCCGCGCCTGGCCGTGCGTCTGCCCCGTGACCGCATCGCATAATGGCCCACTCAACCGGTCGAGGATCGAAGTCTGCAAGAGAAAAGCCTGCACATCTTGTGGCTGGCGTTGCAAGACTTCTTCCACCAGATAGTCCAGAACATAGCGCTGACTGCCGCTGAACGCCCTGACGAAATCCGCAAGGTGCCCGGCACCCCGCCCGCGCATCGAAAGGGCAGCCAGTTGCAGTCCCGCAATCCAGCCTTCGGTGCGCCCTTCCAGCGCGGCAATGTCTTGTGCGGCAAGATTCAATCCCATGATCCGGTTGAGAAAATCGGCCGCTTCGTCCGGCGTGAAGCGCAGGTCATCACCGCGCAACTCGGTCAGTTCATCGCGAGCTCGCAAGCGTGACAGAGGCAGCGGCGGGTCGGCGCGCGTGGCGATGACCAGGTGGAGTTGTGGGGGAAGATGGTCGAGCACGAACTCGACCGCCTGATGGACCGGCGGAGACTGGATGGTATGATAGTCATCGAGGACGAGTATCACGTCATTGGCAAGTGCGGCGACCTCGTTGAGCAGTGCGGTCAGGATGGATTCGACTGGCGGCGGTTGTGGCGCGCGCAGTATCGCCAGCGTCGTGTCTCCCAAGCCAGGTTGGACGGTCTGAAGCGCGCTGACCACATACGTCAGAAAGCGCACAAGATTGCTGTCGCCTTCGTCGAGTGACAACCAGGCCATTTTCAAATGGTCAGTTTCGGATTGCCAATTGACCAGCAGCGTAGTTTTGCCAAAGCCTGGCGGCGCGGAGAGCAACGTCAGCCTGTGACCCGCTTGCAGTCCATGTGTCAGTTGCCCAATCAGGCGCGGACGCGAAACCAGGTCGGGGCGCTGGCGGGGAACATAGAGTTTCGTCTTCAGGATTTGTTCGGCCATGAGTTTCCCTGTGCTGCGTGCAGATGAGCAAGATTATAGGGTGAGGCCACCACTTTGCCAAGTCAGGTTGCCCAGCTTCTGATGGATCCAGGCGGCAACCATTTCCGTTATCCTGTCAATGACGAGAGACGGCAAACGGCCCTTGAGGCTCTATCGCTTTGTCGGCGCGATAGACGCCGCAGTTGAAACAGATGTTGAGCATGGTCTCACTCACGTTACAGTCGAATCAGCTTCTCCAGCCATTCGATGTGTTCGTTCTTGCGTTTCCAGAACAGGTCTTCCCAAAAGTAGTGGACAGCCAGCATCCGATACTCGCCAAACTGGTCATTGAAGTAGGCGAGCAGTTGCTCGACGGGGACGGGCGTGTCTGGATCGGTGTCAAAGAACAGCCTGGAATAGATTTTCTGCTCCCACGGCGAGATGTATTCCAACTCATCCATGTGGTGAAAGACATCCGAGAGAATGTATCCAACTGAAGCCGGCCCGATGCCATACAATCCAAGCAGGTCTCGCCGCTGTTCCTCTCTCGACTTGCTTCGTAATTCAACCTCGTCCATCGTGCCACTCACAAAAGCCTCTGTGACTCGCTTGATGGATTTGGCGCGATAGCCGACCTTCAAGGCGCGCAACTCTTGGTCGGTGACGGCATCCATGACTTGCGGTTCCCAGAAGCAGTAGAGCTTCTGGCTGTCGTAGGACAACGGCGTGCCATAGTTTTCTAGCAGCGCCTGCATCATGCTAACGGAGCGCCGGACGGTGGCGTTTTGCAGGACGATGGCGATGATGAGGTATTCGTACAGCGAGCTATAGTTCAGAGGCCGCATCCCGCGCCACCTGCGGAGGACGGGGCCGAGCGTCGGATGCGACTTCCACCTTCGGGCGAACTCGGTCAGGTCAAGTTGCAGGTTGTATCGGTAGTTGATCTCGTCGGTGAGCCGGCTGACGAAATCCGTTCCGAGTCGCCTGGCTGACCAGATAGACAGGGCGATGTTGGGTCGAGCAACAGTGCCCTGGTTTTCGAACTTCAAGCCCAGCGGCTGGCCCTGCCATCGCATCGTCTGCCAGCGAACGCCCGGCTCCCAGCGCGTGTCGGCGGCGGGAAAGTGATCGGGCTTGTGCAACGAAGCGTCAAAGTTGAACGGGGCAAGTGGGACGAGTTCGATGTTCTGTCTGGCTTTGAGTTTCCTGGTTTTGTTCATGAAGATTCGCTCCTCCTGCGCGCGGGCAAAGAATGGCAAGTTGCCAACGCTGGCTTGGATTTCTATTTGCGCCAGACAAAGCGCGGTACAGTGCGCCGGTACTCCTCATAGGCGGCTCCATGCTGGGCGAGAAGCCAGGGTTCTTCGGCAAACGGAACCAGCACGAGTGGAACGATGCCGACGATGGACGCGATGAGCGTCAGGGCGGAATTTGCCATCAGCGCCCATCCGATCAGCCCGATGATGAAACCCACGTACTGTGGATTCCGTGAAAAGCTGTATGGTCCGCGTCGCACGAGCGCACCTTCATCGCCAGAGGTGGACGCGACGCCGAGCGTCGCCATTGCCCACAGCGCCAGGAGATCGCCGGCCAGCCAGAGCGGCGCACCCACGGTGATGCGAACCCACACAGGAATGACGAAACGGTTCCAATCTGCCAGGCCAAGCAAGACGACTCCCACCCCAGACACGATGAACAGAATCAGCATAACGTACTGCCCGACGGCGTGCGGCTGATCGGGGGGCCAGATCCTTCGCTGTGGCCAGACGATGCTTACGATCACTAGAAGTGTCGTCACCATCTCAGCGGCCAGCGTAATGCCAAAGATGATGAAGCTCATTTTGCGAACTCCCGATCAGGCCGATGGTCGTCTGTCGCACAGGTCAATTCTACTACGACGCGACCACCGGCACTCGACTTGGATCATCGAGTGCATGGCAGTCGGCGTGTCAGCGTTGGCTTTCTGGGATGTGCATCACTCTCACAGGCGGTTGCCTCAGCCAACCCGTGACTGCCACTGTTTTACCCAGCTCGCATCCACACGGGCAAGGCGATTCTTTTTCAGATTTTCCTTCATGATCCAGCGCACGTCGCGGTCCGTGTCCATCAGCCATTTTTCCATTAGCCGCTTGCCCTCGTCAGGCAATGCGACCACGGCCACACTCCAGCAATAGCCCAGACCTTTGCGCAGTGCGAGAAATTCCTCGCTCTTGCGATTCTCGATCTGGCGCACCGACGCGGTGATTCTGTCGAGGATGCGCAACACCGCCCGGGCGTGTTTCGCCCGGCCGAGCAATCTCGGTTCGCACAACGCCGCCGCAGCGGCTCGCTGCTCGAGCGGCGTCCCCGTGCTCCACGTCTGCATGGCCCGAAGCAATGCATCTATGTCTACGTCGCCAAGACGCTGGAGCGCCATCGCAACGCCTTCCCGAATTCGCCAGCGACGGTCAGACGCGCAGCGGCGCAAGGTCGCGAGCATCTCTGTTTTGCCCTCGGCTAGGAGGCGGCCCAGGCCGACCACACCGCAAAATGCCAAGAACTCGTAGGGAGAATTGGTCGGGGCCTGGTCAGCGTCGTAGGCCAGGTAGCGTTCAAAGAGGGTTTGATTGCCTTCATCCGCCACGACCTGTGCCAGTTCGAGGTTGCCGCGTGGGCCAGGCAGCCCTGATTCCTGCAGCAGGAACGTATCCCAGTCTTCAAGCTTGCTCAGTCTGTTCCGGTACTCGTCTGCTTTGCTCACGGTTGCCTCCCGTCACCCTGGAAAACTGGATAGAAGCTCAACGGATTTTCTCACAGGCTCGTCACGTGGCCCGTCTCCAGGTCAAGCTCCAGGTACACTGCACCCGGCAACTCGTCCGCCGTCGCGTATACTCGTTCGCCATTCGGGGCAAACACATAACCGCCGCCGGGAAAGTCTTCGTCAACCGTCCGGCCGGCTTGCGTCGCCACGCCAATCCAAAATCCATACGTCCGGGCGTACTGGCTCAGATGCTTTTGACATTCACCTTCCCACCATTCATAGCCCGAACGCCAATCCCGTGTGGCCTGCTCTCCATACAGGCCCGGCGCGGCCAGCTCAAAAACGATCTGCGCGCTCTGGCGTCCACACGCGGCAAAAACGGCCTCGTTCCCAATATCCGCGCAGATCGCCATGCCAAACGTCAGCCCATCGTGCTGGAACACAGGCACGTCTGTCCCTTCTGAAAACCATTCTGCTTCTTCATCCTTGATGGTCGTTTTGCGGTAATATCCTTGCAAGGCTCCCCTTCGTACGACGATCTGGGTGATAAAGGGTTTCCCGGCGGGATTCTTTTTGATGAGGCCGGCGAGCACCGTGGTCGAGCAGGGCCGCGTCACCTGGCAGAGGCGCTCGACCTCCGGCCCATTGAGATCGATCATGGCCTGCGGGTACCGGGTCGGATCAGCATAACCCGTCAGGCTCATTTCGGGAAAGCCAAGGATGTCTATATCGCGCGCGGCCGCTTGCTCTATGCAAGCAGACATGCGTGCCAGGTTCTGGTCAATGGCGCTCTTTTCGCAGTACATTTGGATCAGGCCAATTCGAATCAAAGAGTTTTTGTGCATTCTCTACTGCCCGTCATTGTGGGTCAGGCCTTTCGCCGTGGGCGGTTCAGATTCTCGCAATTTGTGCAGTGACGTTGGGAATCGGCCGGCAAAAGCAGGAGGCCAACGTGAGTGTGTTGGCTCTACACTCCGGCAAGAGTGTGACGCAGTCGGTCGCCTTTATGGCAGTACTTTCCGTGCTACAACAATGTCAACGGGTAATCCCCACATGGACATTTCGGTTGCATCCATCACTTGGAAACCGGCGCTTTCCAGGGTTTGCCGGACAAAGATGGGACGGCAGTCAACCGCACCAGGGAACCGTGCGTGTGCCCACTCGTACAACGTAACCACCAGCCCTTTCTTTTTGGCGAGCGCCACGACACTGATCCGCCCATGGCGGCGAAGCACTCGCTGGCACTCGTGCAGAACGACCGGCAGTTCCGGTGTGTCGAACAATTCCAGAACAAAGCTCATCAAGATGGCGTCAAAGAAATCCGTGTCGTAGGGCAGCCGAGTCGCATCGCCACAAGCAAGCTCGACTCGGGCGGAGAGCCCGGCGGTTTTGACCCGGGCCTCTGCCAGTTGAAGCATGCCATTGGAAAGATCAATCCCGTAGACCCGACCCGATACGCCTACCTTATGCGCCAGGGCTACCACGCTGTGGCCTGTGCCAAACCCGATCTCGAGAACTCGCTCGCCCACTTTGACGCCAAGTTTGTCCAGCCCCACGTCTCGATATTTTCTCTCGCTGCCCCCGGCAATCAGGTCATACCATTTGCTCAACCTGTCGTAGTTGAGTCTGGCCTCATCCTTCGACCTTGTGACGCGGGTTATCGTCGTTTCATCGCCTGGCATGTTTACGCCTTTCGCGCAGAGCTTTCGGTTTCGCACTCAGTTTCGACGCCTGGCGCACCTGCGGCGCTGGCATGGCGGCACGGCGATCCCCTTGCCACCGGATGCCTGCCTGATCAGAGATGACGCGGATTCCAGTCCATGAGGACGCCACCCTTTCATCCACATCAATCGCGCTTCCCGCCGATCACAAAGCCACATTTCTCCATGGGCCCTAAAAACTCTTGCAGGTCAGAATCCCACTGCCCCCATTTGCGCGAGATATGTTCGGTCCACGAATAATCATCGTAGGTGAACGTCTCGGCACGCTTCCCTTCCAAGCGGATCCTGGCTTTCAGGTGGCGATAATACCCCTGAGCCAGATACCCTTCATCCATCACCCGCATGGCTTCTGTAACCATTTCATCCGTCAACTCTGGATACTTGTCTTCGAACAAGGTAAATTCCAATGGATAACGCGGGCGCGGCGGAAATGTTTCCGCGGGATATCCCATCACCAAATGAACAAAGGGATACACGCGCGGCGGGAGCTTGTGCTTCTTCTGAAGTTTATCTGCCACATAGGGCGGAGCGCCGATGAAACAACTGCCCAGCCCCAGGCTCTCGGCCGCGATGACCATGTTCTCGGCCATGAGCGTGGCATCCTGCAAGCCGAACAGCAGGACCCCGATATCGCTGGATTTCGTGGTCCAGCCGCGCCTGGCCATGATCAATTCCATGCGGTGCATATCCACACACACCGTGAACATGATCGGCGCGCCCCACGGTAATTTCTTTTTGCGCGTCAGCAGTACACTGCACAACTGTCCGGCAAAGGGCGCTTGCTGGCCGGCGCGGACGATGGTTTCGATGACCTCATCATCCGGTTGTTGATCCGTATACTTGCGCACCGAGTGGCGCTTCATCATCGTGTCGATGACCGTGTTATGAAGCATGGTTACCTCCTCTTCTCCTGCACTGCAAAAAAAGTGCGGACGTCACCCCAGGTGTGTGTAAAACTCTCTGGGAGCGAGTTCTGGAAAGTCTCCATGGGATGCCAGGTAACTTCGGAGATCCAGGCAAAGGTCACATTTCGAGACGTAACCCTCGCGAGATTCCTGGTAGCCGAAATCCTTCGCAAACTGGAGCAGTCCCCGCGCATCTTCGGCGATCAAGAATCTCAGGACAGGATAGTCGTCCAGGTCTATCTCCTCTGTCACAAGCTCGTCCAGATTCTTCCAATGACCCAGCGAGATCCCACCACAGTAACCCGGCACCAGGTTTCCATAGTTGTCAAAGTGGTTGTGCCACTCGCGCAAGAAGGGTGGCTGGCAGGGCTGGCCGAAAAAGTTGCGTGCAGGATGGGTGCGATAGAATCCCCTCAACTGGCGGGCAGCCCTCCCCATCAAGAACAACTCCACCTGGTCCGTCCAGCGCTCGCCCTCCGTCAGCGCCATATAGTCTTCTAGCGGCATCTTGCCTTGGATGCCGAGTTGCCTGAACCGATGGTAGTAGGCCAACTGATAGACCACGACATTTCTGCCGAACACTTGCTGGCTGATCCGGATGCACCTCTCGGTTCTCTCGAAGGGGATGTATTCGGCATAGAAGGGATTCACCGAGATCAGGATGCCCTTGAGACCGGCTTGCTTGAGACGCTGCAGCCTTTCCCTGGTCATCTCGTCGTTACTGCACCAGGAGCAATTGGTCTCGACGAAGGTCGAGGGGATGTGGAGTCGTGTGGCTATCTCGACCGCTTCCATCAGGAGTGGGAAGTTCAAGAAAGGCTCCCCGCCCGTAAAGTGGAGTCCGTGGTTCAGACTGATGGTCTCATCTCCCCACGGGCTTGGCCTGATTTTCCCCGCCAGCCGGCCCAACAGGTCTTCCAGTTCTTCCCGTGCGATCCAATCTCCCTTCCAACGATGTGAGCAGGCGTACATACAATGCCGGCACTCGGCCGAGCACTTGTACGACAGTAACACTCCTCCCGAAATCGGCTGGGGAATCTTGATCTTCGTCATCTCGCCACCCTGGTTACAGCCTCATAGGAGCTTCTCTTGTGCCAGCAATCGGCCCAGGTCCCGCGCGACTGTCGGCGGCAGCGCATAAACAGACGTGGCGTTTCTCAGTCAGGGCACCAAGTGACCGTACGACTAACACGTGACGTGGAACAGGCCGATCACAGCGCCCTGGGCTTGGTTCCAAGCCTCGATGGCTCTGGGCGTGGGCAACAACTCGACCTGGCAATCCTTGCGCTTGAAATAGTCGGCTGCCTCGTCTGAGAGCTTGACCAAGCCACTCTGCCCGGCCCCGACGATGAGCCGCTCCGCCCCTTTTTCAAAGACGTGCTCGGCTTCGGCCAAGGAAATGATGTGCGACGTGCCGTAGATGGCCTTGGACAGTTTTTTCTTCCGTTTCTCTGGCCGGCCATTCAGCCGGATGATCACGTCATGCTCGAACTCAGTCCCTTCAATCGTGATCGAGCCAAAGGCTGTCCGATCAATTCGAGGCCTCACTTTCCACCTCTTCCAGGCTACTCATCAACACGCCACTCTTGGTTGCCGAGCACCAGGTAGCTGTTCCAGACTGAAGCGCCAGTGCAACACAGCCTCATTGAGTTCACGCTCGACAGGTTCCCATGCGCGAACATCTCGAGCGGTGAAATCCGCGCCAGTTCACGAGAGGGCGCTTCTACAGGATGTCTTGCAGGGCCGCTGCGGCTGTATAGAGGCTGCCCACGCCGCAAACATGGTTGGCGACCCGCAGGGTCTCCATGATTTCTTCCTTGGTCGCGCCCTGTCGCATGGCTTGCTGTGTAAGGCTGTTGAAGATATTATACGCCCGGTTGAAGCCAGGTGACAAGAACGGCGAGCGTGAACGATCTCGATCTGCAACACCTCCGCCAGCGGCGCAAACAAAATTGTCCTTTCCTTCTGTTGGGCAGGTGTGGCGACGAAAAATGTCTAGCCAAAGCTATTCTCAAAGAACTTCTCCAGTTCGAGATACAGCTTGCGCTGGTTTTTGGGTTTGATAATGCCGTGGCCTTCGTCTTCAAAGGCTAGGGTTTCGTATTGGATGCCAGCTTTTTGCAGGGCGACGGTCACCGCGCGAACATTTTCCGGACTGACGGTGGCGTCTTGCATACCCTGGATGATGAGCAGGCGTCCGACGATGTTTTGGACAAAGTTAATCGGTGACGCATCGTAATACTTGTCCGGGACCTGGTCGGGACTGCCGCCAAATATCTCATCGCTGAGAGGACGGAACTCGGGGCGAGTGGTTTCGTAATCAACCACCAGGTCAGTTATCCCGCAGATAGGCGCAGAGGCGGCCAGCAGTTCATGCGGCAGGTGCGTGATGGCATGCCAGGCCGAGTATCCGCCGAAGGATGTGCCGGT